>DASTPZ010000278.1:0-9322 GCA_035761965.1 Flavisolibacter sp. | reverse complement strand
GCCAACAACAGTTAGCTTAGCCTTGTCTTTGCTTATAGCGAGGGTTCTTTTTGTTGATCACATAAAGCTTACCCTTGCGGCGCACGATCTTGCAATCCGCGCTTCTTTTTTTTATGGATGCTCTGACTTTCATATCGATAGCTTGAAGCGGGCAGACAGGCTACCCACTGAGTTTACATTATTTATACCTGAAAATGATCCTTCCCCTGCTTAGATCGTAAGGACTCATTTCCACCCCAACCTTGTCACCAGGCAAAATCCGTATGTAGTGCATCCGCATTTTTCCGGAGATCGTAGCCAAAATTTCGTGACCGTTTTCAAGTTTAACCCTGAACATAGCATTGGACAGGGCCTCAATAATGGTTCCGTCTTGTTTGATTAATGGCTGTTTCGACATACAGAATTTGGGAGCGCAAAGATATAGATATTCAGTGGAAAAAAGAAAAAAGAGCCGTTTTTACGGCTCAAATATGGAGATTTTTTCAAAATAATTAGGAGTTCCTAGTGCACCGGCACCCTTTCCAGGGGCACTTTGGTCATTTGCATATGGTGATTCTGCAGCTCATGAAGGTAAAGCGGGTGGTTGAAATGCCGCCTGTCTTCCCGGTACCATACATCCAGATTGGTATAATTCCCGGGGTCGTGAACGAGGATCCGGAAGGGGCCCTTCTTGTACTTTGTGCCTTCGGCGGTATCCTCCCTTTCAAAACCAAGGGTTCCGGTCAGGTGAGCCTCCGTCATGGGTACCGGAACAATTTCCTGCAAAGGGTACCAGAATTCCTGGATCCCATTGTCAATGTTGACCATGCCGTCTTCGCGGCTGATCCCGATGACTGTGCCGAGCCGCTCTGTGCCGGCGTCAAGCACCTGGACAATATCACCCTCTTTTAATTCATTGATCTTTACCATAGCAAGTTTTTTTGTGTTTCCGAATATAAAAAATTTAAGCTAAACATCATGCCATAAGTTCAACAGGCGGACTCATCAATGAAAATCGGCCTTTCGAAAGGCGGGAAATGCTTCCCTTTGGCCCAAACCCAAGATGGGCCCTTCCTTCTCTTTCTCGCTTCCGATCATTATCTTTCCAGCGCAAATCAGACCATGACTAACTGCAAATCCCTGTTGCTCTTTTTGAGCCTTTTCTGCCTGCTCCTGCGTTTACCGGCCCAACAACCAGGCGAACTTCCATGGCTGAAGCCCGAGCCGGCTAAAAAACAAGCCCTGCTCGCTGCGATTGAAAGCAGGTATAAAAAAGATGTTGAAGAACTGAGCGGTAAGCATAAGAAACAGCTGGCGGAGATCTTCAAGGAACGATACGAGATTGTAAAAACCGCCATTGAAGGCGAGGAAACCATAACCGATAGCCGGATCAATGCTTACCTGTCCTCACTCGTTGCTGAAATTTTCAAGGCCAATCCATCGCTTCCCGCTTCGGAGATCAGGGTGCTTTTTTCAAACGATGTAGTGGTCAATGCCTGCAGCATGGGCGAAGGGACTATCTTGTTCAATACCGGCCTTTTTCACCGGCTCAAAAGCGAAAGCCAGGCTGTCTTTACCATTTGCCATGAGCTGGCCCATTACCTGCTCGATCATGGAAACAACAGCATAAGGTCCTATGTCAACACCGTTTATTCAGATTCGTTCCAGAAAGAGCTTAAATCCATACAGCAGTCAGAATTCAAACAGAACCAGCAACTCATATCGCTCGCCGTCAACTTCACCTTCCGTAACCGCCGACATAGCAGGCAGCATGAGGCAGCAGCCGATTCCATGGCCGTAGAGCTGATGAAGAATACCGGCTATAATCTTCAGGGCGCACTGGAATGCCTGGCCATCCTGGACTCTTCCGCGAAAATGAAATACGACAGCCCCCTCCGGCTCCAGGAACGTTTCAACTTTTCCGGACAGCCTTTCCGCAAAAGATGGATTGATTCCGATGTCATGCGCTTTACTTCGGAAGATGAAACGGCGGCAGACAGCATCCTCGCCGACTCGCTGAAGACCCACCCCGATTGCAGCACCAGGATAGAACGGCTCAAGCCCTTTATCAAAGCCAGGCAGCAACCGGGAGCCCGCGATTTCAAGGTCAGCGAGGCCACCTTCAAACAGCTTGTACAACAGTTCGACTATGAGCTGCTAGAGCACCTGTTCAAGAAAAAAGAAGTATCCAAATGCCTTTTTCTCACCCTGCAGATGCTCAATACGCATCCATCTGATCCCTACCTGCATACCATGACGGGCAGGTGCCTCAATGAGATCTACCGCAGGCAGAAGGCGCACGAGCTGAACAGGTTCGTCGACCTGCCGGCCGACACCTATAATGCTGAATATAACCAGCTGCTGCACCTGATCCAAAACCTCCGGCTAACCGAAATTGCAGCCCTCTCGTTTTACTACCTGCAGCAGCAGGAAGCAGGCTGCGCAGCTTATAAACCGTTCGGGTCTGTATTTGAAGAAGCAAAAAAACATTTCACCAATTGATAAAGTATACAAACCACCTGTTATGAGAAAACTAAAAGGCATCTTTCTTTCATTTTTTCTATTGGGCATGCTGCAGCTCGGTGCACAAGGCAAGCTTACAATCGACCAGGTCTACTCCGTGAAGCTCAGGAACTCCGGAACCATCATCGAAGATGAGCAGATCAAGGGCTATTTTTTCTTTTATCAGTCTGACAAGATCGATAAAAAAACCAACGAGTATACACTCCGGATCGTGGATGAGAACCTGGCTGCTCTCAAGGATATCAAGTTCACCGATTCAAAGGACATCGTGCTGATCGAGGCTTCCTACAATGGCAGCTCGATCGTTTTCCTTTTTTACAACGATAAGGAAAACTCGCTCGAGTACAGGCTTTATGGCATGAATGGCAAGCAGCTGTATAGCTATACCAAGATACTCGATAAGAAGTCTGAAAGCTATTTTAAGATGATCATGAGCCAAAACAGCTCGGAAGAATCGGAAAACCAAAACATTTTTGACATCCCCGGCAAAGGATTTGTGTCCGTAACGCCGCTGAGGGAATCAAAAAAATACACTTATGATGTTAACTTTTACTCTTCTGACAAAAAAAAGACCTGGACCTATAATCCGGTTGAAGATGGCAAACTGGCAAGTGCTCAGTACCTGGGCGCAAACGATTCCATCGCGGTGATTGAAGTGGTGTCAAAGGACAAGCTGATGTCCAAGCATTCGGAATCTACCCTGCTCGGCATCAATCTCGAAAATGGCAGAAAAGTATTTGAGATCCGGACCCAGGACGGCAAGAACCAGCTCTACCCCATGAACATCTCCACGCTTGGTAACAGTGGAGAGTTCCTGGTGATAGGCCCCTACTACCAGGGAGATGAAAGTGTAACGCGCGACAACAGCGATGGTCTTGGCATCTGGCTGATGAACAACAAAGGCAAGATCGTTCGCAGCAAATATGTTTCCTGGGAAAAAGACCTTAGCAAATATTTGAAAGTGGATCAAAAAGGCCGCGTCGAAGATCTGGGCTATATCTACTTCCACAAGCTCATGCAAACCGAGGACGGCAGAATATTCGCCATCGGTGAAGGTTATAGAAGAGTTGCCGATGCCAGCGGCATCGCCCTTAATGTTCTGACCGGAAGCTATAGCACCGGTATGACCAAGCTCAAGATCACGGATATGCTGATGCTCGAGCTTAGCCCTAACTTCGAGCTTAACAACGCCCGCATATTTGAAAAGAACGCCAATAATTTCAGATTCAGCACAGCAACAGACATGGGCACACCTCATGCCCTGGCTACTGTTGCAAAGACCTATGGCTATTTTGATTACAGCTATACACAGATGGGAAAAGGCAAGGCCACCTTTACGAGCGGCTATACCGACTACGAAAAAAGCAAGGAGTACAAGGGCATGGTCTTTAACGCCATTTCCTATGGCGATGGCAAGATCACAACAGACAGGATAAACCTCAAGTCCAGCGCCAGCTCCACCAAGCTGTTGCCAGGCAAGCCCGGTTCCGTGCTGCTGCTGGAGTATTTCAAGAAAGACAAGAGGCTCGAGGTGAGAATGGAAAAGATCAACTAGTTCCTTTGTATGCCGGTGGCATGCTGGAAAGAATAAAAAAAGCAGAGGAATATAACCCTCTGCTTTTTCTTTTTATGCGACAAATGCTTTCAGCAGACGTATTGTCTAATGCGCCCAGCTCATCACATAATCGCCATTCTCTATATCCAGCGCCTGCTTGGTGAGCATAAGCGGGTGAAATGTATCCACCATCACCGCCAGCTCCTTTGTTTCTTTCGCCCCTATGCTTTTTTCGACCGTGCCGGGGTGCGGCCCATGCGGTATGCCCGCCGGGTGCAGCGTGATCATGCCGCGGGTAACATTCTTCCGGCTCATGAAATCACCATCCACATAGTATAGCACTTCGTCGCTGTCGATATTGCTGTGATTATAGGGAGCCGGTATGGCCTGCGGATGGTAATCGAATAAACGCGGACAAAAAGAGCAGACCACGAAATTATGCGCCTCAAAGGTCTGGTGTACCGGTGGCGGCTGGTGCACCCGTCCTGTAATGGGCTCAAAGTCGTGGATGGAAAAAGCAAAGGGATAACAGTAGCCATCCCATCCCACCACGTCGAAAGGGTGTGTGCCATAATGCAGGTTATAGAGCACACCTTTTTTCTTGGCGCGGATGATGAAATCTCCTTTCTCATCGTGCGTGGCCAGGTTCTGCGGCGCCCTTATATCGCGTTCACAAAAAGGCGAGTGCTCGAGCAGCTGGCCATATTTACTCAGGTACCTTTTTGGAAAGCGGATAGGACTGAACGACTCCACGATAAAAAGGCGGTTGTCAGGTGTATTGAAATGGATCTGGTAGATCGTTCCCCTTGGGATCACCAGGTAGTCGCCATAGCTAAAATTCAGCTCCCCATACATGGTACGAAGCACACCGCTGCCCTCGTGCACAAACAGCATCTCGTCGGCATCCGTGTTCTTGTAGAAATAATCCTTCACGCTTTCCTGGGGAGCGGCGAGCACGATGTGTACGTCGCTGTTCACAAGCACAGGCACCCGGCTTTCGAGATAGTCCTTTGCCGGCTTGATCTTGAACCCTTCGAAGCTCCTGTGGCTGAGCATTTTCTCTTCGGCCACCTGCGGCGCTACATTTACAGGCTTTTCTGTTTTTATGATTTGTGTGGGCGGATAAACATGGTAGAGAAGGGAGTAATCGTTCGAAAACCCCTCGGTGGAAAATAGCTGTTCCGAATACAAACCGCCATCGGGCTTGCGGAACTGGGTATGTCGCTTATGGGGAATGTTCCCAAGTTTATGGTAATAAGGCATGCTTAATTGAATTTAAGATTTGATTAGAACAGCCACTCAGGATCTTCTATGCAAAATGGCTGTCCCCGAAGGACACAAAAGCTAAATGCTGCCCCCGGTCCCGGAAAGCTCCAGCATGGTGAGCAGGAAAACATATTTCCATTTCCGCTTGTCGATCCAGTATGTGAAGTTCCTGTAGAAAAGCATAAGAATCCGGAAATTAAAAAAAAGGCCCTCCGCGCCATCCGCTGAGGGTTTTCACAACTCATTTTTAAAATTACAAAAAATGTTCCCTTTCTACCCAAACTAATTCCCCCACAAAAAGGAGGTGCAGGCAAGAATCTCCATCTTTACGCAAAAAAAGCTTGACCAGGATCGGATTGATATCAGATACGCATGGCTATCTTGACGATGCCGTCTTCCGCCATTTTTCCGCCTGCCAGGAAATCTGGCATGCCGGCGACTTCGGCACGGCTGCGCTCGCACAGCGGCTGGCTGCAGAGAGCGGCCTCCCGCTCAGAGGTGTATTTGGCAATATCGATGGCAACGATGTACGCAGCCTCTATCCGCTGAAACAGATTTGGAACTGCGAGGAGGTTACTGTTTATATGACCCACATCGGCGGCTACCCCAACCGTTATGCGCCCGGCATCAGGCAGGAGCTTATCAGTCACAAGGCGGGCCTATTCATCTCGGGTCATTCCCACATCCTTAAGATTATGTATGACAAAGGGCTGAACTGCCTTCACATGAACCCCGGCGCTGCCGGCAACCAGGGCTGGCACAAGGTAAGAACACTGATACGCTTCAGCATCGACGGCAACAACATCAGGGATTGCGAAGTGATCGAACTTGGCGGGAGGCAGCGATCCTGACAGCCTTTTCGCCTTATCCCTCCCTTACCCTGCTCTGCTCATTCTGTGCGCTTCCGCGCGAACGGCTTCTTCCCTGCTGATCTGTTTTTCCGAAATTATAGGCAAGCGCGACCGTATAGATCCGCAGATCCCCCTGGTTGCGGAACCTGGCATCGGCTTGCGCGAGATTATGAATGATGCCATTCCTGATACCTGAAAAAAATATGTCCCGCACAGCCATACGTACGCTTGCCTTTCCATCGAACAGCTTCTTCTGTATACCGGCGTTGAGCTGCCAGTTGGCGGCTATTGAAACCTGCCCGAAAATAATGTCGCCGCGATAGGTGCCGCCCCATTCGGCGCTCCAATCCTTGCCAAGCCTCAGCTGGTTGGTGAGATTGGCACCGAAGTAGAGAGCCGCGGTATCCATATAGCCGGTTACCAGCATGCCTTCGTAATGACGGTTCTGCACTTCCGCGTATACATTGGCCGTCCACCATTTGAAAGGCTTGAGACCGGCATTTACCGAGAAGCCTGTGATGCTGTTCCTGCCAAGGTTGGCCGGCTGGCTGAGATAGTTGTTGCCATTCAGCGATATCGATTCCATGGTTACGTCCCTGGTTACACTGTAGAACAGTGTTGCGGTCACGGTATTCCTGAACGTATAGGCCGCCGACACTTCATTTGTGAAGCTTGGCCTTAGAAAAGGATTTCCCGCGTAGAGAGTGAACTTATCCAGCGGTGAGATAAACGGATTGAGGTCCTGGTAAACCGGCCGGTCGATCCTCCTGCCATAGGATAAATTGAGCTGGTGCTTCGATAGCGAGTCGATCTTCCAGGAGAAAAATGCCGTTGGGAAAAGATTGGTATATGACCTTCGGAAAGAAGAATCGGGTTTTGCGATGTTTCCAAGCTGGTGCCCCTTGGAAATAGTATTCTCTCCTCTTAGCCCAGCCCGTATAGATATGCGCCCAGTCTCTTTGCTGAAATTGACATAGGCCGCATTGATGTTCTCATCATAAAGAAAATGGTTTGTTTTTTCATAGTCCTGCCGGGTGATACCGCCTTCCGTAATGGCATAAAGAGCAAGGTTGTCGGTTTTGATATAAGAGGCCTTGATACCGGTTTCAAGCACGAGGCTTTTTGAAAACGGATGGGTGTAGTCGGCCTTGGCTGCATAGATATCGATCTCGGATGGCAGCTGTCCGCTCAGTGCATCCCTGTAAAGTGATCCATTGGCCCTTGAGGTGGTATTATAAAAAGCCTGGTTGATATCGGACAGGTAGTGAATGTAATCAAGGTCCGCCGTCAGGGATCTGCCGCCGGGGGCAAGGTCATGCTTGAGGTTGAGGTTAATGCTTTGGTTGCGCCATTTGTTCTTTTCCGTATTGTCGGCTGCAATAGAAGAATCTTCGACGCCCTGTGCGCTGAGCAGGCGGCTGAGGTTAAACGTATGACGGTCCGAAGGCCTTGTCAGCACATTGACCAGTACGCCGATGGTTGTAGATTTGTTCAACTCATAATCCAGTCCTGCCCTTCCCGAAAAAGCCTCGCTATGCCGCCTGATGTATGAATTCTGCGAGAAGGTATAGGCAAGCCCTCCCTGGCTGTTCCTGTAAAAACGGTTGATATCAAGATCGGTATAGCCGTTCTGCTGCGCGTAGCTGAAATTGCCAAAAAGACTGAGTGGCCCATTGCGGTAATTCAGGTTGCTGCTGTTGACCGTGCTGTAGTACCTGCCCTGGTTATGCGCTGTCGAAATATTACCATTGAAACCCCTTGCCCGGTTCTTTTTCAGCCGGATGTTGATCACGCCTGCATTGCCCGCTGCATCGTACCTGGCCGGCGGGTTGGGCATCAGCTCGATCTTGTCAAGCGCCGAAGATGGAAGGGAGCGCAGGTAATTGGCCAGCTGCTCTCCTGAAAGATAGGTGGGCTTATCATCGATGAGTACCAAAACGCCTTGCTTGCCGTTGAGACTCACTGTTCCGTCCTCGTCTACTGCCACGCCCGGCGAACGTTCGAGCAGGTCGAGCGCATTGGAACCGGTGCTGCTGATGAGTGCATCTACATTCACAACCGTCCTGTCTGCTTTTTTCTCGATCAGCGGTTTCCTGGCCGTAACGGTGACAGCCGCACCGGCCGCAGGCCTGGTCTCCAGCACGATCAGCGGCACCTGGTGACCAGGCCTGCTTACCTGTTGCCTTACAGAGTGCGCGGGTTCGAATCCTACTACCGTCACTCTAACGAGATAGTCGCCGGGAGCAAGGTTCGTGAAACGGTAATAGCCCGCACTGTCGGTTACCACGGTTTTTACCAGGGTCGAATCCGGCGCTCTGAGCAAGCTGACCGAAGCGGCCGCCACGGCCTGCAGGGAACGGTCCTTTACCTGCCCCTGCATCATTATTTCCTGCGCCCCGGCAACCTTTGTCATCAGGCAGAGGCCTGCCAGCATCCGTACTGCTTTTTTCATAAATTTCATAACGGTAAAGCTTGAAGTTTTGTTTTACAGCAGCTTAACGGCTCTTATTGCCGGCAGCGGCCGGCGTTCCATTAAAAGAAAGGATTTCGCTTGTAGTGTGGAGATAACCCGGCGCCATTGCAGCGATAGCAGATGGCTTCGTAAAAAAAGAAATAAGATGCCGAAGGATCCTGTTATTTTATACAGAAGGGCGGAAAGTCTATTCAGCGGCGGAGAATATTCCCTGAAAGGAATGGCCTGAAAAAACGAACACCGGGATTTACCCGGTGTTCAGCTGCTTTTATAAGGTTTCTTTGTTTTATCAATATGGCTTAATACCATCCCCTTCCTGAACCAACTTCCCTGAAAGGCCAGGGAATGGAAGCAAGGATGATCAGCAGCGCAAGAAAATAGAAGATCATGGTGCGGCGGTGCTTCGAGCGGTCGCTTATTTGTTTTTTTCCCTGTGCCTTCCCTACATGAATGAGTACAATCGCGATGAGCATGCCGATCTGGTGCTCAACTGCAAAGAACCGCGTTACCGGGTTCTTCATTACCTCGGACATGCTGGCATTCTGGATAAGGCGGTATCCCCAGTCCCCTGCGAACCAGAGGTAGATGCCGATCAGCAGCATGATATCGGAAACAATGGTCAGGATGAGCCCTAACCTGTTGTCTGTTCTGATGTACGGGCGGTTGCCTGCAATA
>DASTPZ010000277.1:0-7729 GCA_035761965.1 Flavisolibacter sp. | reverse complement strand
TTGCGCATTTTTTCTCCCTTGCGAAAAACCCTGCCGTCATGGGTTTTGAAAAGGGCACCCTCAGGAAGCGCTTCAACAAATATGGTTTTATCACCGCCCTTATCATATTTCCGGAGGGTGCGCAGCAGCTGTTCATCGGCGCAGCTTGAAGCAGCCGGATTGTGAAGCGATTGAGCAAGCGCAGCCCTGATATCGGGAGGGAAAACATCTTTTTCGATAAACTGCGCCAGCAGTCCGCCAAAAACCTTTTTCCACTCCTTTCCATGCGAGGCAACGCTGTTCCCATACTGTTCGAAAGTAAGCAGGTGGGCCAGTTCATGCAGGAGCGTGATGAGGAAAGAATAAGCATTGAGGTTGCCATTGACGCTGATGCGATGATTCTTTCCCTGTATGCGATGCCTGTAATCGCCCAGTATGCTCTTGCGTTCGCGCGCAACCGTGAGATGAACCTTGTAAAAATGAAGGTAGGCAAGAACGGGCTCGTAAGTGCCTGGCGGCAGGTATTGAGCCAGGGCAGAAATAGGCGCTTCCTGTTTAGCCATTTGTATTTTGCTTCAATAACCTGGTAAGCGCGGAAACCTCCAGGAAGGTATAAACGAGGTAAAGACCCATGCAGGTGAACAGGGCGGGCTTGTTAAGCTGCTTCTGAAAGCTTGCGATGTAGGCAAACACCACGATGATGCAAAGAAAAAGCTTGATGATGATGCTGCTGAACACCGACCGCATGAAAACATGCGGATTGGGATTCTTTAATCCCCTTACAGCAAGCACAAATGAAACAAAGGTGATCATAAAGAGGATAAGATTACCGATGATCAGCACCTGCTGATCGGCTCCCCATTGCTCCAGCAGGCTTTTGCCTGATATGAACAGCCCATTGAGCGCAATAAAAAAAATCAGTACGGGTAAAAAGCTCTTGTATCTAATCCGGGTCATTTTTTTTCTTTTTGGAGCTGTCTCTTATTAGTTTAAGTATCATCATTGTCAATACTGCCAGCGGAAAAAGCCAAACCAGCAAGGGAAATGGCAATCCAAACCACTGGTCGGCCTTCAATCCCAGCCAAACGGAAAGGCCCAGCGATACAAAGATCTGTCCGCCGAGCCCCGCATAGCGTAGGAGATCGTTGTTCTTATTTGGCTTCTGCTGTTTGGACATCCAGGTTGTTCATTAAAACAACACTCCCTGCAGGAGCGCCCATCTGGCATTTGCCGTTGAAGACCGCCGTAGGGTCGATCTGCAATTTCGCGGCTATGATATTGCCTTCCACATTGCTCTGCTCCCTCAGCTGCAGCAGCTCCCTCACCACGATATTGCCGTTGACCTTACCGGTTATGTCGGCATTTGTGCCTTCGATATTTCCTTCGATAAAACCGGAAGGACCAACCACGATCTTGGCGGAGCTGGTTACATTGCCGTATATGGTGCCATCGATGCGGAGGTCATTTTCACTTTTTACATCGCCCTTGAGGACGGTGCCGGAGCTGATCAGCGTAGCAGCGGTAGAAGAGCCTTTTTCGGAAAAGGAGGTGTTTTTTTCTTTGTTAAACATAGGAATGGTTTTATAATGAGAAAAGATCAATCATTGGATTCTTCATCTCTGGGAACCTGGAGCAAGGCTGTATCGAGCTTTACGTCTGTATTGCCCGACATTACTTTTTTCAGTCCATCGATGTATTGCGCCTGGTAAGTTACTTGTTTTTCCAAAGAATCGGTAACGTATTTTAACTGCCGGTATTCCCTGTCCACCTTTACATTTCCGTAACCCGGGATATAATACTTGAGCGGCGTAAATACGATCAGCGCAACTGTAAGACCTACGAGCAGCACAAAAATCGTGCTCAGCATTACATAAACGCTCATCCGCGACAGCCTGAACGTTACTACCTCCTCATAGGTATCGTCGTTCATTACCACCAGCCGGTAACGGTTCCTCAGCCGCTGTAGGGTAGTTCCTGCATCCAGTTTGGCCATAGCACGGGTTTGGCGCTAAGGTAATAAATAGAAAATGGAACTGGGAAGGCTCCGGAAGATATAGCTCTGAAAATCAATGAGAGCAGCCTTTTTTCATCGACCGCCTTCCCGGATGGGCTTTAAGGAAGTGCCGATAGCCCTCCACGACTGCCCCGGCATGCCCGCCGGCTTAGGGTTCGCAAATAAAAAACACCCTTCCATTTATACTAAAATCTTTGTATTTCAGTTTATAACAGTTTAGTTTGCGAACCGAAAATGAGAGTAAGCTGCCACATCGTTTCTTTTTTTGCCTTGATCCTGATCAACTCTTTGTGCCTTCCTGCCCATGGTCAGATAGGCTTTGACCTGAAAGTGGATAAGCCAGCCCCCTATGAAGAGAGGACATTGAGGGCAGAGAAAACAGACAAGCCGCTGAAAAAGCCCAAACGCTTTTTTCAAAATCTTACCACACACTACAATTATTTTTTTAATGCGAGCACCAAGCTCAACGAAGTGATCGAGCAGGCCAAATTGGGCTTCAAGGACGACTATACCAACCTGCTTCCTTTCTACAATTACACCCTTGACGCCACATCTCAAAACACCACCCAGCTTGATTCGGTGATCTATAAATCGCAGACGGGCATTGTCATGCACGACCTCCGGAACGACTGGATCGATAACCTTTACATGCTCTGGGGCGCGGCCTGGTACTTCGAGAAAAAATTCGACTCGGCGGCACTGATGTTCCAGTTCATCAACTATTCCTTCGCCGAAAAAGAAAAGGATGGCTACTATAAGTACATCGGCAGCCGCTTCGACGGGAACAATGCATTGAGCATAGCCACCAAGGAGGACCGGAAATTTCCTAAAAACCTGGTTACCCCGCCAAGCCGCAACAATGCCTTTATCTGGCAGATACGCACTTTTATTGAACTGGGTAATATGGCCGAGGCCGCCAGCCTGATAGCAACCTTGAAGAACGACCCGCTTTTTCCCGAAAGGCTAAAGGAAGACCTGGAAGAGGTACAGGCTTACTGGTTTTACCGCCAGAACATGTGGGACAGCTCGGCCACACACCTGCTGCTGGCGCTCGACCAGGCCACTACCCGCCAGGAAAGGGCCCGTTGGGAATTTCTTGCAGCCCAGATGAAGGAAAAAAGCGGGAAGCTGGAAGAGGCCAAAACGCTGTATGCAAAATCCATCAGCCATACGACTGACCCTGTTATGGATGTGTACGCCAGGCTCAATCTGGTGCGTATAGATAAAGAGGGCGGGGAAAATTATATCGATAAAAATATCTCCGAGCTGCTGAAAATGGCAAAGCGGGATAAATATTCCGATTACCGCGATGTCATCTACTTTATGGCAGCGCAGATGGAGCTTGAGCGAAACAATTTTGAGGCGGCACAGCAGCTGCTGCTTAAAAGCGCTAAGCACAACAACAACAACCTCAACTCCAAGGCAAAATCCTACCTGCTGATAGCAGATCTTTCCTACGATCAGAAAAAATACCTGCAGGCGGCAGGCTTTTACGACAGCCTGCAGACCAAGGACCTCCCGATAGCGGACCAGCCCAGGGTGGAAGACCGCAAGGCCATGCTGGCCAAAGTGGTTTCGTATTCCAGCACCATCAGAAAAGAAGACAGCCTGCAACGCATTGCCGCCATGCCCGAAGAGGAGCGCACGGCTTACATCAATAAGCTTGTGAAGCAGCTGAGAAAACAGCAGGGCCTCGACGACAATACGCCTACCAGTGGCAGCGGAATGCCGGCAAACTCAGCTCCGACCGACCTGTTTGCCAGCCAGTCGAACAGATCCGAATGGTATTTCTACAACAATAACCTGAAAACGCAGGGTGCGGCCAAATTCAAGCAAACATGGGGAAACAGGCCTAACGTGGATAATTGGAGAAGGTTTTCCGATGTAAACCAGCAAATGATGGCGAAGATCCCATCGAATGTAAGAGAGGCAAACAAGGCTGCGGGTACCGATCCAGCAGAAGACAATACACCGGGATTCGCTTCCCTCCTCGCCCGGCTGCCGCTGACCGAACAACAGCTCAGGCTCTCAAACGATTCAATCCGCAATGCCCTTTACGAGCTGGGCATGGTTTATATGAATGAAATGCAGGATTATCCTTCGGCTATTGAAACCTTTGAGAACTTCAGGACCAGGTTCCCCAACGATATGGGCTCGCACCAGCTGCTATTCCATCTTTATCATGCTTACCTCAAGAGCGGAAACAATGCAAAGGCTGAGGAGATCAAAGCCCTTTTACTGAAGCAGGCACCCGGTTCCCGCTTTGCCACCATCCTGGCGACCGGCAAGGATCCGCTGATGGAAAGCGCAAGACCAGCCCAGGCCACCAAGGATTATGAAGCGGTTTACGATATGTATATCGAGGGCAGGTTCGAGGAGGCCCAGGCGGCAAAGCGAAAAGCAGACAGCATGTACCGCACCAACTACTGGCAGCCGCAGCTGCTGTACATAGAAGCCGTGTACCACATCAGGCAACGCAATGACAGCATTGCAAAGAACAGCCTGCAAACGCTTATCGCGCAAAGCCAGGGCACCCCGATGGAACAAAAGGCCAAAACCCTGCTCGATGTGCTCAGCCGCCGCAAAGAGATCGAAGAAGAGCTGACCAGGCTCCAGATCGAGCGCCCTGAGGAAGACAGCCTCTCCGCCCCGGTGGTACAGGCTCCCAGGCCCGTTCAGCAAACAACCGTTCAGCAAACGCCTGCTCCGCAAACACAGGTTCGGCAGGATACCGCTGCAACGGCCCAACGACCCATGGCAACAAGGGATAGCGTCATTGCCAACCAGCGGAACAACACCGTAGCAGCCAATCCGAAACCTGCGCTGCCCGTCGACACCACCGCCAAAAAAAGCATCGTGCAGCCTAAACCGGCCTCCATCTATACCTTCGACCCTGCCGCCGTGCACTATGTGATGATCATACTTGACAAGGTAGACCCGCTATTCGTGAATGAGGTAAAAAACGCCTTCTTCCGCTACAACCGCGATGCCTATTATAACCAGCCGCTGCAAGCCTCGGTAAGTGAATTTGATGCCGATCGCAAATTGGTAATGATCGGGAATTTTAACAATGCGCAAGAGGCCATAGATTATCTTCAAAAAGCCAAGTCAAAGGCCCCAGGGGAAATACTTCCCTGGCTCAAAGCAGACAAGTACTCCTTTTCGATCATGACCGACCAGAACATGCCTCTGTTCCAGCAGAAAAAAGACCTGGAAGGTTACCGGAAATTTTTGGATCAAAACTTGCCGGGGAAATTATAGCGTACGGGACAGGAAGTTTTCGGAAGTGAAAGTTAAAGGCTTATGCAGCTGTTTTTTTCTGCAAGCTTCCCGCCCTAATTTTTAACCTTCCATTACACCCTATTTTATAGCTTTGGAGCACCGGGCAGGATAAAATACGTTGAATACCCGGGGGCTGTCGCCCTCCCTGTCCTTAATACATATCTCATGAAAAAGAGCATTCGCATCTTTTGGATCGTCTTTCTCAGCGGTTTTGGCGCCTTTGTTTTATTGATCCTGCTCATTATGATGGGCGTTTTTGGCAAGCTTCCTTCGCTTAAGGAACTGGAGAACCCTGATATACTCCAGTCTTCTGAAATATACGCTACCGATGGCACCCTCATGGGCAAGTATTACAGCGAAAGGGGCAACCGGAGCGTGGTGAACTACCGCGACATTTCCAAGTATGTTATCGATGCTCTGGTAGCTACCGAAGACGAACGCTTTTACGACCATGCGGGTATCGATTTCAAAAGAACTTTCAGCGCTATTCTTTTTATGGGGCGCCGGGGAGGCGGATCGACAATTACCCAGCAGCTTGCGCTCAACCTGTTCAACGGCGGCAGGGCCAGCAATCCCATGAAGCGCGGTATTCAAAAGCTCAAGGAATATGTGATCGCGATCAGGCTGGAAAGGAATTTTACGAAGGAGGAGATCATTGCGCTCTACCTGAATGCGGTGCCTTTTGGCGACAATGTATATGGCATCAGGAATGCGGCCAGGACTTTTTTCTCAAAAGAACCCGACAGGCTTAACCCGGTGGAAGCGGCCACCCTCGTAGGCATGCTAAAGGGCAACTACCTTTACAACCCGAGGGTGCACGAGAAAGCAGCCTTTGACCGAAAGAATGTAGTGCTCGGACAAATGGAGCGGAACAACTACCTCACAAGCGCCGAGGCCTCCAAATACAAAGCCATGCCCATCAGGCTCAATTATAAAAAGCTGGATGAAAATACCGGCTATGCGCCTTATTTCCGCGAAGTGCTGCGCGATGAAGTGCGCGAAGCGCTTAAGGACCTAACAAAATCCGATGGCGACTCCTATGATATTTACAAGGACGGCTTAAGGATATTTACGACCATCAATCCGAAGATGCAGACCTATGCGGAAGAGGCGGTTGCCCAGCAAATGCCCATGCTGCAAAAAGCCCTCAATGCCCAGAACAGCATTAAAAAGGGAACGGTCTGGAGAGGTCATGCCAACGTGCTGGAGGAAGCTATGAAGAACAGCGACCGGTGGAGGAATCTCAAGGACGAAGGTCTGAGTGATGCGCAGATCGAAAAATCCTTTTCACAAAAAGTGAAGATGAAGGTTTTTGCCTGGAATGCAAAAAGACAGACAGATACGGTGATGACACCCATGGACTCTATCAAATACCACAGGCAGATGATCCAGACGGCCTTTATGGTAATGGATCCCCTTACCGGTGAAGTGCGTGCCTGGGTGGGTGGCATCGACTTTAAAACATATAAGCTGGATCATGCCCAGCTGAGAACAAAAAGACAGGTGGGCTCTACCATCAAACCCCTGCTCTATTGCCAGGCCATGGAAGAAAGAGGCTTTACACCCGAAACGATGGTCGAAGATGTTCAGCAAAGCTTTGGCAGCAACCAGCTGGTGCCCGCAACAAGCAAGACCTGCACCGGCAGGTCGGTGACCATGGCTTCTGCGCTTGCCTGGTCGCGCAACTGTGCAACAGCCTTTATTATGAAGCAGGTAGGCCCGGCCCAGTTCTCGAACTTCCTGGAAAGGATCAATATCCCTACACATGTAGACGCTTATCCTTCCATAGCCCTTGGCTCCTGCGACCTTTCACTTTATGAAATGATGTGGGGTTATAGCATATTTCCAGGCCGGGGCTTCTCGACCAAGCCATCCTTCATCACACGCATCGAAGACCGGAACGGCAATGTGATCAAGCGCTTCGACGTAGGTGCCAACCGCAAAGAGGCCGTAAGCGAAGCCACTGCCTACAGGATGGCCAAGATGATGGAAGGCCCCGTTACCGTGGGTACTGCCGCGGGCCTCATGCAGCGCCTCGGTGCAAAGGAAATGGGCGGGAAAACAGGCACGACCAACGACAACGCCGACTTCTGGTTCATGGGTTATACACCGCAATTACTGGCCGGCACCTGGATCGGTTGCGATGACAGGTTTATCCGGATCGAAAGCGCCTCATTTTATGGGGGCACTGCTGCCAGGCCTATATGGGAAGCATTCTTTAAAAAAGTATATGCAGATAAATCGCTCGGCATTGACAAAGATGCTGCCTTCATGAAACCCGCAGACCTCGAGAACGAAGTGAACCCTGCCGACGAATTCTGGTACAACGATAGCAATATGGTGCCGGAGGATGAGAATGGCATGAATGCAGACGATTACGGGCTGGATACCACCACTTATATTCCGCCGGAATCACAGCTTCCCGTGGAAGAAGACAGAAGGGATAACAAGCCT
>DASTPZ010000276.1:0-11096 GCA_035761965.1 Flavisolibacter sp. | reverse complement strand
GGTTAACATATGCTGTATTGATATTTTCTTCATATACAAAATGGTTGCTGCGGCTGAAATCATGAATGATTCTTCCATATTGAATGCTGTCGTAGTTGGCATCGTTATCGGTTCTTACTATGCTGCTCTTTATGCCGGCTTCAAATCGTGCATTCTTTTTCAAGGGGTGCAGATAGTCCACCCTGCCGCTGTATATATTGATGTACTGGGGCAATGTGCCCGTCAACGTATCGGCCTTTCTTAGCGGATCGCCATTGGCACTCGTATAGGAATTCACCATAAACAGGCCGTTATCCGAGCTATGCTTCACATAATCAATGTCTGAGGTAATTTCCCTGCCTTTTTTATCCAATACTCTGCGGAAGTTCAGGTTGGTACTAAGGCTGTTCCATGATAAATCATTGTCAACTGTAGCTTTTGTGATGCTTTGGAGAACCTTGGAAACATTAGATATGTTCGTAACATTCGGATTGTTTTGTAACATTCCTCTCCAATTAAGATTGACCACAGCACCGATTGTTGTTTTTGGGTTGACAAAAAAGTCAATCCCTGTTTTTGCAGCGTACGAGCTGCCTGATGAAACCCTGGTAGCTTTCTGGTTAAATATGTTCTCGATTGAACCTGTTGTATTGTTGAATATATTCCTGTCGAGCGTGAGAATAGAATAGCTTTTCTGATAGTTGTGGCTTAGGTTGGTAAACAGATTCACTTTGCCTTCCCTGTAGTTGAAGTTGAAGCCCTCATTTAATTTGGGGTATTTCCCCTGTCCATATGCTACACTTGCTGATCCGTTCAATCCAGCTTTCACTGTTTTCTTGGTTTTAATGTTGATGATACCTGCGTTGCTTCCTGCATCATAACGGGCAGGAGGGTTGGTCATGATCTCGATCTGATCCAGTTGATTGGAGCTCATAGTGCGCAGCAAGTTGGTAAGGTCTGTACCGCTTAGCTGCGTTGGCCTTCCGTCAACCATTACCATTACACTTTGCTTACCTTTCAGGCTCACATTTCCATCGCTGTCCACTGTTACTCCCGGCGATTTCTCCAATACTTCTAATGCAGAGGTGCCAATATTCGTAATCGATGCATCCACATTGACGATGGTGCGGTCAATTCGTTGTTCTACGAGCGGTTTTTTTGCAGTAACAGTGATGCCTGCCAGATCTTTATTTAGCGGGGTCAGTCTGATTTCAGCAAGTTGTATGGATTGCTGTTGTGGAGTTACTTCAACTACCTCAGAAAATGCTTTTTGTTGACCAGCGGCTGTTACCGAAACAAGGTATCTACCCTCTGCTACTGCATCGAAACTAAACTGCCCTGCCTTGTTTGAAACGGATAATTTAACCGTTGCCGAATCTCTGGCTCTCAGCAGGTTGACTGTTGCTCCTTCTGCCGGCTGCGTGTTTTGTGTAACAGTTCCTGAGATTTTACCTGAGTTTTGTGCGAAGCCGGGCGTAACGAACTGGGCATAGAATGCCAGTATGAAAATAAGTTTCATAAAATTTGTTAAAGTGAATGATGTTAAGCGGAGATCTAAGTACTTATAGTGCGTTTTGCTTTTTGAAATTTTCGTACTGCGGTTTTAGTTCTTCTATTTCCATTCCCAACATGTAAATGTTCCGGAAAATATTTGGGAGCTCTTTTTCAATGAATTCTGTTTTGCGATACTGAGCGGCATTTTTTATAGCATCCGGACTAACAAAATATCCGATACCTCTTTGGTTATGAATAATGTTATGGCCTTGTAAAAATTCATAGGTACGCATCACTGTATTCGGATTCACTTCCAGTTGTACCGCCAGTTCCCGCACGGCCGGAATTCTTTCGCCGTTTTTCCACTGCTTTAGCAGGATGCGTTCGCAGATATAATCGGCTATTTGCAGGTATATTGCTATGGATTCTCTGAATTGCATAATAATATTTTTATTGGCTATACTTGTTTTGCCTTTAATACAAAGTAGGTAGCAACCCAGGCTATAGGAGCGGTAGAATACGCCAGTGCCTGTAAGAATGTTGGAAACCATTTTTCAATTTTTAAAAAGTAATAGTCCTCTTTTTCTTCAGGTACTATATGTTCCGCGATGACATATACCAGGAAGAAACACGCCACAAAGACCAGGAAACCTGTGATAATGGTTTTGATAAAGTTGTATTTTTTAAAGTAAGCCGAACCCAATAAGAACAATGATTGTACAGAAAAGAAGAACAGCAGTAAATAAATAGTCTGTTTCGTATTGAACCGGATAAGTTCCGCTTCAAAAATATTTGCTACCGTTGATTTGCCCTTGCTTATGCTACCTCCAGAAAATGAATTGGCAATCGTTACCATTGATACATCAACAAGATAAAAGCAGGCAATCATCAAAATCGGAAAGACAATTACGGTAAAGAACAGGCTGCATAGCAGTTTTTCAAAAGAAGAAGCAGGAACTAAAAGAAGATGACTTCCTTTTTCCCTTGAACCCAGATCGCTAAAATACTGGCTGGCATAAAATGTACCTACGGCAAACAAGGAAAAGAAAAAAGTGGTGAGCTGAATTTCCTCCGGCAAACCATGACCTTCAGGAATACCCTCTATGATCAGGCCGAAAAGGAACCAGGTGATCAATAAGCCCATGTATGCAAGCAGAGAAAGAGTATAGCGTTTTTTATTGTCTGCCCAGTGCTTCAACACCAATAGTGAAAAACGTTTCTGATCAAAAAATTGGTTCATAAAAGATTTTTAGTGCTGAAATGATTTTGAAGTATCAGGATTGGTGATGATGGCTTTATAAAGCAGTTCCAGGTCAACCTTACTTTCTTCACCTTCGGTATTTTGGGTAACAACCACAGTGCCTCCAAAAGATGATTCGTTATAGTAAGCTGCTGCTACATCTTCCTGGTCATATGCAAAGCGGAAGGACAATTTCCTTGCAATAGAATCCATAGTTTCATTAAAAAGGATCTTGCCTTCATCTATAATGGTAATACGATCGATCAGATGTTCGAGGTCTTTTACCTGGTGGGTGCTTATTATGATACACTGATCATCATTCATGGCTTCCGCCATTATTTTCCTGAACTGGCTCTTACTCATAATGTCGAGTCCGTTAGTAGGCTCATCCATAAGCAAAACCCGGGCTCTTGTTGCCAGTGCAAATGAGATCAAAACTTTCTTTTTTTGACCATAGCTCATGTTCTGTAACGTATTGTCTTCAGGGATTTCAAATATGGAGATGTATTTCCTGAATTTTTCGCTGTCGAACCGGGGGTAAAAAGGAGCGTAGTATTTAATGAAATTCCTGACCGGGACGTCTGGCAGGTAAAATTCTTCAGGAACCATGAATACATCCTGCAAGAAAACAGGAAGTTTTTGAAATGGGACATGTCCATTTACGGTGATAGTTCCATTTTTCGGACTAAGCAACCCGGCGATATTTCGTAAAAGGCTAGATTTCCCGGTGCCGTTTCTACCCAATAACCCGTAGACATGTCCTGGCTCAAATTGAAGGTCCAGGCTGCTGAAAACAGGCTTTTTCTTGTATGAAAACGATAGATTTTTAATGCTGATCATGTTTGCGTTTTAGTGTACTACTTAACTAGTACACTACGAAGATATGATTGTTTTGCATTTCTCCAAAACTTTTTCAGAATAGAACCGAATGGTGGTAAAGCGCTGTTATCGTGGCCTGGTAAGTAGACTGGTTTCTATTAAGAATGTTCGTGGTATTGTGAATAAGGTAATGATGGCTGATATGGCCTAATGGGGGAACCAGCTATGGTTTGATTCAAGCTAAGCTATGCGGGCTGTTTTGAAATGGTAAATAAAAAAGCTTCTCGCAAGGCTTTTTCTGCGCTCGAGACTGGATTATTCCATGATCCAGGTACTCTCACGAGGGCTTATCCGAATCTCCTGTCCCGCTATCGCGGGCCGGGTCTTTCGATCTGTCCGCGTCTGCTTGCACGTTAGCACTGCTACCAAATGAAAAAACCCTCAGCAAAGCTGAGGGCTCTTGTGATCAGGACTAGCCTAAGTTCAAACAATTTGTTTTCAAGTATTCAAAATGTTGTTAAATATTAATGCGTTATGCACAATCGAATGTTCGCATGTGTAAGTGGTACCTTTAGCTTTTCAGCTCGATGTTTTATTAGGTGTAAAGCAGGGGCAAGCCTACATTAGATGGTAGAATCAGGGTTGTAACTACCGTAATGAGAAGCCAATGGAGCAGGAGCGAGGCTAACGCGAAGTTGCCATGCATCCCTTGAGGAACGCTTTGGAGCAAAAAGGTTCACCGATGATACTGAATCTGAAGTCATATGCCGGTCTCGTATACGGGTATTATGGCAGATGTGATGCCAACCTGTAAAAATTGAATCACATGCTGTAAATGTTCGTAAATAAAAAGCGGCCACCGTAAGGGGCCGCTTTTTTCCAAACAAATGATTTGTGATTACTGGTAGAAATAGGTAATCTTATTGGTAAACCCCGGTGGTTGAGGCATTACATTTAACGTAGATTTAGTAGGCCGGTCGAAAGAGTTGTATAGCTGTTCGCTCGCCGTAAAAGTATAAGTTGAACCACTCTGCACAGCGTTGGTCACCTGCTTCACCAGCTCATTTTTCGACACGTTTACCGGATCCAGTGAAATCATCGCTTCTTCTCCCAAGGTGACGCCTGCTTTATGGGTTCCCCATGTGTTGGTAGTGACGGCTGATTGGCTGTAGCTACCAGTTAATAAATCGGTGCTGTATTGGGTATTGACCAACAGGTTGCCATTGGCATCATAGGTGAACGTATTCTTGGTAGTCGCCGCCATCGTACCCAGGAAATCGGAGAATATTTCCCGTTGTATTACCTGGCCGACAGCGTTATAGACATATATAGCGCTGTCATTGATATCGCCAAGGAAGCCTCCGTACCGCGTAGCTTTGACATAAGCCAGCCTTGAGGTTCCTGTCACATACGTAGGCCAGTATACGGTGGAATCGGAAGAAGCGATAGGCATGGCTGATTTGGAAAGAATCTTGGTAATCTTGCCGCTGTTATCGCGGGTAATCACATGGGAGATCGTCATGGCAGTTCCCTGCAATTTGCCCTGGCTTGTATATTGAGTTAATCTCTTGGATGCATCCCATTGAAGACTAATCGTATTTGTATCATTGGTCGCAGGTGATACCTGCAAAGCCTTCACCAGGAGGTCGCCATTGGAGGAACCGGAATTACCATTACCGTTGTTAGTGCCGCCCTGATCGCCAAGCGTATCTTCAATTTCTTTTTTTCAGGACATCATTGACAGCGTACACAAGGAAAGGCAGAAAATAAGAACTTTTTTCACAGCAGTTTTTTTGCAAAATAGTTAATTTAAGGATATCCTTCTGCGTTAAATGGTGCTTTGAAATGTAAGTACTCCTTTTCTCAGGCAATATTAATCGGGGTTTTTTCATTTTTCAGTACTGGTTTGTGCCATCCTGCAGGGGTTAAATTATTCAGTGCTTGATGAGGTCTTCGTTCACTGTATTTGATCATCCATTCTTTTGCCAGCTGTTTTACTTTGAATGGTTACGCAAAAAAAAAGGAACTGGTATTATAAGACCAGGAGTAAGGAGTGGGGTAAATACTGACGCGGAGGCCTTATATCAAAACCACCGAACGCTATTTGCACGTGAGAAAAGAGCAGCTGGTGACGCTGCCTAATCCCTTAGACGACCTGTGGAAAAAGGGCGATATTGAATGGTAGCAGAAAAAATTGGCTTGCCAACCATTACAGCCTAAAAATGCGAAGATTATCTCTTTGAAAAACAACGCGCTGAGATATTTTGGGAAATTAGCCGATGCCGGCTATTTTAGTGTTATGTGCAAATTTTAGCGACCCTCTCTATGGAAGAAACAATAAACCAGACTACTGACAGAACTTTTAAGAGGTATATCCCGATAGTCACAGCAATTTGTTGTGTGACAAGTATAGCTTTATTCATCGGTATTAACTTGGAAGGTCAATTTGATAATTGGAACGTGTACAAACGCTGGGGTGCGCCATCGGCACTTGACATTTTCAATGGCGACTTCTGGGGACTCATTACTTCCAACTTTTTGCATGTTGAGATATGGCACATTGCCTTTAATCTGTATTGGCTTTGGATACTCGGGAAAAAGCTCGAGTTTGAATCCAAAAAGATCTTCTATGTATTCTTCATCTTTTCCTCAGCTTTAGTTAGTTCATTGGCTCAACTTGCTTTTTCAGACGGGACAGGAATTGGACTTTCCGGTATTGGATATGCACTTTTTGGTTTTCTATACGTAAAGAGCAAAACGGCAGACGAATACAAAAATTACCTGGACAAGAAAACCATCAATCTCTTCCTCTTTTGGCTTATGCTGTGCATAATACTAACCAAGACAGAAGTTTGGGCAGTCGGAAATGCTGCGCATATTGGCGGCTTGCTTTGGGGTGGTTTGATTGCTTATATTTCCAAGTATAATAAACACATACGGTATTCTACTGCATTCATTTACTTAGGAATACTAATCATTTTGATCTTGTATGGCCCGTTTGCAACTTCGTTTCTTTCCTATCAAGCATATGAACTTCACAAGAATGAAAAGGTGGAGGAGGCTATTGTAGTTTATAAGAAAATTCTTATGGTAGAGCCAGAGAGTGAATTTGCGAGAGAAAACTTAAAGCAGCTCGAGCTTCATCAATTACAGGAAAAGGCACTTGACCTTCATACAGACCAAAAGTACAATGAGGCTCGTGAGCTTTATGTGCAAATTTTAAGCATAGATAAAGAAAACGCTTGGGCGAAAGAAAATTTGAGCAGACTTCCTAGTCAATAAATCTGCACATAGCATGCGCTTTGTAAAAGTGGGGCAGGAGTTATAGTTTTCATCTGTAAATCAAAAATCGATGGCATTGCTAAAATGAAGCGGCGTATTTTCAAATATCCTACCTTCACAAAGCGCTTTCCTGTTAGCGGCGATCATATACCTGTATTCTAAACTGAAATCTTATGCGGCTTAAACCCACCAGGTTGACATTGACGCCATTTTTTGTCGGTTTTTTGCTTTGTCTAATAACCTGTATAGTTTCTTCTATTATTCAGTTTGTGGAGGAGGGCTTTAATAAGCCATTCAGGGTACTTTTTTTATTTATTGTTATTGTTCTTCCTGCTTTGATTTGGATAGAACAAGCCATTGTTGGTAATCTTCGTAAAAGAATAAATCTAATTTTGCTGATTGAGACCATTGTTTTGGTCCTACTTTTTATTTTGCTCAGTTTGTACGCGACAAATGCCGCTAACACAGGTTTGTCAAAATAGCGGCTAGGTACTAAATTCAACATTAAAGCAATAATCAACGAATGTAGGTAAGTCGAACAGTCGCATCTTTATCACTAAATTTAAACCGACGGAACACGGGATTCCGCTACTGACAGCAAGCTATTCTACGTTAGCGGCTATTCAAAAGACAAGGCTTCACGTTTAAAAACTGATGACAAAAACTAGATTTCATTTTCTACTATCAATATTGACAATCAAGCTTTTCGGATGCGACTTTAAAATGCCTCAAATTGCTAATGATCCACCCAGGGCGGAATTTAGCTTTGGCTTTCCAGGCAGACTTGAAAAACTTGAAGATGCTTTCTATTCCTCAAAATTTAACTACAAGGAATTTAGTTATTCAACCAACTTGCAAAAAGACCCAGAATATGAGTTTGCAATCATCCGGTCAGACACGATCTTAAATTATCTAATAACCCTTCAGGATTGTCAAAGCATATATTATCTAGTAGAATGGAACGACAACTGGAACTGCGACTCTAGTTATATTTATATTGACAAATATTCATCGAACAAAGACTCGATTCCCGAAAATGTTGCGAAATCTATTTTCTACGAAGAAATCGTTTTACCATTAAGTCAGAAGTTCAGTTCGATAACAAACACATATCGTTGGAAAATCGAAAAAACGAAAGATACGACCTATGTTAAGATTCTGAATCAGAATAATGCCCTTAGGAAACTTTACGTTTACTCGTTAGACACCATTGGAAACAGCATTGCTGAAAAAGAGATATTCAATTATTTAGGTGATTCAGTTATCCATTATAAAAAAAGTCAGGCTCAAAGGTTTGTGTATTTGGAAAGCAAGAAAGTTCTCAAAAGGAATAGCTTCTAACATCGGTTTTGCAATATGGTGGCTAATGAATAAGTGATCGGCTATTTTACTTCTAATAAATTTAGGTCGCCGGAACACGGCATATTACCACATCACAAAGCCACGAAAACGTCAGCCGAAAGTTGCTTACATCAAATATGAAATGCTTATTTTATTTTTTCCTTTCTCTCTTTTTCATCAGCTGCAAGGGCAACTCCCCTCGGGCGTTCCCCCAAAAACACAACCCTTATCAAGCCTAAGTATGATAAGGGTTTAAAAATTCACTTGTGCCCAAGACTGGATTATTCCATGATCCAGATACTCGCGAGGGGCTTACTCAAAGACCCCGACCTCCTGCGTCGGCCTTTGGGCTTTTTACTTGTCCGCAATTCGAACGCGTGCGGTAAGTGACTAATGAGAGGCAGAGGATGTTTGGCAGGCTTTCATTGCTGCCAAATAAAAAGCCCCGCCTCACTTTCGTGATACAGGGTCTTTGTGCCCAGGAATGGATTAACTCAACTGACCCAATATCTCTGTGAGGGGCTTACCCAAGAGCCCAGTCCACTATCGTGGCCAGACTTTTCCATTTGTCCGCGTCTGCGAGCAAGCTCGCGCCGCTACCAAATGAAAAAACCCTCAGCAAAGCTGAGGGCTCTTGTGCCCAGGAATGGATTCGAACCATCACACCTTGCGGCGCCGCCACCTGAAGACGGTGCGTCTACCAATTTCGCCACCTGGGCGGGGGTGCAAATATAGGGCAAAGAAAAATTCTATGATGCGCAAGGAAAAAAATTATTCTTTTTCCTTCCAGCCGAGCAGCAGCACGCCGGCTACTACCAGCGCCGTTCCCGCTATTTGGGCCGGGATAATGGCCTCACCCAGCACATAGTGCGCCTGTATGATCGTAGAGACCGGCCCTATGCTGAGCAGGATGGCCACATTGTTGGAGCCGATCCGCTTCATGCCCCCAGCCAGCAAAAAGGAGGGCAGCACGGTGGCCAGCACCGCCAGCAAAATGCCATACCACCAGAGCTCCCGCTGGGCCAGCACATCATAGTTTCCCTGGAAAGCGAAGTGAAGAAAAACACCGGCCGTGGCCGACAGCATCGCGTAGGCCGTGAACTTGGTGGAGCCCAACTGCGGCACCAGCCGCCCGCTGCCAACCAGGTAGGCCGAATAGGTGAGCGCGCAAAGAAAGACCATAAAGCTGCCCCAATAAAAGCCCGTTCCGCCCGGGTTCAACCTTAGCTCACCCACAAAGGCCGCGAGTATGCCGGCATAAGTAAGGAGCAGGGCACCCATTTGGATCCTGCTGATCTTTTGCCCGAAAATGCCACGGTTGATCAGCACAGCAAATGTTGGATAAAGAAAAAGGATCAGCCTTTCCAGGCCGGCCGATATGTATTGCAGTCCGATAAAATCAAAAAGGCTGCTGAGATAATAGCCCAGGAAGCCCACTGCCAGTGTCAGCAGCCATTGCCGGCGGGTCATTTTTATATTGGCCTCGCGGCTGCTTACAAATACCGCCGCTGCCAGGAAGAAGGGAAGCGAAAAAAGCATGCGCAGGGTAAGCAGCGTTACCGGGTCCACGCCCGTGCGGCCAAAAGCCTGCTTCACAAAAATGGCCTTGGTGGAAAAAAGGATGGCTCCGGAAAGGGTCATGATAAAACCGGCCAGCTTTTGTTTGCCTGCTCTTTCTTTCATGCCTTCAGGGGGATGCGTAACGCAAATTGTACACTGGCTGAGCCTTCGTGCACATTACTATTGTTCCTTCCGGTATCAAGGTTACACCGCGACATTAAAATCCCTCAGCGCATCGTTAAGGCTGGTCTTGAGATCGGTGCTTTCCTTGCGCTGCCCTATGATAAGCGCGCAGCTTACATTGTATTCTCCCGCCGGGAACCTTTTGGTATAGCTTCCGGGTATCACCACGCTGCGGGCAGGCACCACGCCCTTCATCTCAACGGGAGAGGAGCCGCTCACATCGATGATCTTTGTCGACTGGGTCAGTACTACATTGGCGCCCAGCACGGCCTGTTTTTCCACCCTTACGCCTTCCACCACGATGCAGCGGGAGCCGATAAAGCAGCCATCTTCTATCACCACCGGCGCAGCCTGCAAGGGCTCCAGCACACCGCCTATGCCTACGCCGCCGCTAAGGTGAACACCCTTGCCGATCTGGGCGCAGCTGCCTACGGTGGCCCAGGTATCAACCATGGTACCTTCTCCCACATAGGCGCCGATGTTTACATAAGAGGGCATAAGCACCACGTTCTTTGCAATGTAAGCGCCATAACGGGCAATGGCATGGGGTACTGCCCGCACACCAAGTTCCTTATAGTTCTTTTTAAGCAGCATCTTGTCGTAGAACTCGAAAGGCGCAAGATCCCAGGTCTGCATGGGCTGGATGGAAAAATAAAGCAGGATGGCCTGCTTCACCCATTCGTTTACCACCCAGCCTTTATCGGTCGGTTCGGCGACTCTCAGCCGGCCCTTGTCCACTTCCTCTATCACCGCCCTGATATCATCCTGAAAAGCTTGGTAGGTAAGCATTTCACGGTTTTGCCATGCTTGTTCGACAGACTCTCTTAACTTCATCGCAAATTTTTTTGCAAACATAGGTACTGCTCATGAAAATTCTGGTCCGATTGCCAAATTGGTTGGGTGATATGGTGATGTCGGTTGGCTTTATCCGTCAGTTGCCGCATTTTTTTCCGGGTTGCGAGGTGAGTGTGATCGCCAAAAAAGGCATCCATGACCTGCTCGATTTTTTTCCACCGCTGGAGCACCGCTTTGTTTTCGATAAGGCTTCCTACAAGGGCCTGCGGCGTACCATGGCCTTTGGCAAAGAGGTCGGACGGGCGGAGACCTTTGATCTTTTTTTCTGTCTGCCCAATTCATTCTCCACCGCCCTGGCAGGTTTTGCCACCGGTGCAAAGCAACGCGTGGGATACAAAAAAGA
>DASTPZ010000275.1:0-28073 GCA_035761965.1 Flavisolibacter sp. | reverse complement strand
GATGGCAAGAGCTTCGAGATCTTTAAAAAAGTGAATATCAGGTCGCGTATCATTTTTACAACTGCTTATGACGAATACGCGCTTAAGGCGTTCAAGTATAACAGCATCGACTACCTGCTCAAGCCACTAAAAAAAGCGGACCTTGATTTTGCCCTGCAGAAATACCGCAGCAGCCTGCCCTCTCCGCCCGCAGCCTTTGATGTATTCAAGCTGCTTGAGCAGTTCAAGGAACAGCAACGGGAATTCAAATCACGCTTCCTCGTAAAAAAAGGCACGCGCTTCTTCACCATCGATGTGGCTGAAGTAGCAATGGCCTATACCAAGGAAAGAACAAGCTTCATTAAGAAGTTCAGCGGTGAAGAATACATTATCGATGAAACGCTTGATGAATTGGAAGGCTTGCTTGATCCCGCCCGCTTTCACCGGGTGAACAGGCAGTTCATCATCAGCTACAAATCCGTTGAAAAGGTCTTTGCTTGGTTCGATGGCAAGCTTAAGCTCTCTGTCAACCCGGCTGCTTACGAGGACATTATCATTAGCCGTCTTAAGGCCACAGACTTCAAAAAATGGCTGGGCAAGTAAATGCCCGTTCAAGCCTGAGCCTTTGCCAGGTGGTCTTTCCAAGCCGTTCTAAATTCTCTGACCGGCTTCAGCCCTCAGTTCGTTCATTCCACTGCCCATTACAGGCATTTCAGCCTGCCTTCTGCTCGTTCAACTGCATCAGCAAGTACCTTCGGAATGACCAAAATTCTGAATTGCTCCTATGCTGCACGCTGTGATCATAGAAGATGAAAAGCACATCGCCGACCTTCTGGTGAGCCGGCTCAGGGAGATCAAGCCCTCTATGGAAATCAGGGCCATTCTAAACAGCGTGCAGGAAACGATTGATTATTTTTCACACCACGCTGGCGCTATCGATATCATCTTTAGCGATATACAGCTCGGCGACGGGCTTTCCTTCGAAGCTTTTCAAAAGATAAAGCTCAGCATTCCCATCATCTTTATTACCTGCTACGACCAATTCATGATCGAGTCGCTTGAGCACAATAGCCTCGACTATCTGTTGAAGCCTGTTCGCAAAAAAGACCTTGAAAGCGCCATCCTCAAATACGAGCAGCTTGAAAAGCATTTCCTTTCCCGCACAGATGCCGTCAAAGACTTGCTCCAGGGCTTACAGAGACATAAAAAAAGGCTATTGGTAAAGTACAGGCATGAGAGCGTGCCCATGCTGGTAGAAAGCATCGTTCTGTTTCACAGCCAGAAAAAGCTTACCCATGCCACCGATCAACTTGGCCGGCGTTACATCATTGAGAAGAACCTGGCCGAGCTCGAGGCCTTGCTCGATCCTTCCATTTTTTTTCGGGCCAACCGGCAGCATATCATCAATATCAACTTCATCAAGGGATTCAGAAGCTATGAAAGGGTGAAGATCCAGGTAGATATGCAGATCAACAATCCTCATGCTGATAACGTGGTGGTCATCAGCCAGGAGACAGCCGGCGCTTTCCGGAAATGGGTGAACTCCTGATCACAGTTTTCGACAATCCTGGTTTACAGCCTTGTTGTGGCCTTGTGCTGCCAGCATCCGCTAAAAAAGAAGCCTGGTTAAGACTAACCAGGCGACACACACTACGTAAGAGAAATACGTTCTGATTATGGAAACGCTTACTCTGGCTGCAATTTAAAAAGGCAAGGCTTTCCGTTTACCGTAAGCTGGCCGGAACGTACAAAATCCGTATTAGAGTGATGAAAGGGCTGTACCAACTGCCACAGCTGCTGCCAGGCTAACAGGAAATCCATGAAGCTTCAACGAATGACGGTATCTAACGGATAAGTGTAACAATGCCCCTGGTCATAACAGGAGGCTGACCAAAGAACTGGTAATTGCATATCCAGGGGAAAACCCCGGTATCGAGAGCATTGCCTTTAAGGCTGCCATCCCAGGCCTGTTCTGGATCCCTGGATACAAATATCTCCTGGCCCCACCGGTTGTATATACGCAGCTCAAATTTTTCAAGAAGTCCCTGGTATAGCGCTTTAAAACGGTCGTTGCGGCCATCTCCATTGGGTGTAAAAGCACCAGGCATCCAGAATTGCACCGGGCAATCCTTCCAAGAAACGGCCAGGCTATCCCGTACACTGCAGCCGCTTGCCGCCGTTGCAGTCAACCATATCGAACCTTCCTGTCTTACCACGGTGAAAGAGGTGGTGCTGCCATTGTTCCAGGCATAGCTTGCAAAACCTGCGGGAGCCCGCAGCTCAAGCGTGGAACCGGGGCAAATACTTGTATCCACACCGAGGTTCAGCTCCGGCACTTCCAGTACCCTGATTCGCAAGGTATCCACTGCGAAACATCCCGGTTCTTTTTCTGCTTTCAATACATAAGCAGTATCTACCAATGGAACAGCCGTCACCGACTCCCCCGTCGTTTGATTCAAGCCATAGCCCGGCGACCAGCTGTAGCTGATAAAGCCGGGAGGCGCCTGGAGTCTGAGCTCCTCAGCGCCACAGCGCACACGGTCAGGCCCCGCATTCACTGTAAAATACTTGCCTGTTACCACTACACTATCCCTTACGGCAAGACCGCACTCGTTCACTACTTCAACCCAGTAGAGGCCGGGCGCGGTCACGGTAAGATCGGCTTGCGTGGAATTGTCCTGCCATGTGTAGCTGGTAAAGGGCTTATCCGTTTTCAAAAGGAAGGAAGATCCTTCACAAAGGGCCGTATCATTTCCCAAAGAGGGCTTTGTACCTGAAAAGGATACTTCGATCGTATCTGAAATCACGCATTCGTTATCCCATATCCTCACCCAATACTTGCCATCGGTAAGCACTGTAATGGCGGGCGTTGTTTCACCCGTCGACCATAGCACGCCACCGGCAGCTGAAGGTGCAGTGAGTAGAAGTGAGCTGCCGGCACAAAGGGCCGTATCATTGCCTAAAGCAAGGTCTAAAACCTTATTCAGCGATCTTACTTCGTTCGGAAGCCCGACATTTGATATCCTTCCACCAAGGCAAATCCCGTTTTCCACAAAATCGCAACTGGCAGCGGGCGCATTAGGATTGTTGATCACAGCCAGGCAATTCATTCCCAGCCTGGTTGCATAAATACGGCCATCGGGCCCAAGGGCCATATCACAAAGTCCCCAGGCCGATGTCTGTATGCCTACGGCTGATACAACAGTTTTGGAGGCGGCTATGTCTGCCGCCGTCGGCAGGGACAGATCATATTGGTAGATCGTGAAAATATTGCTGAGGTTTCCTTCCGTGCTGTAAAGCCTTTTATCATTCGGAGAAAAGCTTACGCCATAAGGCAAGAAACCGGTGGTGGAAGGAAGGGAAAACCCGCCGGAGACCTGACCGGTGGCAGGATTGAAATCGACGAGCTGGCAGAACCTGCCAAGCGAGCTGGCCATGGCAAGACGCAGGTTATCCCGGCTCACCTTCAGCACGCCTGGGCCATTGTTGAGAATGCCTCCTGCCGAGCTGAGAACAGGCGCCGATAAGCCCGAGGCGTTCACCAGCCTTGCTTCGAAGATGTCTGAGTTCCTGCGGTGCGAAATCACCCAAATACCGCAATTGGTAGAATTAGCGGCCGCCAGCATCTCGGTCTGCGCGTCGGCAAGCTGGATATTCTTGAACGCCGGATCCACATCTCCCATACCTCCGGCAAGGCTCATGTCTATAATAGAATAAAAAAGACGCCCTGTTGTGGTCTGATCCTCGAGTGTAAAAAGATAATACCGTGTTGAGCTGCCCGGTACCTGTACGATCAGCGCGCTCTGAGACGTCGATGGATTTCCAAGCAGCCCGGCGCCATTCGGCATGATAGCATGATTGCGGTTCCAGACCCTGGTTCCTTCCGAATAAAAGAGAAGGTTGCCAGCCGCATCGCTGATACTGGCCGATCCTTCATCTGAAATCAAATTACCATCCAGCAGGGGTACCGGACCACCGGCGGTGAAGTGCAGGCCTGCCTTGTTGCCAAAATACCAGGTATTGTCCTGTCCCTGTCCATTCACTGTTTTAATGAACATCACCAGCAGCAATATTATTCCGAGGCAGCGCATACAGTTAGAGTGGGATCGCCTGTCAGCACAGGAGGTTATGGAGGCAGGCTGAAAACCCGTTCTAATTTACGCAATTTGTTCTCTGTAATGTGATTGTCCTGGCATAATATCGCCATAAAGGAAATCCGTTCGAACCCGGCCTGCTGCCATCGGCACTGTTGCGGTCAAAAGATTTCGTATAGATCATGACCGCTTGCTCTGCCATGAAACCCAAGCCGGCATCTGTTCCTGCGCAACCGTTTAGATTCGCTATTATGCTCAGCTCTATGAATCTAACCCTTAAGGTATTTGTCGAACCATTTTACAAACTCTTTTTCATCCTGCATCATATTTTTCCAGCCATGATCTCCTCCTTGCTTTACTTTCAGCTCAAACGGTACTTTTGCTGCCTGCATCTTCTTTTGCAGCAGCTGTGATTGCTGAAGAGGTACAAGCTTATCGGCATCACCATGCCAGATCAGAACAGGGGGATCATCTGAGCTTACCAGGTTGGTGGGCGAAATAGATTTCAGAATAGACTCGACCCTGGCCCGGTCCGTAATCTCGACGTAAACTTTTTTCACGGTATCCATCTCTGTGAATGCAAAGGCGCCCAACAGCTCCATCGATTGCAGGAATTCTTTATTAAAAACGGGGCTAAATCCTTCCTGTCCAAAATTCAAAAAATCCGTAGGCGGGAAAAAACAGCAAACCGCCTGCACTTTTCCGGATACCCTGTCCACGGAGTCCTTGGCGTTGGGGTTTCCCTGGTTATCGTCAAGCCCGGCCAGCAGGGCCAGGTGGCCACCAGATGACCCACCGATGATACCGATGTGGTCGGGACTGATGCCGAAGCCGGTAGCGTGAAACCGTATGAAGCGCACTGCCCTTCGCAGGTCGGATGCCGCGTCTGTAATAGAATAGCGGGGCTGAGAGCCGTGGGCTACGATAAAAACGGTGTAGCCGGCGTCCACATAAATCTGAGATATCTTCACCCACCCATCCAGTGCGTCCAGAGACGATGCCCAGTTGCCGCTGACAAGATTGATGATTCCGCGGTTATTGCTTTTTTGCGGCTTTAGAACAACCATGGTCATTGCCAGTCCATCTTTGTGACCATAGATCACTTCTTCCCTGGAAGAGACAGGGGTTGTTTGTGCATATGAGCCGAACCCAAAGCCGGAGCTGAACAGGATGAATAACAGAGTGCGCATGTCTTATTTTTTCTACCGGAAGATATTTAAATTTTTGGGTAGGTAGAGGAGAGTTGGGAGAGGGATGAGGATATATAAAGAGAATGCTTGGCTGTAAAGGGAATATCGCTCCTGGGGGTATTAATGGATCCAAAACTTTCGAGAGATGAGTTTTTAAAGCAGCAGGGGTATCTTTAATGGAGAAAGTTTGGGCTAAATCTTAAAGCTGGCCCATTCCCCTGCGGGGCCCTCCCTCCCCCGCCTTCCAACCTACCATTGTTCCCTGTTGCATACACTCATATCAGGCAAAGCCTGCTACTGAATGGTCAGAAACATGCCTTCTCCCTTCTCAAGCAACAGCCAGGCTGTGCAGCTAACTTTAGTTCCCAGGCAATGCCTGAGGATTCATCAGACTAACAGGATTGATATATCAATACCCAAAACTAGTTTTCCAAAAAGATGGATAAAAGGGAAAAACAACAATACTGAAGAAGAAAAAACATCCCCTTTGCAGGTGCCCTTTCAGCTCAATAGCCAAACACACAACCCATCCCAATTCGTATCTAGGCCATTTCTTGATTAAGTCCTATCCGATTTGGCATAATGGAACGGCCGGCAGTGAAGCCCGGATCGATGACCTTGTAACAGGCTAATGTTGAATCAGCGTATAATGGTAACGGTTCCTTTTGAGAAAGAGCGGTCTTGCCCGTTGAACTTATAGTTGCAGGTCCAGATGTATACCCCTGTGTCCAGGTCTGCTCCCTTATAGCTTCCATCCCAGGCTGCCGAAGGATCTTTAGTCTGGTGAACGATCTTTCCCCAGCGGTTGTAGATACGCAATTCAAATTCTTCGAGCAAACCCTGGTGCACGATCCTCAGCCGGTCGTTAAGTCCGTCATTATTAGGTGTAAAGGCACTGGGCACCCACAGGTAGATACCGCAGGGTTGCCAGGATACAACGAGGCTGTCGCGGCTCCTGCAGCCATTGGCCGAGGTAGCCTGCAGCCATACAAGCCCTTCATTTTGTATGCTTGTCGCGGAGGACGTGCTTCCATTGCTCCAGGAATAAGAAGAAAAACCAGGCGGAGCAGAAAGTACAACAGTCTGGCCGGGACATACCGCTGTATCCCTGCCCAATTCGAAAACAGTTCCCTCTCGTAGCAACACCCTTATCGTATCCCTGGCGAAGCAACCGGGCTGCTTTTCGGCAATAAGCACATAGGCCGTATCTACGCTAGGGTTTACCGTAACGGTTTGCGCGTTCAGGTTGTCGATGTTGTAGTTAGGTCCCCAGGTGTAATTTGTAAAGCCGGAAGGGCCGTCGAGCCTTAATGGTTCCGTACTGCAGATGGTCCGCGTGGGTCCAAGCTCAAAGCTGAATTTTAATTCGGTAATGACAAGGCTGTCCCTGCTGGCTATCCCGCATTCGTTCACGGCTTCCAGCCAGTAAAGGCCAGGGCCTGCGGCATTGAGGGATGGACCGGTTGAATTATCCTGCCAGGTGTAAGAAACAAAAGGCCTTGATGGCTGCAAGGTATGAGTGGTGCCTTCACAAAGAACAGTATCGGCGCCCAGCTTAACGGGGTGACCGGAAAAAGAAAGCAGGATCGTATCTGAGACCTGGCAGGCTCCGTCGGTTACGCTTACCCAGTATTTGCCGCTCGTGCCGGCTGTTATGGAAGGGGTGGTTTCGCCGGTTGACCAAAGTATATTGCCTGGTGCGGGCGGCGCGTTCAAGGTAACCGTATTGCCGGCGCAAAGGATGGAATCTGCCCCCAATGCGAGTTCAGCCACTTTTTTAAACAGCCTGATCTCGTTCGGGAGACCAAGGCTGACAAAAGTGGAGGACGTAGGAAAACAGAACCCGCTTTCTACAAAATCACAGGCAGGTCCGGCAGCATTGGGATTATTGATCACACCCAGGCAGGTCATGCCTGTTCTGCACACATAGATCCGGTTGTCAGGCCCTATTGCCATATCACCCGGGGCAAAAGCTGCCTCCCTGGTACTTACCTGATCGATAAGCGTCCTGGAATCGCGCACCTGAGCCGGCGTGGGCAAAGAGAGGTCATGTTGATAAAGACCGAAGCTATTTGAAACTTTTCCTTCGCTGTAGTACAGCTTCGTATTATCCGGTGAAAAGCTAAGACCATATGGGAACAGGCCCGGGGTCGTAGGCAGGTTGATACCGCCAGTAACGATCCCCGTGGCAGGATTGAAATCCAGCACCTCGCAAAAGCCGTCAGTGGTGCTTGCAAAGCCAATAAGCTTGTTGTTGCGCGAAACCTTCATAACGCCTGCACCAAAAGAAACAGAAGTGCCCGCATCGCTGACGACAGGCGTGCCGATGCCCGCGGCAGACACGAGCCAGGCTTCAAATGTGCTCGACAGCCGGCGATGCACAATCACCCAGATACCACATTGGGTGGCAGAGGCCGAGGCCATCATCTCCATATACCCACTCCCGAGGAAAATGTTTTTGCTGCCAGCTACTATATCGCCCTTTCCGCCATCGAGCGTCATATCGACGATAGAATAATGAAGCTTGCCCAATGTGGTAAGGTCGTCGAGCGTGAAAATATAATACTGCTTGTCGTTGCCGGGGTAAGGAATGATCAGTGCCGGCTGGGTGGTGGAATTATGGCCCGCCAGTCCCGTTCCATTGGGCATGGGTGTATGATTGCGGTTCCAGATAGTGAGGCCATCGGTATAGAACAGCAGGTTACCTGCGGCGTCGCTGATGCTGGCAGCCCCTTCGCCGCCGCCCATGACACCTCCGCTAACGGCAACCGCGCTGCCCGAATTAAAACTGATACCAGCCCCAACGCTGAAATACCAATTATTGTTCTCACCCTGGCAAAAACCCGAAGCTGTTCCTAGCAGCAGGATTAGGCAAAGCAAAATTCTCACGCAGTACATGGTCCCTAATTTACAGATCAATCGCCAATCTCATCAAAGCAAGGACAAAGAAAAATTTAAACGGCTCCTAAACCTGCTGCCTGGTAGTATAGGTCCATACTGGCTGGCCGGGTCTTTGTGAATAAGTAATCCTGGGGACGATGACAGGCCTGTTGCCCCTGCAATAAGGGATCAGCAAAAGGGTGTTAATAAGCATCTGGAAGTAAGAAAAATATGTCGGACCTGGGGCCGGCCTCATTTATTCACTAGATTTAACCCGCGTGTAATATTGAAAGATCATGGAAAAACAAACCCTGCAATTTCAATGCCTGTTCGATATGGCCAGGTTCTCCAAGCAACTGGAGGCTGGTTACCTGATGAATACCAACAGGTTCACGCTAACCGGGCATTTTAAGGAAGAGGACATTCAGCTGGCAACCACTAAATTTAAAGCGAAGCTGATCGAAACAACGGAAAAAATATACGGGTACTGAAGTTTGGTAAGCCGCAGCGCTTATCCAACCATGCCTGCTTTATCACCAGGCCTTGCAAAAAGCCTTCTTACTTAAGCTTCCGGCAGACCAGGAACGCCGCGGAGTTTACCGCCAGGATGCCTAAATTTGCATTGTATGAAGGGCCTTACAGACACAAAATATAGAGAAGAAGTGGATGTACTGGAAGATGTGTCCGCTCCTTTTCAACTCATCGTTTGGAATGATGAGATAAATACGTTCGAGTGGGTGATAGAGACCCTGATGGAAATTTGCAAACATGGCTATGAGCAGGCCGAGCAGTGTGCCTATATCATTCATTTCAAAGGTAAATATGCAGTTAAGCACGGACCTTATGAAGAATTGAAGCCCATGTGCGATGCTATCACGGAACGTGGAATAGGCGCCACTGTTGAAATGGTAGCAGTATAAAAAAGACCACACAGCGCTGCCAGCCTTCCTTTAATAATTCCGTTCTTAGAACCTCGTTCCCAAATAGTGCGGCAGCACAGTCCGCCAGGTATTCCAGTCATGCGGCCATTCCGATCCCCAAACGTCCAGCTCGTAATTAATCCCCTTGCTGTAAAGCAGGCTGGCAAAGCTGCGGCTGGCATTCGGGTCTTCGTAGGGTCCACTGCCGGAAAAGAGATGGATATGGTGGCTTTTGCGTATTTGCTCAAGGATATGATGATCACCTAGGTTGGGTATATAATGCTGGGGACTGTTAAAATAGACATCCTCGTCGTAATAGCCTTTTGTATACTCCGTAAGATCGTATACGCCGCTCATGGCGATCACGCCATTGAGCAGATCAGGACGCTTAAGAAAAAGGTTCATGCTATGCAGGGCGCCAAAAGAAGCACCGCATACAAAAATGGGTGTATCGCTGCTGGTGTGCGTCCGGATGAATGGTACTACTTCCTTAAATACGTATTCATTGAAAAGCTTATGACGCTCTACCTTTTGCTTCGGGTCCATATGGTTGTTCAGCCAGCTTTCATTGTTGATACTGTTAATGGAAAACACCTTTACCTTACCGCCATTGATGAACGGGGCCAGTGAATCAATAAGCTGAAACCTCTCGTATTCCAAATAATCTGCCGCCGCCGTAGGCACGAGCAAAAGGGCAAATCCATAATATCCATAAACCGCAACCGGCATTTCTTTATGCAGCCTGTGGCTGTACCATGAAGTGAGCTGTCTGTCCATATTCTATGAAAAATTGCTTAACATTGATTGATCCGGAACAAAAATCCGGTGATCAAGATACGTTAAAAGATTATCGGCCTAGTAAAAACACTTATTTGAATCAAATTTCGATCGAAATTCGTATAGCTAAAAAGGCAGATATGTACTTTCGCCATTCCGCCTGGCTATCTCTGGTGCCGTCATGAAGAACCAACCTGCTGATATTTTATCCGCCGATCCCAGCCTTTCTGTAGAGGATGCGCTGCGCGTTGTGCTGAACAATATCGAGGATATGCTGATGCTGGTGGACAAGTCGCTTTGCCTCGTAGCTACCAACGTTTACACAAAAGAAAAGATCAGGCAGTATTTCGGTCTCAGCATCACGGAGGGCATGAATGTTCTAAAGCTGACTTCTCCCGATAACCATGCATTCTTCAAGCTTATCTATGCCGAAGTATTCGGCGGCGGCACCCGGCAAATCGAAACAGAAGCAGAATTTGAAGGTAACCTACACAATATCGAAATTCATTTCAGACCTGCCCGTGGCCGCCAGGGTGAGATCATAGGCGCTCTTGTGCGGTTGCGGAACATCACGGAGAATAAGAAATCACAGGCAGCACTCAAAGAGCTGGAAGAGCGTTGGCGCTTCGCCATAGAAGGAGGCAAGCAGGGTGTATGGGACTGGAACATGAAGAACAACGAGATCTTTTATTCCAGTTCCTACAAAAGACTGTATGGCTATGCAGATGATGAAATGAGTAACCATATCGACGAATGGCGGTCGATGATCCATCCGGACGACAAGGCCTCGGTCGACAAGGCCCTGGCTATTCACCTTGGAAGCCCGGAAACTTTTTATGAGCACACTTACCGCATAAGAGCCAAAGACGGCAGCTATAGATGGATCCTGTCCAGGGGCATGATCATTAGCCATGACGCCGAAGGCAAACCGCTACGGATGATCGGAACACACACCGACATTTCAGAGCAAATGCATACCAAGGAACAGCTCAGGATGTCGGAGCAGCAGTACAGGACGCTATTCGAATCGAACCCCCTCCCCTGCTGGATCTATGATTCCGAGAACCTTCGCTTTCTCGAGGTGAACCGGGCCGCTATAGAGCATTATGGATTCAGCAAGGCCGAGTTCCTCGCCTCGGGCCTCTATGATATCCACCCCGAAGACCAGCTGCCAAAGCTGGAGGAGCGGCTGCGTACCCAAAAGACCAAAAAGAACATAGCCTACAATAACTGGAAGCACAAGCGAAAGAATGGCGAACCCATTTTTGTGGACCTGCGCATTAATTCTATTACCTACAGAGGCAGGGATGCGAAGCTGGTGGTGGCGCATGATGTAACTGCCAAAGTGCTTGCAGAGAATGAGCTGCGGAAAAGCAACGAGCGTTTTCTTTATGCGGCCAAAGCCTCTTCCGAGGCCCTGTGGGAATGGAATGTGGATACTGAAGAGTTCTATATCAGTGCCGCCTACACCGATATTTTCGGATGGAAGATGACGGTGCAGCATCGTTTCGACGAGTGGCACGACTATATTCATCCCCAGGAAAGAAAACAGACCATCGACAGTTTTTACAGCGCCATACAGGATACCGAGCGGCAGCACTGGTCTCGAGAATACCAGTACCTGAAGGCCGATGGCACCTATGCGGTCGTGATCGATAAAGCCGTTATCCTCCGGAATGAAGCAGGAAAGGCCGTGAAGATCATTGGAGCCATGCAGGATGTAACGGCCCAAAAAAAGGCGGAAGCGGAGCTGAAGCAAAGCAATGAGCGGTTCTCGCTCGTAAGCCGAGCAACCTCCGATGCCATATACGACTGGGATATACAAAGCGGCCAGCTGTTATGGGGCGATGGTATCCATACCCTCTTTGGCTTTCAGCCCGACGAGGTGCCAATCGACCGATGGGAAAAACTCATCCATCCCAACGACAGGTCCAGGGTAGCCAATACGCTCAGCATCTCGCTTTCGCAGCCCAAAAGAGAATTCTGGAAAGAAGAATACCGCTTTGCCAAAGCCAATGGCGGCTACAGCTACGTACTGGACAGGGGCTTTATCATGCGCGACGAGCAAGGGCGTGCAATACGGGTTATCGGATCGATGCAGGACATCACGGCGCGCAAGTATAACGAAGACCTCCTGTCGCTGGAACGCTCGATCTACGAGCTTTCGTCTAATCCTACAATGGAGCTCAGGCATATTGTTCTCAAGCTGCTCAAGGGCATTGAAGCATTGCATGAAGATGCATATTGCTCAGTGCTGCTGCTGCGACAGGACGACCGCATTGAACCCTTTGCCGCCCCCCGGCTGTCGCCCGCCTTTACCAAATACCTGTATGGACTGGCGATCGGCCCCGAAGAAGGGTCCTGCGGTGCTGCCATGGCTACGAAGCAGATCATTATCTCAAGCAATATTGACACCGATCCGGCCTGGAATAAATACCGTTCTCTCGTGGGCCAGTTTGGCATCAAGGCTTGCTGGTCCCTGCCCATTATCCATAGCCAGGGAAGGGTCATGGGCTCTTTCGCCATCTATTTCATGCAGCCAAGATCGCCCCTGCCGGCCGAAATGGCAACCATGGAGAGGATGCGCAACATCCTTCGCGTGCTCATGGAAAACAACTGGTGGCTCAATCAGATCAAGGCGGCCAATGAGCGCTTCGACATCATGATGAAGGCAACCCACGATCTTATCTGGGACTGGAACCTGGAGAACAATTTCATCTACCGCGACGAGATGGGCCTTAAAAAAGTATACGGGGTCGAAAGCAACGAATCCATCCATACCATCTACCAGTGGCTGGGACGCATTCACCCCGACGACCATAGCCGGGTGGAAAAAGTAATCAGCGAAATACTCCAGGCCGTAGAACAAGATACTTTTGAGGTGGAATACCGCTTTATGAGAGACGACGGCGGCTTTTCACATGTATACGACCGTGGGATGATCATCCGGAATGCAGAGGGCAAGCCCGTACGCATGATCGGCGCAGCCCAGGATATTACCGAAAGAAAGCGCCTGGAGCAGGAGCTGCTTCAGAATGAGCTTGAAAGACAAAAAGCCATTAACCAGGCAACGGTAGATACCCAGGAGCAGGAAAGAAGCGAGATAGGCAAAGAGCTGCACGACAACGTAAACCAGGTGCTGACGACCACCAAGCTTTACCTCGACCTGGCCTTGAGCAACCCTGAGCTGAAGGATGAGCTGATTCAAAAGTCGACCAAAAACATCCTCAGCGTAATCAACGAGATCCGTCAATTGTCGCGATCCCTGATGGATCCAAGTATCGGCGACCTGGGACTGATCGACTCAATCAACGATCTCATCGAGAATATTAACCTTACAAGGAAATTACATGTTAGCTTGGCCGCACAAAAGGAAATTGAGCGGTTGCTTGACAAAAACCATAAACTCACTATCTTCCGGATCATCCAGGAAGCCTTGAACAATGCCATCAGGCATGCCAAGGCTACAACGGTTGCCATTACATTCCGCACCTATAAGGGAAGTGTGGAGATCAGCATTCAGGACGACGGGATCGGCTTCAATCCTACCAAGGTCAAAAAAGGGGCAGGTCTTAAAAATATCCAGAACCGGATCTACCTCATCGACGGAACACACAGCATCCTCAGTGCTCCTGGAAAAGGCTGCAAGATCATTATTAGCTTTCCTATTCTTAACTAAACCACCGATATACCAATACAACATGGAAAAAATAACCATTTTGATTGCCGACGACCACACGCTTGTTAGAGAAACATGGAGCTTTATCCTTAACACAGACCCGAGATTCAAGGTGATTGCCGAAAGCGGCAGCGGCGAAGACGCCGTGGAACTGGCAAAGCAGCTCAGGCCCAATGTGGTGATCATGGACATCAACCTGCCCGGCATGAATGGCATCGAAGCCACACAGCTCATCCGTAAATATTCGCCCGGCAGCAAGATACTTGGCGTTTCCCTTCATACCCAGCCTACCTATGCCCGCAAAATGATCCAGAAAGGGGCTATGGGATACGTTACAAAGAACTCTTCCCGTGAGGAAATGTTCAAAGCCATCATGGAGGTGCAGAATGGCAGGAAGTATATCTGTGATGAGATCAAGAACATACTATCCGAACAGGTGATCAGTGGTGAGGACCAGCAAAGCGGTCTCAACTCGCTTTCCCAGCGGGAGATCGAGATCATTGCCTTTATTAAAAAAGGTTATAGCTCAAAGGAGATCGCCGATGCACTCAATATATCGGTAAAAACCGTCGAGGTTCACCGCTATAATATTCTGAAAAAATTAAATCTGAAAAATGCGGCCGCCCTGGTCAATTTTATAAACAACAGCCAGCTTGACTTCGAAAGTTAGTGCTGGCATGGTATTTTCAACGGCGACAGTTACATTTGCGGCCCTGGACATACCTGCACGATTCTATTGTTTCGAGTGATACCCGGAGCGTTGGCCAAGCAATAGAATATCCTTAATCTCCTGGCAATGGCGGTCAATTGCAGCTGAATCAAGAATTATTCAACTGCCATTATGCAACGTGATACGATACGGGTAATCATTGTGGATGACCACGAGATGGTGCGGGAGACGTGGAAAATGCTGCTGGACACGCATGAGGACATAAAAGTGATCGAAGACTATGGCTCAGGGTCGGAGGCCATCACCCATGCCCCATTGTTGAATCCTCATGTCATACTCATGGATGTAAACATGAGCCCTGTCAACGGCTTTGAAGCCACCCGGAAAATCCTGAAAGCCTGTCCGCATATCCGGATCATCGGCGTATCGGTCAACAACCAGCCCGGTTATGCCCGCAATATGATACAGTTGGGCGCCAGGGGTTATGTTACAAAGAATTCCACCCGCCAGGAAATGATCAAGGCCATCCAGATGGTCATGAAAGGCAAGACCTATATCTGCGAAGAGGTACTGCAGAAAATGAAGGAAGAAAAATAAGCCCCTGCCACTTTTCTGTGTGCTGACAGGATAGCTTTGTCCGCCGGCTGGCGCGGTACCGCCCTTATCCCTCTCTACGCTGCCCTTCTCCTTATAAAGGCTTCTTCCTACCTTTGCAGCCCAATTGATAGACGCATGAGCACTCTTTCCAGGAATTTTGAGCCCCAGGCAGTTGAAGAAAAATGGTATAGCCACTGGCTCGATAAACGGTATTTCAATAGCCAGCCCGACGACAGGAAACCTTTTACTGTTGTTATTCCCCCTCCCAATGTAACAGGGGTGCTTCATATGGGCCATACGCTGAACGAAACCGTCCAGGATGTGCTGGTGCGAAAAGCCCGTATGAGTGGCTTCAACGCCTGCTGGGTGCCCGGCAGCGATCACGCTTCTATTGCTACAGAGGCCAAGGTGGTACAGATGCTTGAAAAGGAAAAAGGCATCTCGAAGCACCAGCTTAGCCGGGAGGCCTTCCTCGACCATGCTTTTGAATGGAAGGAGAAATATGGTGGCATTATCTATGGCCAGATCAGGAAGCTGGGCTGCAGCGTGGACTGGGATCGTGTGACATTCACGATGGACGATCATTATTACGCCGCCGTTATCAAAGTTTTTATCGACCTCTACAACAAAGGCCTCATCTACCGCGGGGCACGCATGATCAATTGGGACCCCTCCGCGCAAACAGCCCTTTCCGATGAAGAAGTAGACTATAAGGACATAGAAGGTAAGCTGTATTATATCAAGTATGCGGTAGCCGAGACCGGCAGTGGCCAGCTTCCCGAGGGCAGCGAGCCTTATGTGGTTATTGCTACCCAGCGCCCTGAGACCATCATGGGCGATACCGCCGTTTGCGTAAACCCCAATGATGAACGCTATCGCCACCTCAAAGGAAGAAAGCTGATCGTACCACTGGTCAACCGCGAAGTGCCGGTCATTTTTGATGAATATGTGGACCCCGCCTTTGGTACGGGAGCGCTTAAAGTAACGCCTGCACACGATATCAATGATTATAACCTGGGACTCAAGCACAACCTCCCTACCATCGATACACTCAACCCTGATGGCACACTCAGCGAAGCCGCCCAGGTATTTGTAGGACTCGACCGCTTTGAGGCAAGAAAAAAGGCAGTAGAACAGCTGAAGGCCGAAGGCCTGCTGTTAAAGGAAGAAAGCTATCAGACAAGACTGGGCTTCTCGCAAAGGACCAATGCTGTGGTTGAACCGCGTATCTCCACCCAATGGTTTGTGAAAATGCGTGACCTGGCCGGGAAGGCCCTGGAGGCTGTTTCCAGCGGCGAAGTAAAGATCCATCCCGAAGAGCGCTTTCTTGCCACCTACAAGTACTGGCTGGAGAATGTAAAGGATTGGTGCATCAGCCGCCAGCTGTGGTGGGGACAAAGGATACCGGCCTGGTACGACAGCGAAGGAAGGTTCGTAGTAGCCCGAACAGAAGCAGACGCAAAAGAACTTTTCAGAACGCAGCATGGAACCGATAATGTCCAGCTCGAGCAGGATGAAGATGTGCTCGATACATGGTTCTCCTCCTGGCTCTGGCCCATCGAAGTATTCAATGGCATCAATGAGCCTGATAATGCCGAGATCAAATACTATTACCCGACCTCCGTTCTCGTAACGGGGCAGGACATCATTTTCTTCTGGGTGGCCCGCATGATCATGGCCGGCGAAGAATACCGGAATGAAAAGCCTTTTGAACACGTTTATTTCACCGGAATGGTGCGCGACAAGCAGGGGCGCAAGATGAGCAAAAGCCTCGGCAATTCGCCAGACCTTCTCGAGCTGATAGACCGTTTTGGAGCGGATGCCGTTCGCTTCGGTATCCTGATCGCGGCCCCGGCAGGCAACGACCTTCTTTTCGACGATAGCAGCTGTGAGCAGGGCCGCAATTTCAACAATAAGATCTGGAACGCGCTCAAGCTTGTAAAGATGTGGGAAGCAAGGACGGTTGAGGAACCAACGGCCGGCCGCAATTTTGCCATCGACTGGTTTAGCCAGCGATTAAACGAAGTAAAGTCCCAGGTAGAGGAAATGTACAGGCAGTTCCGTCTCAGCGAAGCGCTGAAAGCCATCTATTCGCTGATATGGGATGATTTCTGCTCCTGGTACCTTGAATGGATAAAACCCGGTTTTGAGCAGCCGATCAATGCCGCTTTCTACCGGCAGACAGTGGAGTTTTTTGGTGAGCTCATGCAGATGCTTCACCCGTTCATGCCCTTTGTAACCGAGGAGATCTATCACCAGCTTGCAGAAAGGACAGACGATCTTTGTGTGAAGCAATTCACGCCTGCCTCGGCTGCCGACCCTGCCATGCTGGCGCAGGGAGAGCTGCTAAAGCAAACCATTTCCACCATCCGCGATGCGCGTGTAAAAAACAATATCAAGCCGAAAGAAAGCCTGGAGCTGCATATTCAAACCGGGGACCAGTCCGGGTTCGAGGCCATCACGAGCATACTCGCGCGGCAGGTGAATGCAGAAAGCATTCATTTCAGTAGCGAAGCCGTACCGCAATCTATCACGGTAGTGGTAGGAACACATAAGTTCTATCTTGTTACCAACCAGGTACTCGATACATCCGCACAGAAAGAGCAGCTGCAGAAGGAACTGGAATACCAAAGAGGTTTCCTGCAATCGGTGGAAAAAAAGCTGACCAATGAGCGCTTTGTTCAAAATGCCAAGCCCGAAGTTGTAGAGATAGAGCGCAGGAAGAAAGCAGACTGCGAAGACAAGATACGCACGCTGGAAGAAAGCCTCAGGAACCTTCAGACCGGATCTTAAGCCGCGGGAATTTGGAGGGCGGGGCGGCCCCTTTCCCTTTGCAGGACCCGCCCGGGTGCTTGCATGTCATCCCCCTGTTGTGCGCTATAATTGGCTCCGGCGCTTTGTTTTCTCCGCTTTTCTTTTTTCTTTTGTGCCATCCATGAGAAATATCCTTGTTTCCGTAGTGCTGGTCCTGGCTTATATTTTTCTGCTCACGGGTATGTTCGAAGTTTTTATCAACCGTTCTTCCAGCACCCTGCTTACCGTATCGGCTATCGGGATCTTCATCGTCATGACCCTCTTGCTGGCACGTTTCCTTATCAAACAATTCAAGAACCATTAATATGATCAGCGTATTTTTAGTGATACTGGGTGTTATTGTTGCCCTGGTACAGTTCTTCAGCAGCCGTTCGGCAGGAACGGGTCTTAAGCAAAGGAAGCTTGCGCTTCCCATCATCACCCTTCTTCTTTTTGTAGCGCTTGCCATTATCAATCCCTTCAAGATCGAGCGTGTAGATGCAGGCCATGTTGGCATCAAGGTCAACCTTACCGGTGATAACAGGGGTATCTCCAAGTTCGAATACAAGACCGGCTGGGTAGTGTTCAACAGCTGGGTGAGCACCCTGTATGAATTTCCGACCTTCCAGCAGCATATCGATTATCCTGAGCAAAGCGTGATCACCAAAGGAGGCTTCGAAGCTACCATCAAACCTTCGTTCAACTACTCGCTCAATCCCGGCATGATCGGCGAGATGTTCCAGAACCTCAGGCTATCAGTAAAGGAAGTGGAGCAAGGCTGGCTGAAGAATGCCATCATCAGTTCCGTGAACGATGTGGCCAACCTTTATGAGGTCGACGAGATCTTCAACAAACGGGCGGAGTTCGAAGTGTCGATTATAAGCGAATGCAATAAACGCGTAGGCAGGTGGTTCAATATTTCGCAGCTGAGAACGAATATACAGCCGCCCCAGGCACTGCAGGAAGCCATCGAAAGAAAAACAAAGGCCATACAGGAAGCCCAGGCAGCGGAAAACCAAAAGCTGGTTGCCATCGCTGAGGCCGAGAGAAAGATTGCCGAGGCACGCGGTGATTCTGCATCCGCAGTGATCCAGGCGGCAGGTGAAGCCGAATCGATCCGCCGCAAGCAGCTGGCACTTACACCTACTTATATCGAGTTCATCAAGGCCCAGAAATGGGATGGCAAATATCCGAGCACGCTGGCAGGCAATGGCGCCAACTTCCTGATGCAGCTGCCAAAGGAGTAAGCCATTGGTAGGTTCATGCCCGGAGTACCACCCCTGGGTGGACTGCTCCACATCCTTGTTCGGCCCGCCATAGTAAAAAAGACGGAAAGGCATCAGCAGGCAGATAGGAAAACAGGATAGACTAACTTAGCTGCCTCAAGGCATCGCTATCACACAAAACCTGTGACCATTGTCTTACCTCTCCTATCTCCGGTTCTTCCGTTTCAATCCTTTGCTGGGCCTTCTTTGCCTTTACGACGAGATGAGGGGTGAGCGGAAGTTCGGTCTTCATACGACCGGCTTTCAAAAAGCCGCAGGCACCGCCGTTCATCCCGCCGCCGCTCATGCTTATGGTTATATGCCTTCCAACTATGTATTGCTGCAAAGACTGTTTACAGAAATAAACCGGTATCCGCATAACCGCTGCATGCTTGATATGGGGTGCGGGAAGGGAAGAGCTATGATCGTAGCCGCAGCTGCTGGCTTTGAGCAAATTTCGGGCATTGAGCTCGATCCTGCTTTGTGCGAAGAAGCCCTGGAGCTGATAAAGCAGAAGGCTGCTTCCTTCCCTCATACAAGCTTTACACTTACCTGCGGCGATGCGGCGGCACATCGCATTGACGAGCGCCTGCAAGTGCTCTTTCTCTATAACCCTTTTATGGAGACCATCATGCGGGCCGTCGTCAGTAATATATTCGAAAGTCTCCGCCACTCGCCTCGCCCATTCTGGGTGATCTATGTAAACCCGGTGCTTGAGGAAGTTTTCCTGGACGCAGGATTCAAAAACATTTACCGCACCGAAAGGTTCGGCTATCTTAAAGCCTGCCTCCTGTTTCTTTCTTCTTAAGGCCATATAACGGTTGCCATCAAACTTAAAAATATTCCGGCCTGAAACAGAGCCTCTAACAGGTGAGCAATAAAACGAATCTGATCTTTTTCTGCACATGGCTCAGGCCACCACCATTCTGGCAGAAAATTTGCTCAGCAGTGGCGAACAGATTTATGCAATTTTTTAACCGCAAGTTATTTTAGCACCAAATCAATTATACCATGAAAAAGACCCTGGCTGGCTTAGCCTTTTTTGCAGCAGTAACCTTTGGAATCCTCGCCTGCAACAAAGATGAAAACGAAAAAAATGTCCCGCTTCGCTTATTGCTCACCGATAACCCTGTCGATTATGACTCTGTCAATATCCAGATCAAGGGTGTAAGGATCAAGCTGCATGATGACAATGCAGGCTGGATCGATGTACAATCATTGGACACCACCGTTAACCTGCTCGACCTGCAGAATGGTGTAACCACTGTTCTTGCACAGGACAGTGTACCGCAAGGCAGGCTCAAAGAAGTGCGCTTCCTGCTTGGCCCCGACAATTACGTGGTCGTGAACGGCACGCGTTATAACCTTGAAACACCGAGCGCCGAAAGTTCCGGACTTAAAATAAAGATCGACAAGGATCTCTCCCAGTCGCTGAACAGCTTCATCCTCGATTTTGATGCGGCTGCCTCGGTGAAAGAGCAGAACGGGCAGTACAAGCTTATGCCGGTGATCAAACTAAAAGACTAAAATCTTCGCTAATAAAAAAGCCCCTGTTATCAGGGGCTTTTTTATTAAGATGCGTTAAGGGTGCAAAATGTGTTCATATGGTCGCAGTATCAGAATACAAAGCTGGCACCGAGCTGCAGGGGAGATACACCATATCCCAGTTCCGCGAACCCGCCGATGTTCTTTGAGAACATATAACGTGCGGCTGCATGAATACCTATGCCCAATATTCCATCAGTCAGCTTCTCTTTGCCACCGCTGCTCAACTCATACTTCAGCACATAGCTCCTGTGGTAAATGCTAAGTCCGCCATACAGGTCGAGATTTGGAATATCGACGCCAAGCGCTTCATTGAAATGGTAAGAGCCGCGCAAGCCCACCACCTTGTAGTTGTATTTCCAGTCTCCCAGGTATTTCCTGTTTACCATGCCTAAGTACAGGCCTCCGCTGATCTTATCGGTAAAACCATGTTCAAAGGAAACAGTTACCGGCAGACCGCCTGTACCGCTGAATCCATAAGTTCCCAGGCCGATGCCTGCATTGAGATAATTTTTTCCTTTAACGTCCTGTGCCTTCGCAATAGAAGAAGCAAACACGCATGCCATGATCAGGGCAGCCACGACAACATTTCTTTTTTTCATTTTTGGGGTTTTGGTTTGTTTAACTGGCTGCAAAGTTGGCTTCTGCCTGCTTTCACAAATGCCGGTTATGTATGAGTTGCCGATTTCGGTGCGTGAAGTGAACAAGGCAGGAATTAGAATACTCAACTATATAATAAAAGATGAATTTGCAGGCATGCCTACAAAAAACAAAGAGAGGCAGTACATCAATACTACCTCTCTTTAACCACCAATTCCACACCACTAAAAACTCAATTCACTATAGGAGATCACCCCTGTAGATCTTATGCCGGGATGACCAGTTGCTGCTTTGCGTCAACTGTTATTAAGTGTTCTAATACTGTACCAGAAAGAAAGAGCGATAAAAAATGACGATCAGGAAGTTTTTGTTGGATGTTTTTCCCCAAGTTGTTGATGGTTATTTCCACAGAGTATGACCGGCTCTCTGTCCCGCCCGGCAGCTTTCACGGCTGTACCCGCCGTCGGGTATGATATTGGCTCTTAGCATGGTATGAAGATAAGTTTCCACGGCGCGGCAAGGACGGTGACGGGCTCAAAGCATCTCCTGTCGCTTGACAATGGCAGGCAGGTGCTGCTTGACTGCGGCATGTTCCAGGGCTTGGGCAGGGATACCGACAAGCTCAATGAGAGCTTTGGCTTTGAACCACGCGAAATTGATGTGCTGCTGCTTTCTCATGCGCATATCGATCATTCCGGGCTCATACCCAAGCTGGTGAAAGAAGGCTTCAGAGGCAGGATCTATTGCACCGAAGCAACAAAAGACCTGGCTGAAATCCTTCTTTACGACAGCGCGGAGATACAGACCTATGAAACAGAGCACATCAATAAAAGAAGACTGGCCCAGTCGCTCCCACCCTATGAGCCCCTCTATACTCCGCAGGATGTGGAAGAAGCCATGAAGCTGTTTGTAACCCTGCCTTATGGAGAATGGACCTCGGTATTGGATGATGTGGATGCGCTTTACACAGATGCAGGCCACCTTGCCGGCAGCGCCGCCATCAGCGTGCGGATCAATGATGGTAAGGACAGCCTGCAGATCCTCTACAGCGGAGATGTAGGCAAATACCGTTCGGTTCTCATGCCCCCGCCCGCCGAGGCACCCCAGGCCGATTATATCATACTCGAAAGCACCTATGGCAATAAGCACCACGATATCAGCTTCAATACCATCGAAACGCTGTACAGCTGGATCAAAAAGACCTGCGTGGAAGGCGGTGGGCAGCTGATCATCCCTGCATTCAGCGTCGGGCGCACCCAGGAGGTGCTGTATGCGCTTAACCAGCTCAGCTTGGAAAAACGGCTTCCCGATCTTCCCTATTTCATCGACAGCCCGCTTAGCCTGAAAGCAACAGAAACCCTCAAAAAATATACAGGCCTTTTCAATGAGCGGCTCCAGCAGGTGATGGCCATAGACGATGATCCCTTTCATTTTCCGGGCCTCCGGTATATCGAATCCGTTGAAGACAGCCGTAAACTCGTCGACTATTCCAATCCCTGCGTTATTATTTCGGCAAGCGGCACAGCTGATGCAGGAAGGGTCAGGCACCACATCAACGAATGCATCGGCAGGGATAACTGCGCGATACTGATGGTAGGCTACTGTGGTGCCAAATCATTGGGCGGTCAGCTGCTGGGCGGTGCAAGCGAGGTTGAGATCTTTGGAGATCCCTGTACGGTTGCAGCCTCCATAGGACAGGTACAGGGAATGAGCGCGCACGGCGATACCGATGATCTCTGCCGCTTCATTGGCAACCAGGATCCGGAAAAAGTCAGGTCGATCTTTCTTGTACATGGCGAATATGAAGTGCAAAAAGCATTTGCCGACAGGCTTCACCTCAAAGGATTTGAAAAAGTGGAGATACCATCCCAGCACGAGCAGATAGAGACCGGCAATGGCCGTCATGTTAAAGACGCCGCCTGACACAGCGCCAACACATGATAAGAAAAAGCGTTGTATCTTTTCGGCGGATTTAGACCGACAGTCACCAGAGATAGCAACGAAAAACCACCATCATGTGATATGAAAGGACTCGAACCCCTTACAGATCCTGTTTACCGGCCAAAAGCAAGATACTCCTGGTATGATAAGCTTTGGCTCAGGCTGATCAACGACAAAAGAGATCTGCCCTTCATTTACCTGCTTACTGCTCTTCACCTGGCCGTAATCGTACCGGCAGTCCTTCTTTTCCTGGATATATGGAGCACCTGGGCCTGTTGGGCCGCCGCCATACCTTATTTTTATGTTTCCCAGTTTTATTTTAAGGGAAGGTTTGGACTGATGCTGCATTGCATCTGCCACCGCAAGCTCTTCAAAAAGCCCTATCAATGGCTGCACAGCTATATCACCTGGGTGGTTTGTCCGTTTTTTGGACATACACCGGAAAGCTATTTCAGCCATCATATGGGCATGCACCATGTAGAGAACAATATGCCCGACGACGACAGCAGCACCATGGCCTATCAGCGCGATAGCCTGAGGGGATTTGGCCTGTATTATCTCAACTTCCTTTTCCTGGGCTTCCGTAACACGGTGATGTACCTTTACCGCCGCAAAAGAAAAAAGCTCTATGTACGGCTGAGCTGGGGTGAGCTCAGCTTTTATGCACTGTGCATATTGCTTTGTTTTGTGAACCTGAAAGCCGCCCTGTTGGTTTTCATCGTGCCCTTCATCTTCGCCCGTCTTGTGATGATGCTGGGTAACTGGACACAGCATGCTTTCGTAGACCCCCAGTCGCCCGACAATATCTACACCAGCGCGATCAACTGCATCAACACGCCTTATAACCACGTGTGCTGGAACGACGGCTACCATGTGATCCATCACCTCAGACCTGGTCTTCATTATACGGAGCTGCCCGGCGAATTCCTCCGGCAAAAGGATGATTTTGCAAGGCATAAGACCCTCGTTTTCGATGGCATTCATTACCTGCACATCTTCCTCTACCTCATGGGTAAACGGTACGATAAGCTGGCCGACAACCTGGTAAACCTTAATGGCATGTTCTCCGACCGCGAGGAAGCCATCAGGCTGATGAAGGCCCGAACCGCTCGGATCAGGACGGTACCGGAAGCAAAGCCGCTGCTGCGTCCTCAGGCCGGAGTCCAGATGGAAGAAGTAGTTTCCCCCGGGCAATGATCGAATATGGGGTGATATCGGCCGGCCCGGCCGGATAGCCGTTAAACTACCAGGAAGCTGGTACGTATGTATGGCCGGACGACCGCAATTTCAACTGGTACAATAACGGCTTGAAAGAAATAGTTTACGATATCGCCGGAAAACCGGTCTGATATTTGCGTTTTCGCGGAATCGAATTTATCTTCAACTTCCATTCATCCATTATCTAAAAAACTGAAATCAATGAAGTCCGCCTTTAGAAAGCTGGTTGCCGTTAGCAAGCCAAGCCTTTTTCGCAGTCTTTTCTTCTCTATCCTTTTTCTTGCTTTTTACTTTATCGTTTTGTATGTGCTGATCAATAGCCCGGCCTGATCCCCGCTGAAAAACATAACTGACGGAAGTTATAGCCTATGCCACCCCAGGGCAGCTTATGCCCGTCTGATATTGCCGGAAGAAAGTGTCCCTGCCTCAATTTGCTATTTTCAATACCGCCAGGACCGGGAAATGATCCGAGGAAAACCGGCCCTGCCAGGTTTGTGAAAGGGTTGCATGCCGCAGCACGCCGATGCCATTCCTGACAAAAATATAGTCGATCGGGAGGTCGCTTGTCTCCTTTGAGCGAAAGCCATTGAAGGTGCCTGTGGGACCGTAATGGGCTTGGGCAGAAATTTGCTTTGCATCGGTAAAATGATCCACGTTCGTGCTGTCTATCAGCACCTGTACCGGCTCATCGGAAGGATTTGCATTAAGATCACCCGTAACAATGACCGGCGCATTTCCTGCAATTTGTTTTGTCTTACGCAACAGCAGGGCAGCGCTTTCCCTCCTTGCCACCTTCCCTACATGATCAAAATGGGTATTGAAATGGTAAAAGCGCTTGCCGGTCACCCTGTCCTCGAAAAAAGCCCAGGTAACGATTCTTTCGATTGCTGCATCCCATCCCTTTAATCCGGGTTCGTCTGTTTTCTCCGCCAGCCAAAAGGTCTGCGCATTTAACAGCCTTATTCGCACAGTGCCGTAAAAAATAGCAGAGTATTCGCCCTTCTCCTTTCCGTCGGCCCTGCCTACCCCAACATATTTATACGAAGGCAGTCTTTGCCGTAGGTCCACCATCTGCTCATGCAGGGCCTCCTGCACACCAAGCAGGTGCACCTGGTGAAATAAGATCTGTGAGGCCACCTTATCCTTGCGGTATGGCCAGGCATTCAGGCTATCACCGGCATGGTTCAGCCGGATATTGAAGCTCATCACATTAAGTTCCTCCTGCGATCGGGCAGTAGAAACCGAGGAAAGGACTAAAAAAATAGCGATCAGTGTCTTCATGCCACAAAAATAGGGTGGGTATTTTCAAACTCCCTGGCACGTTCTTTTATTCTAATAAAAGTTCAGCCTGATCAATAAGGCAGGAAGATCTTTTTAGCCGAAAAAATTAGACTATGATCGTAACGGAACAACAAAGGAAAGAGGCGCATGCATTTTACAAAGAAGCCCTGGACCTGCTGAATGAAAGCGGTGTACCCTATATGCTGGGAGGTGCTTTCGCCATGTTTCACTACACCGGAATTTACCGGGATACAAAGGACCTCGATATATTCTGCAAACCAAGCGACTATCCCAAGATCCTGAAATTCTTTGCCGATAAAGGCTACCGGACTGATCTCTATGATGTGCGGTGGCTTTGCAAGGTATACAAGGGAGAATATTTTATCGATATCATCTTCGATACGGTCAACAACATCTGCCGGGTAGACGATACCTGGCTGGAACATGCCACCAGGACCCAGTTTGTTGGCGTGGATGTACTCATGCTTCCACCCGAAGAGCTGGTCTGGTGCAAGATCTTTGTACAGAACCGTGAGCGTTACGACGGGGCGGATGTAAATCACATCCTGCTTAAGACCGGCAAGCAGTTCAACTGGAAGCGCCTGCTGTTCCGGCTCGACCCGCACTGGCATATCCTGCTTGCACAGCTGCTGCAGTTCCAATTTGTTTATCCCTCCGAATACCATGAGATCATCCCCAAATGGCTGTTCGATGAGCTCATACGCAGGGCAACCGAGCAGTACGATATACCTGCGGCCTTTGAGAAAGTGTGCCGTGGCCCGATGATCGATCAAACACAATATGAGATAGACATCAAGCAATGGAACTATAAAACCTATACCATTAAAACCGTTTAGCATGACGGACGATCAGAAAAAAACGAGGATAGCGGCGGTGGGAGATGTGCATGTGCGGGAAGGCGATAAAGGCAAGTGGACAGACTATTTCAGGGAAGTGTCCTCAAAAGCCGATGTGCTCGTGATTGCCGGCGACCTTACAGATACTGGTGATGAAATGGAAGCCGAGGTGCTGGCCGGGGAATTGAAGGCCTGTACCATACCCGTTGTAGCCGTACTCGGCAATCATGATTATGAAAAAGGCAGGCATAAGCTGATCCGGCAGATTCTCCTGAAACACGGTGTGCACCTGCTGGACGGGGAAGCCATCATCATTGGCGACGTAGGATTTGCCGGGATCAAAGGTTTTGGTGGCGGCTTTGACCGCCATATGCTTTCCTTTTTTGGTGAGGGAGCCATGAAAGCTTTTGTACAGGAGGCCGTGGACGAAGCGCTCCACCTCGACCGCGCGCTTTCAAGGCTTGACGCAGAACAGCGCGACATTAAAAAGATCGCCGTGCTGCATTATTCTCCGGTGAGGGAAACCATAATCGGCGAGCCCGAGTCAATCTACCCCTTTCTTGGCTGCTCGCGGCTGGCCGAGCCGCTCAACCGGCACAAGGTGCTGGCGGCATTTCATGGCCATGCACACATTGGCACTCTGGAAGGCAGTACCACCGACGGCATCAAGGTCTACAACGTTTCCAAACCCATCCTGCTGAAACAGGGGTACCAGTTTCCGTTTTACCTGCTCGAAGTATGAAACAGTTCTCCTGGCATTGCTCATAGCCTGGGACATGAGTTGCCCACGCCATTTTCGGCTGGGCTTAACCGTTCTTAGACCCTTGCTCGCTTATCAGCCAAACCTTGCATGAGGCATTGAGGTCTGCGGCTGCATGACGACTTTTGGGGGCGCAATAAATAGAGAACCGGGCAGCCTTTTCCCAATCTTTGCTTGCACTTAAAAGATAGATAAAAAACAGGCAGGCATACTATTGCGCCGTACCGGCTGCGGATCAGCTAATTAGCAAGCTCCTTTTCAATGGACGGGGGAACCGAGGGCCGGATCACGAAAGCAGATCATGTTTTGGAACGGACTTTGTGCTTTCATAGTACCAACGCTTTCCAGACGATTGACCTTTAAACACCCTCTGAATCCTATTTCCTTAACCATCAAATTCATTTAAATGAAAGCAGCGATACCCTTCGTTATAACCGCAGCTGCCCTTGTTGGCTGCATTACGGAAAGGTCCGTCCAGGTAAGCATGGTAGATGTGGAGCTCGTAAAGATCGATACTGTTCAGCGCTACCCCAGCGAGGATCAGAAGATACTTACGTGGCGGGGTTTTGACAATATACAGTATGTTACTTACGAACCGATTTATAGCGCCTATACAATAGGATCAAAGATGAAGGTGATGATCAGGAGATAAGTGCCGGTGATTGCAGTTTTAACCTAAGCATAAGCTAATTTGAACTTCAATGGCGTGCTGTGGTATGTTGTTTGGACCATGATGTGAAAAATAATCATGGCAAGATCTATTATACGGCCTTTAATGGCCCTTGGCATATTAATACTGGCGGCAACCGGGGTTCATGCCCAGGAGACGGGCAAGGATGCGATCAGGCAAAGCGTGGAATCAAAACGGTTTGTTTTTAAGCCGCAGTCCGCACAGCCCCTTAGTGGTCCTTCGAGGCAGCTTACCACTGACTGGGACATGACCGTGCTCAACGATTCGCTCATTGCCTATCTGCCTTATTTCGGGCGGGCATTTACACCTGTAAACCCTTCAAGCGGAGGCATCAAT
>DASTPZ010000274.1:0-21282 GCA_035761965.1 Flavisolibacter sp. | reverse complement strand
GCTGGCGAGGTCGGTCAGCTCCACCGCCGATGGCAGTCCGGCATTGGTTTTCTGGTCAAACACCTTTCCTCTTACCCAAAGTGTTTTGTTGGGCCTGATATCGGGACGCAGGTCGAAGCTGTAAATATCAAGACCGCCCTTGCCCTCGCTTCGGTCGCTGGCATAGTAGGCGGTTTTGCCGTCAGCGGCAATGAACAGCGTTCCTTCCTGGCTGGTGGTGTTTACAGGATAGCCGAGATTCTGAGGAGTTTCCCATTTGCCTTCGCTGCTTTTCCTTACAAGGTAAATATCCTGGTCGCCATAACCCGGCAGGCCATTCGATGTGAAATAAAGGGTCTGGTTATCGGCATGGATAAAGGGACAAAACTCATCTGCAGCCGTATTGACCGAGGGACCGAGATTCTCCGGCTCACTCCACCGGCCATTCGCAAGCAGGTGTGAAACATAAAGATCGCTGCCCCCAAAGCCTCCGGGTCTTGTGCTGGCGAAATAGAGATCGCGTTTATCGGGAGACAGGCAGGGTTGCGAATCCCATTGGTCGGAGTTGACGGTACCGCCAAGGTTCAGGGCCTCGCTCCATCCGCTATTGGTAACATAAGAGATGTAAAGATCGCAGCTGCCATAGCCACCTTCGCGGTTGCAGCCAGTAAAGACCAGCCAGTTTCCATCCTGCGAGATGTTCTGGGCTCCTTCGTTCTGTGCCGTATTGATGCTCCCGGTGAGGCGAACGGCCCTGCTCCAGGCTTCGCCGTTCTTAAGGGCGCCAAAAAAATCTTCGTTGAAACCATTGATGCGCCTGGTAAAGATGATCTCGCTGCCTGCGATGGGCAGTGAAGGAAAATATTCCGATTCGGCTGTATTGATACCTTCACCCAGGTTCTTGGGCGTGAACACATAGCCATCTGATGCATGTGCCTTTTCAAAGTCCACGGCAAACTGGTAGGTCTTTTTACGGTAGAGCGCGGCTTTTTTGGTGGCGTCTGCCAGCGAAGACCTGGTCAGCAAAGCATCTATGGTCTGAAGGGCTTTGTTGAACTGGCCGAGACCGGCGAGGTTGATAGAGTAGGGAAGCCGGTAATCCGATGTATAATTGGTGTCGAGGCTGAAGGCTTTTTCGTATTGGGCAACGCTAAGGCTGTGGTTTTTTATTTGTCCATAGATCCCTGCCAGGGAAAGATATGCATCGATATACTTCGCATCTTTCTGGATCGCTTCTTTCAGCAGGCCGATGGCATCATTATACCTTCCATCCTGGGCTTTTTCCAGGGCCTGGTTATACGATTCGATCGCTTTTTTATTGATCTTGCTTTGATCATATTGACCGGCTGCGGCAACCGCTGCCATCACCAGAACACAGGTGCAGGCAAATCGAAGGTTTTTCATGTTATGAAGATAATTACTATTCCATCCGTTAAAAAGAGGGGAATGATTTTTAACAGAAAGAAGGGAGCTCAGGCTTATGGAACGTTGATATGCTTGTGTACCTGGAGGGAAAGCTGCCACTTGGGGTTTGCCTTGATATAATCGATGATCAGCGGCGTCATGATGGCTGCCTTACTCCACTCCGGCTGTAGGTAAAGCCTGCATGAGGGAGATACCTGCGAAGCAAAGCCTTCTGCCCAGTCGAAATCCGAACGGTTAAAGACAACGATCTTCAGCTCGTTTGCATGCGGCAGAACGGAAGGCAGCGGTGCCTTGAATTTTTTGGGCGAAAGGGTGATCCAGTCCCAATGCCCCGACAGTGGTGAACTGCCCGAAGTTTCCATATGGGTGCGCAGGCCGGCGGACCTGAGCTGGCTCGTGAGTTCACCGAGGTCATGCAAAAGCGGTTCGCCCCCGGTAATGACGACGATCTCGCCCGGGTGCTCCTTTACAGCCGCTACCAGGTCGCTTATCCTCTGAAGAGGATGTTTGTCTGCATCCCAGCTTTCCTTTACATCACACCATACGCATCCAACATCGCAGCCGCCGAGCCTGATAAAATAGGCAGCCCTGCCCTGGTGAAAGCCTTCACCCTGGATGGTATAAAAATGCTCCATCACCGGCAGCGCCGGCTGTTCCTTCACTTGAATCATGCTTCTTCGTAATAATGCTTCTGGGCGCAGGCTTTGAAGGTATTTTTCATCAACGCTGCAATGGTCATAGGTCCTACACCGCCAGGTACAGGCGTAATGAAGGAACATTTGGGCGCCACAGCTTCGAAATTCACGTCACCACTGAGGCGATAGCCCGATTTTTTGGTATTGTCCTCCACCCTTGTTATACCCACATCGATCACAACCGCGCCTTCCTTGACCATGCTTTCGTTAACAAAGCCGGGACGGCCAAGGGCGGCCACGATGATATCGGCATCCCTACAGATCTCTTCAATATTGGTGGTATGCGAATGACAGATGGTAACGGTGCAATTGCCTCTTTCGCCTGCACCGCTGAGAAGGATGCTCATGGGGCGGCCTACGATATTGCTTCTTCCCACCACAACCGCATGTTTGCCCTTGGTAGGTATCTTATAATGCTCAAGCAGCAGCATGATCCCATAAGGGGTGGCCGGCACAAAGGTCGACTGGCCCAGCACCATGCGTCCTACATTGTTGGGATGAAAGCCATCTACATCCTTATTGGGATCAATGGCATGAATGACTTCGTCGGCCGAGATATGCCGCGGCAGCGGAAGCTGTACAAGGATGCCATCTACATCGGGGTCTCCGTTGAGGTCGCGTATGATATCGAGCAGCTTGAGCGAAGAGATGTTTTCTTCCAGCCTGATGAGGGTAGATTTAAAACCTACTTCCTGGCAGGCCTTTACTTTAGAGCCTACATAAGTTTCGCTGGCGCCGTTGTTGCCTACGAGGATGGCTACCAGGTGAGGCACCGGCTTTCCCTGGGTGGCCAGCTGTGCCACTTCCAGCTTCAATGAGTCTTTGATTGCCTGAGATGCTTCCCTGCCATTTAAAATTTGCATGGCGCAAAGGTAAAGACTCAGGGTATAATAGTTTTTTTCACCTTCTTAAATAAATATCCCCTTCTACCTTACAGGAAACAGTCCTCATGAAAAAACTTCTTTATATACTGGCATCCTGTTGGGTTTACATGCCTAATGCACAAATGGTGCAATCGCCCCTGGTCGCCCTGCCCTTTCTTGAAGCTTACAGCCGTAACAGCCCTTCGACCCTGGCCTTTTGCGTAAACCCGGCAGCCCTGGCTGCAGGCAAGGGGCTTTCAGCCAGCATCTATGGCGAAAGAAGGTTCATGCTTCCGGAACTTGGTTCTTACAAGGCCGCGTTAGCACTAGGGGTGGGGCAGGGCCGTTTTGGCTTTACCGCAGGCCGGGCGGGTGATTTGCGTTACCGCGAAACGGCAGCGGGCCTGGCTTATGCTCGCACCCTTGGCAAGACCGATCTCGGGCTTTCCTTTGATTATGTGCATACCGGCGCGCTGGGTTATGAGGCTTTACCCGCAGTAGCAGCCGGATTAGGAGCCATCTTCCATATAAAAGAAACTTTCAGGGCCGGGTTGCAGGTGGCCAACCTGGGCCCCTCTCCGGCTGTGGAGCTGCCGCTCACCATGGCCTTTGGTCTTGGATACGATGCCTCCGAGCGGTTGTTTGCCGGGTGCGAGGTCAGAAAAGCCCGGGACAGTCCGGTCGATATAAGGCTCGCATGCCGTTACAGGTTTCATCAGCAGGCTGGTGCCAGCCTTGGCATCAGTACCGCCACCGCTTCATTTTTGTTTGGAACGGCAGTATGGCTGCCGCTATGCCGGCTGGATGTGATGGCAGCACTACATCCCCGCCTGGGCATCAGCCCGGCTTTAATGATAAGCTTTCAAAACCAGCGTCCATGAAAATCCTTATTTGCCTGTCTCTTGTTATCGCTATTCCTCCCGCACGGGCACAGGAGCTGCCCCCCAACACACAGCAGCAGCTCGAACAGCTGGCAGAGGCTACGGAGACCGAATCGCCCGAAGACGACCAGTGGCTGCAAACACTTGATCATTACCGCCGGGAGCCGCTCGATCTAAACGAGGCTGGCGCAGAAGACCTGCAAGGCCTTCGCTTCCTTTCGGCTTTGCAGATCGACCTTTTTCTTCGTTACCGCAAGCTGCTTGGAAAGCTGATCGATATACATGAGCTCCAGGCCGTGCCGGGCTGGGATCTTGCCACTATCCGGCAGCTGCTGCCTTATGTAAGCATAGGCGCCGCTCTTACCCTAAAGGATGATCTTCGAAGCCGGCTTAAAAATGGTGAGCACTCGGTGCTTTTAAGGCTATCGCGGGCGCTGGAAAAATCCAGGGGTTATGATCGAACGAGAGCCACGCATTTTCTCGGCGACCCAAACCAGCTGATGTTCCGGTACCGTTATCAATACAAGAATTTGCTCTATGCCGGGATAACCGGCGAAAAAGATCCCGGGGAACAGTTCCTGCGTGGTGCGCAGGCCGCAGGCTTTGATTTTTATTCCGCCCATCTTTTCCTGCGCAGGCTTGGAAAGATAAAGGCTCTTGCCTTTGGCGATTTTTCGCTCAGCATGGGGCAGGGACTAATATTATGGCAGTCGATGGGTTTTTCGAAGAGCGCGGAGTCTATGTCGGTGAAGCGGCAGGGCGCCATTCTTTCTCCCTATCGTTCGGCAGGGGAATTTAATTTTAACAGGGGAGTTGCCGTTACAGTAGGGAATGAAAAATGGGAGACGACAGTATTCTTTTCATCGAGAAAGATCGGCGGTTCAGCTGCCGATAGTGTGGATGGCTTCACGGGCTTTCAAACATCGGGGCTTCACCGAACGGAAACCGAAGTGGCAAGAAAGAACAAGGTGCGGCATACTGCGGCGGGCGCGGTAGTTATCTTCCGTTCTGATCGTTTAAAGCTTGGCATCAATGGCCTCATACAGGCCTTCGATGTTCCGCTCCAGAAGCGGTCGGCGCCTTACAATGCTTTTGTTTTTTCAGGCAGCCGGCTGTGGAACGTGAGTGTCGACTACAGCTATACCTGGAAGAACCTGCACCTTTTTGGCGAATTGGCTTTGGATGCACAATACAACGCAGCATTTATTCAGGGTGCTTTGTTGAGTGTAGACCCCAGGCTTGATCTTTCCTTTGTACTGCGGGTGCTTCCTGTCCGGTACCGTACGCTTTTCGGCAATGCTTTTACAGAGCATACGCTTCCGGTGAATGAGCAGGGGCTGTATGCAGGTTTGTCATTCAAACCCTCGAGGGCCTGGCAGATGCAAGCCTATGCAGATGTGTACAGGTCGCCCTGGCTGCGTTACAGGGTAAGTGCCCCGTCTTCGGGCTATGACTACCTGTTGCAGGTAGGCTACCAACCGCATAAAAAAGCTTCGGTTCTTGTACGCTATCATTACGAACAAAAATCATCCGATCTGCCTGCACCGGGCACAATGGATTATCCTGCACCCTTTGTAAAGCGAAGCCTGAGGCTGCATCTAACGGATCAGCTTTCTTCCTTATTGAGTTTAAAAGCAAGGATGGAAGTGATTTGGCTCAGGACGATAAATGAAGCGGCTGAAGAAGGGTTTCTGTGCTTTGCGGAAGTTCATCAAAAAATACGTTCATCCTGGTCGGTCAACCTGAGAATGCAGTACTTTGAAACAGGCAGTTATAACAGCCGCATCTATGCCTATGAATCCGATGTACTTTACAGCTTTTCGATGCCGGCTTTTTATGAAAAGGGCTGGCGTTGCTGTGTGAATATCGGTGTTGAGCCAAAGAAAAACCTCTCGCTATGGCTGAGGTATGCGCGAAATTTCTTTCCTGAGCAAAAGCAGATGGGTAGCGGGGTTGATCTTATTGAGTCTGATCGAAGATCCCAAGCGCGTGCGCAAATAATGTTTACTTTTTAGTTCCGGGCTGTCTGCTCCATAGTGGACCGTCGGTAGTGACTGGCTTTTGGGTTTATAATATATATTTATATATATTATATTATTTGTTTACAAATAAGTTAGGAGAGGAGCGGGATATGTAAAGGAAGGTCTTGAATACTGAGGAGAATTGCTGCTGAAGGTTTATCAGTGGATGAGAAATTGCCGGGGAGATGGGTTTTTATGCGCAGAAGGGGGTGGATATATGGAAGAAAGTATGTTTTTGAGACTTTGAAGCTGGCTCATTCCCCTGCGGGGCCCTCCCTCCCCCGCCTTCCAACCTACCATTGTTTGCTGTTGCATACACTTATGAGCTAAAGCCTGCTACTGAACACTCTGTAACATGCCTCCTCCCTTTTAAGCAACAGCCAGGCTGTGCAGCTAACCTTAGTTCCCAGGCAATGCCTGAGGATTCATCAGACTAACAGGATTGATATATCAATACCCAAAACTAGCTTTCCAAAAAGGCAAAGCCATGTGAAAAACATCAATAAAGAGGAAGAAAAACATCTCTTCTCTAACCCCCTGCAGTTCAACAAGCCAAACACACAACCACTCCAAGTCGTAGATAGCTGCCATTGAGTTTATATGATCGGATTGTCTATACCGCTTCCAGATCCTCATGAATAAGCCGCATAAAAATTATAAACTGGCGAACCTATTTATCAGACCAGATATCACGTAAGAGAATCTTTCAGCATTTCTGTTTAGCTTCTGCAGTAAACGTCTTGCGAAAACCGGATCGGCAGCGGCTGAAAATGATGAATGAGTATCAAGCTGTCTCTGTCTGAATAGGGCTAAGATTGATAAACTGGACATCAAATGCTCTCGACCTGAAATATTTTAACCGACTGCCACAAGATCCGGGTAAACAGCTTTTCGCCTGGTTAACCACCCAAAAGAAAGCGTAAGTCAATTACAGGCATCTCATTTTGGCGGACCAGTCAGAGCATGCGTCTAGAGGTCTCAGGTCAAATCGCCAGTAGCAGGTGGTGCCAAGACGCAACAAGTCTTAAAGCGGCAATAGGCTATTTGGAAGCGAACTCTCCGGCGCTCAAGAAAATGAGCTTGTTGAGAAGAGGTGTGCTCATGCCTGCCAGATGCTGATCATATGGACCAGGCATCCGAAGCGCTTGCCTGCGTCTCTCATGATGTAAGGATGAGCCGGAATACGGCAGCAGCAAAAGTTCTGCGGCCGTACAGGCTTGCCTTCGGGGAAAAAGGCCAGCGGATTGCAAATAAATAAAGCTTATTTTTAACGCCCGGCACGTAAATCTGTCATTATACAACCGGTCCGGGAAACATCAACCCAGCTAATACTTTAATAATCTGTCATATGCAGGAGCAAGCCCAAAACCAGATCAATATCGAAATAACCGAGGAAGTTGCCGAAGGCTCCTATGCTAACCTGGCCATCATTACGCATTCACACGCCGAATTCGTTATCGATTTCGTGAATGTGATGCCCGGCACGCCTAAAAGCAAGGTCAAATCCCGCATTATTTTCACGCCCCAGCATGCCAAGCGATTTATGAAAGCCCTTATGGAGAATGTAAACCGTTACGAGGCAACCAACGGGACCATTAAGGACCTGGAGGAAATCCAGATCCCGATGACCTTCGGAGGACCCGCTGCCCAGGCCTGAAAACAGTATATATAATATAGAGGTTTGATGGCCGGATCGTTTCCTCCCGGCTTACCGCTCACAGTTTACCCTCATCCGCAAAGGAAAAATACCCGGTGTCGCTAACGATCAGGTGGTCTAAAAGCCTGATATCAAATAATTTGCTGGCCTGAGCAATCTTTTGGGTAAGGTCTTCGTCGGCCCGGCTAGGCCTGAGGCTGCCTGAGGGATGGTTATGACAGAGGATGATGCCGGTGGCCTCTTCTTCCAGTGCTTTTTTGATGATTATCCTTGGGTCGGCTACCGTGCCTGAAATGCCGCCCTCGCTGATAACCTGGAAGTGGTTGATCTTGTTGGCATGGTTGAGGAAAAGGATGGCAAAGACCTCGTGGCGGTAGTCTTTCAGAAGCGTTTGCAGGTAGGCGGCTACCTCGGTGCTGCTGCCGACCGAGATCTTTTCGCGATGGGAGGAGGCCTGCCTTCGCCGGCCGAGCTCGATGGCCGCTACCAGGCCTATGGCTTTGGCCTCGCCGATGCCCTTGATGCGGATAAGATCGCCAACCGTCATCTTTCCGAGTTCGGAAAGATTTCCTTTCCCCATCCTCAATACCTCCCTGGCGAGTTCCAGCGCCGATTTATCCCGTGAACCATGATGGAGAAGGATGGCTATGAGCTCGGAATCGCTTAAGGACCTTGGACCTTTGGACCGTAATTTTTCGCGGGGCTGGTCATCTTTCGCCCATTCTTTGATCGAGTACTTTTTCGCTTGCATTTTCTGAATTTGGTTTTTACTTTTAGCCCTGTCAATTATCCTTTAGAAAACTAAAACCATTCCTATGAGACGGAACGCTACTTCATCAATGGGAGCCCTCCATCCCGCCCTGTTTTTCCTGTTCATTTACGGCATTTCTCTTTTCCTTGCCATTTTTGTTTGCCGTACCGTGTATTATAGCATGAATGACGATTCGTCATCGGTAAAACAGGAAGAATCCATTCAGCAGGCCAGCAATAGCCGCATGGATGTTGCCGCATTAAAATAAGCCGAAAAATATTTTTTGAAAGGGGAGAAGGCCTTGATTTTCAGGTCTTTTTCCCCTTTTTGCTTTGTTGATCAGGCCGGTTTCAGCTGCATTTTTCCCCATGGCTACCTCCGTTTTATTCTTAACCATATCTTCGCCGCACATTTACAGCCATGAATCCTTCAGCTAAAATATTTGCCGGCACGGGCTCTCAAAAACTGGCCGAACAGATCTGCAAAAGTTACGGCTGCCCTATGGGTAAGGTTAACATTCAGAAGTTCAGCGATGGAGAGATCCAGCCCATCTTCCTCGAAAGCATCCGGGGTGATTTTGTTTTTCTTGTTCAGAGTACTTACGCTCCTGCCGACAACCTTATGGAGCTATTATTGATGATCGATGCCGCCCGCAGGGCCTCAGCTTATAAGATCATCGTGGTAATACCTTATTATGGTTATGCCCGCCAGGACCGGAAGGACCGTCCCAGGGTAGCCATCGGCAGCAAGCTGGTTGCCAATATGCTGACTGCGGCAGGTGCAGACAGGATCATCACCATGGACCTGCATGCCCCCCAGATCCAGGGCTATTTCGACATACCCGTGGATCACCTCGACAGTTCGGCAGTTTTTATACCTTATATAACACAACTCAAGCTCGAAAACCTTACCTTTGCGGCCCCTGACGTGGGCGCTACGAACAGGATCAGGGAAATCGCCAGCTATTTTGAGGCTGAAATGGTGATCTGCGACAAGCACCGCAAGCGTGCCAACGAGATCGCAAGCATGGTGGTGATAGGCGATGTAACCGACAGGGATATTGTCATTATCGACGATATCTGCGATACCGGTGGAACCCTGGCAAAAAGCGCGGCGTTGCTGAAGGAAAAAGGAGCACGTACGGTAAGAGCCCTCATCACACATCCTGTGCTGAGCGGAAAGGCTTACGAGACCATCGATAACAGCGTGCTGGAAGAGCTGGTGGTCTGTGACACGATACCCCTCAGCAAAGAATCGGCAAAGATCAAGCCGGTGACCACTGCGGAGCTTTTTGCAGTAGCCATTCGCAATGCGCATGAGAACAAGAGCATCAATAACCTCTTTTTTCATTCGCAGCGAAGAAATAAATAAGCCGGACAGAAGGACAAGACTCCGGCTCAAAGATTTTTAAAACAAACAGTCATAAAATGAAGACAATTACAATCGAAGGACAACTGAGGACCGAACATGGCAAATCAGCCACCCGCCAGCTTCGCTCTCAGGAACTAGTGCCTGGTGTAATTTACGGGGGTGCGCAGGAGATCAATTTCTTTGCTTCTGCCAAGGCGCTCAAGCCTTTAGTATACACACCAAATTTCCAGCTGGCCGAGGTTTCTGTAAACGGTAAAACTTACCGCTGCATCCTTAAGGACCTGCAGTTCGACAAAGTTACCGATGAGCTTATCCATGTGGACCTGCTTGAGCTGGTCGAAGACAGGAAAGTGATCGCTACGATCCCTCTCAAGTATGTAGGTGCTTCTGTTGGTGTTAAAGCCGGTGGACGACTGGTGCCAAAAATGAAGGCCCTCAAGGTGAAAACCTATCCGCGCTTCCTGAAAGAGCAGATAGAAGTAAACATCGATAACCTGGAGATCGGTGAGAACATCCGTGTGGAAGATGTTAAGGAAGACAATTATGAGATCCTGAACTCTCCCCGCATTCCTATCGTATCTGTGGTTACTACCCGTGCCCTGCGCCAGGAAGAAGCTGCTGCCCCTGCAAAAGGTGCTGCTCCGGCTGCTCCTGCAAAGGCCGCACCTGCCAAAAAATAAAGCAGAAAGACATTACCTTAAATCCCGCTTCGGCGGGATTTTTTATTTTGCATGCATGAAATTCTTGATCGCAGGGCTGGGCAATATTGGAAATGAATACGCGCATACCCGCCACAATATAGGTTTCGACGTTGTCATGGCCTTCGTAAGCCAACACGGCGGAACCCTAACAACAGGCAGGCTTGCCTTTACGGCGGAACTGCGTTGGAAGGGAAGGGTTTTCATATGTATTTGTCCAACCACCTATATGAACCTCAGCGGCAAGGCGGTAAAGTACTGGATGGACAAGGAAAAGATCGCAAAAGAGAACATGCTGGTAATTTTTGATGATATCGCAATACCGCTGAACAAGATCAGGATAAGGCCGGGTGGGAGTGATGCCGGCCATAACGGCTTGAAAAGCATTCAGGAAAGTCTAGGTACCAGCGACTATCCCAAGCTCCGGTTCGGCATAGGCAACAATTTTGCGAAGGGTATGCAATCCGATTTCGTGCTGGGCAGATGGACAAAGGAAGAGGAGCCCCTGGTGCAGAAGAAGATCGGGCTTTCCATCGAAGCGATCGAAAGCTTTTCCACGGCAGGGATTGCAACAGCAATGAATAAATTCAACAATGTGGAAATTACGTTATGACAAGTAAGAGTTATTATTTACTTTAGTGCTCCAACACTCATTCAAAATCCCAGTAAAATCCTACTTTTCTTTGCAAAACCATAAATAAATGGGATAAACGACCAATGTGTAAGTATCCCGTGTATTTAACTATCTAAACCAACTTTCTTTATGAAGATTTTTTGCGTAGGACGTAATTATTCAGATCATGCCAAGGAATTAGGAAACGACGTACCGGATGAACCCGTGATTTTCATGAAGCCAAAGAGCGCTTTGCTTCAGCCTCACACACCTTTTTACTATCCCGAATTTACCAACGAACTGCACTACGAATGCGAGCTTGTTCTCAGGATCTCCAAGAACGGCAAATACATACAGGAAAAGTTCGCCAACAAATATTACGATGCCATCACTACGGGTATAGATTTTACTGCACGCGATATACAGGATGAGCTCAAAAAGAAAGGCCTGCCATGGGAAAAAGCAAAGGCCTGGGATAATTCCGCGGTTGTAGGGAAATGGGTTCCCGTGGCCAATCTCAAGAATAAAAAAGAGATCAATTTCGGGCTTTACAAAAACAAGGAGCTGGTTCAGCAAGGCAGCTCAAAAGACATGATCTTCGACTTCGACTATATCATCTCCTATATCTCCAATTTTTTTTCCATCAACATCGGTGATCTTGTTTTTACCGGTACGCCCAAGGGCGTAGGCGAGATCGTTGTTGGAGACGAGGTAGAAGGTTTTATTGAAGAGGAAAGCTTGTTAACACTGGACGTTAAATAAAGACCTTTACGGCAAGAAAATAACCCTCATCCAGAGGGTTTTTTCTTGTCCGGGTCAAAACGCATCACCGCTCCTTCTTCTTTTCTGCGCTTCCTTTCTTCTTCCTAAATTTGCCTGCTTGCAATATACTATGGACCGTAATCTACTTCTGCATACCTATAGACTGATGTTTGGCGTGAAGATCATGGCGGAGACCTATGAGGCCAACAGGCAGCTTACGAAATATGTTCATTCAACATCGCGGGGACATGAAGCCATTCAGCTGGCAACCGCCTTCAACCTGAAGCCCGGCGACTGGGTAAGTCCCTATTACCGGGACGAAAGTCTCTTGCTTGGCATGGGATGGTCGCCTTACGAGCTCATGCTGCAGCTGCTTACCAAGGCAGATGATCCTTTTACCGGTGGCCGCAGCTATTATGCGCACCCGAATTCAAGGGATGAGCAAAAGCCGAAGATCATTCATCAAAGTAGCGCTACCGGCATGCAGGCCATTCCTACAACCGGTGTTGCCCAGGGGCTGCAATACCTTGAGATCATGGACCTGCTTTCTCCCAAATCCGGCCGCACCATTCCTCCTGCCGATAAGCCTGTAGTGGTTTGCTCTCTCGGCGATGCAAGCGTTACCGAAGGCGAAGTGAGCGAAGCACTTCAGTTCGCTGTATTGAAGCAGCTGCCCGTGATCTACCTTGTACAGGATAATGACTGGGGTATCAGCGTGACCGCGGAAGAAGGAAGGGCCATGGATGCGTTTGAATATGCAGAAGGCTTTAAAGGCCTGAACAGGATAAGGGTCGATGGCACCGATTTTCATCAAAGCTTCGAGACCATGCGCAAAGTGGTTGGGCACGTACGCGAGCACCGCAAGCCCTGGCTTGTTCACGCCAAGGTCTGCTTGCTTAACCACCATACCAGCGGCGTACGCAAGGAATTTTACCGGAGCGAAGAAGATCTTGCACGGCATGCCTGCAATGATCCGCTGCCCCGGTTCAGGGCAACCATAGTTGATGATTTTGGTGAGGATTTCCTGCTTGGAATCGAAGAAGAAGTAAGGGCTGACATACGCAGCCAGTTCGAGCGCGCGGTTGCTGCACCGGAGCCAGACCCTGCCACGGTTACAGAGCATGTTTTTGCTTCTTCTCCGGTTACCGAAGAAGAAGGCGAAAGGGCTCCTGCAGGAAAGGAAAAAGTGCTAATGGTGGATGCTGCCCTTTTTGCCATCAGGGAACTGATGGAAGACCATGAAGAATGCCTGCTTTATGGCCAGGATGTAGGAAAACGCCTTGGAGGCGTATTCCGCGAAGCAGCTACGCTGGGTGAGCGTTTTGGTGATCATCGCGTTTTCAATACCGCCATTCAGGAAGCTTATATCATAGGCTCTACGGTCGGCCTTAGCGCAGTTGGGTTGAGGCCCATTGTGGAAGTGCAGTTCGCTGACTATATCTATCCCGGCTTTAACCAGCTGGTGACCGAAATATCAAAATCCTCCTATCTCTCCTGCGGCAAGTTTCCTGTTTCTACCATTGTTCGCGTGCCTATCGGCGCTTATGGCGGAGGCGGACCCTATCACAGCGGCAGTGTGGAATCTACTTTGCTCACCATAAAAGGCATCAAGATCGCTTACCCCTCCAATGCCGCCGATATGAAGGGATTGATGAAGGCTGCCTACTATGACCCTAACCCGGTGGTGATGCTTGAGCACAAAGGGCTTTACTGGAGTAAGGTACCTGGTACCGAAGATGCCCGTACGGTGGAACCTTCAAGAGACTATATACTACCTTTCGGAAAGGGAAGGGTTGTGCTGGAAGCTTCGGCAGAGACTACAGCAAACGGCGAAAGCATTTGCGTGATCACCTATGGTATGGGTGTGTACTGGGCAAAGGCCGCCGCCGCAAACTTCCCCGGTGCCGTTGAGATCATTGATCTTCGCACCCTCTTCCCGCTCGATGAGGACCTCATTTATACGACCGCTAAAAAGCATGGCAAGTGCCTGGTGCTTACGGAGGAGCAGCAAAACAATTCTTTTGCGGAAGCCCTTGCAGGCCGGATCTCGGCCAATTGTTTTCAATGGCTTGATGCACCGGTGCAGGTACTGGGTGCGCTCAGCCTGCCGGCTGTTCCATTGAACCTTGGCTTGGAGGCCGCTATGCTGCCCAGCGCCGCAAAAGCTGCGCAAAGAATGGAATGGCTGATGAGGTATTGACAGAGTGTAAACGGATATATAAGCAGAAGGCGCGTAAGTTAATCTTACGCGCCTTCTGCTTATCCTAAATAATGTTTTAGAAAGGATACCCGATGGCAAGGTTGTAAACTATATTGGCTCTTCGCCAGGGGCGGTTACCCAGGCGGATCTCGTTGTACTCGGTTTCCCATGGTTTTTTCAACGGGAAGGCTACATCCAGCCGGATCACAAAAACCGTGATGTCGAGACGGATGCCCACGCCAGCATCGACAGCCATCTGGCTAAGGAATTTCTTGGTGAATTCCGCACCTGGTTTTTCCGTATGGGTGGAATCATTCCACAGCCAGATATTGCCTGCGTCCAGGAAGATGGCTCCATAAACAGGCCCTGTAATGCGCGGTCTGAACTCAGTATTGAGCTCCAGCTTGATATCGCCTGTTTGATCTGGTATCAGGTTATTGGTGGCGGAGCTATTGACCGGCACATAAACACCCGGACCTACAGACCGGCTTCTAAAACCCCTGAGACTGTTATTGCCTCCAACAAAAAACTGCTTCACATAAGGTACCTGGGTGGAGTTGCCATAGGGGATGCCTATACCAACATCGATACGGTTAGCCCAAGTGGAGTTGAGCCCGATCTTGCGGTAATAACGACCGTCGAGCTGCACCTTCACATATTGCGAAAATGGCGCATTGCGGATCTTCACCGTATCGCCTTTTTTTACATTGGCACCTGATAGGAGACCCGCAATATTACCCGAAAGGTCAAGAATGCCGTTAAAGAAAAAGCTATTGCGCTTTTGTATGCCGTTTGCCTGTTCGTTGTACAGGAACTCGTACCGGGAGCCAAGTATGAACTGTGGCTCAATAGCGCGGGCAAGTCCTGGCAGCTCCTGTTCGAGCGAGTCGTAAAGCCTGGTCACATTTAAAGGCTGTACGTACACAATGCTGATAGGAAAAAGCTCATGAGATTTCTGGATATTTTGTTTCCAGCTGTAGCCATACTCGAACCGGTAAGAATTGAGTGTGTAAAGCTGGCGCCTGTTGAGGATATCATAGCCTATCCGCAGGTTCGTGCGTGGTGCATACGGTCCCTTGGGGCGGATGCGGATAAAGGGTGTAAGGAAACGCGGAACGGAATAGATCGCTTCTGCACCGGTGCGATAGGTATTATAGCCACTGAGTGCGCCGCTGAACTGTACATCCGATCCAATATAGGCGCTCAGGTTAAGCTGTGAGCCATTCCTGAACAGGTTCCTGTTAAGCCAGCTGAGATTTATCTGCGACCCGTTCAGGTTATTGGAGCGCGAGATGGCGGTGATCTCAGCCCTCAATGATTTCCCTGGCAGGGGAGTGAGGTAGTAGTAAGCATTGAGCCTGGGCGAATCGGTTCTCGCAGCTTCAAAGCGGTTTTTGACGAACTTGAAAAGATTGAGGTTGATGAGCCGGTTCAGCGTCATATTATGGTCTGTACGGTTGTATACCTCGCCCGGCCTGAACTGCATGCTTTCCTCGAACAGCTTGGGCTTGTATCTTTTACGCCGGTCGATGATGTTAAAGCCTTTGTAAGGCTCACTGTTCTCAAGCAGGGTATCGATCCTTGCCGTATTCAGGCTATAGCCGCTATAAATGTATACCCTGTTGATCCTGTAAACCTGTCGGGCGCTATCCGGTGTTTCGCGCTTTACGATCAGCCTCATTTCCACCTGCTGGTTTTCATTGCTGCTGTCTGTTTGTATCAGCAGCTGGTCGGGATTAAAGAAATAAAACCCCTGTTCCTTCAGCAAGGCATCAATCCGGATTCTTTCTGCTTTGATCACGTCAAGGTCAAAGGGGTCACCAGGCTTGAGTAGGCTGGTGGCTGCGGTGCCTGCGAGCGCTCGTCCCAGGTCAGAGCTATCAGCAGGAAAGCTCACATTGCGGATCTTATACTGTATCCCCGGCGAAGCAGAATATACGGCTGATGCTGTTTTCGTTTTCACCACGGTATCTGCCGACATCCTTGCCTGGAACCAGCCTTTGTTCTCCAGGAAATTCTGCAGCACCTTGTTATTCTGGTCCAGGTCTACCTGGCTTAACAATACCGGGGGCTCGCCATAGCGGCTTCTCAGCTTTCCCCAAAATGAGTTCTCCTTTTTGTTACGCAAGGCATTGTAGATGGACAGCTTGATCCGCATGCCGAGGATCTGTGAATTGGGACGGGGACGTGTAAGGCCGGCCAGCTGGCTTCGCAGGGTTTTTTTCTCCCTCGAGGTCAGCGCGCTGTCTTCCAGCTTGATAGAAGCGCCGGTATACAATTTTTCATTGGCCGGTAAATTCTTTGTGCCCCTGCATCCTGTCCACAACAATGCAACAAGCAGGAGGGCGGGAATAAAACGTATGTTGCTCATCGTCCACTGGGATTTTGGTTCGTCGAATCGGAGCCCTGTCTCCTGGGTTGCCGGTTACGAAAGATCTGGCTAAAGCGGTTGTAGTCGACCGAAAGTATAAAGCCTATGCCCGTTTCAATGATATAACCATCCACCACGCCTTCGTATTCATTGCGTCGGTAGAAACGCAGGAGGTATCTTCCATCCTTGCTGAGCTGGTAGTCTGCGGCAATATTGCCTGCAATATTGTTGCTGCGCTGGTTGGTATTCTGGGGGCCCTCTAGTTGAAAATTGCTGCCCACTGTTATTTTGAGCCTGTCGTTTAGCAGCCGTTTGCTCAGCCCTACATTGAGATCGGTCCTGTTCTCCCTCTGCCCGGTCGTAAAATCATCGCTCGATTGTACATCGAAGTTGAGGTCAACGCCACCTATAAGACCGCCTGCCAGCTGGTTCAGCTGTTCGGTAAGCAACTTGCTTACGCTCTGTCTTGCATAAGAGCCCGCGCTGAATCCTGCCCCATTGGACTCGAAAGGATTTTCACCAACAAACCTTCCAAGCAGGAGCAATGAGAACACCTGTTTGTTGATCTCGCCTTCATCCTGTCTGATTTGATCGAGCCTTGCCTGCACAGCCGTTACGATGTCGTTCGAAACTCCATAATTCTGATCGTCAGGCAATCTTATATCAAAAGTGATCACAGGTCTCATTAATTCGCCTGCCACGTTAAGGTGCACCTCAAAAGGAAGCTTTTGCAGGTAAGTATTGCGTACTGTTTCAGATCCGGAGATCTGGTTGGCCACCAGGTCGAGCGGAGCGGTATTGGCTAAATACACCGCGGTCACGTCCACCTGGGCCGTGGTCGGTTCTCCTGTCCACGTGATCGTGCTTCCTTTTTCGATATTGAAGCGGCGCTGCAGGAAATTGAAGGATATCTGGTAGGCGCCTTCTTCGATCGAATACGTGCCCACCATCGTTATCTTGCCACTGGGATCGATACCGGTCGAAAGTACGCCCTCACCCCGGATATTAAGAAAATCTCCATTTGTCGGATCCACGATCACGTTGAAGTTGGCTTCTTTTCTTATGTCAATGTTCACTGCCAGGTCCATACCCAGCACACTGCTGGTATTGAGCGAATCATAGGCCAGAAACAAGGAGTCGTTTTCAGGCGAATCGAAATCCACAAACTGCACTACGCCTTCACGCTGCTGCACGCCGGGCTCGGCCTGCGGTATTACAATGAAGAAGTTGGTGCCATCATTTACGGTAACGGAGCCATCGACTATCGGCAGCTTTTCTGTACCACCGATATGGATGTTGGAGGTAATGTTCATTTGCCCATAATAGAGATTGTTCTGGGCCTTGGTTGAGTTGAGAACCTGGAAGTTCTCCGCATCCACATCGAGATCAAGATTATAATTAATGAAATTGCTGGTCAATATCGTGCCGTCTATATCCAGCGTATTATTAACCGAATCCCTGATGGTAAAATCGTCGAATATCAATCCGTTCTCTGTTACCGAGAGGCTTTCGTTGTCGATCCTGAACTGGCTGCCCAGCATGCTGAGCGCAAAGCTGGCCTGGTCGAAATTGAGGCTTCCCTGTACCGAAGGGTCAGATGCGGTGCCACCTATGCGCACATTGCCATTAAGGCCGCCTGATGCATTGGTTATGGCCCCTGCCGATGGGCCTTCCAGTGTGCTGAGCTGGAGTTGCCGCACTACCAGGTTGAGGTCGAGATTGAGATCATTGCCGGAGGGTGAAAAAAAGCCTGTAAGGGCGAGATCATTCCCCCTGCCGCTAAGTGTAAGATTGGTGTTATAGCGATTGCCAGCACCTGTGGATACCTGCAGCGATACATTACCCAGCGTATCCTTTCGCATGCTCAGATCCCTGATGGTGAGATCGCTTGTGAATACCGGCTGTTGCATGATGTTGCTAAGCACGACGTTTCCGCTGATCACCCCATCAACCAGTATGGAATCGGAATTGATAAAACCCGTGATCGTTGCTACGCGGAACTCGGTAAAATTGACCTGAAGTGGTTGATCGGGACCGGGTATACTATTGATGCTAAGCGACTGTCCATCGTGCTGGAGCACGAAATTGTTTGCTGTTATAGCATCAGGTGTGATCGTTATCAGGTTATCTGGTGTTACGGTCCAGGGTTCGGCATTGAGCAGCAGGCTGTCCGGACGCAGCCTGATAGCATATGTTCCTTGTGAAGGCTGGGTAACCAGTCCGCTGAGGAAATAAAGATTCCTTGCATTTCTGTCGTCCACACCCAGGCTGAAATTGATATTGTTGTTAAGCGCGGTAGCATTGAGCCTTGTGTTATAAAGATCCAGGTTGCCGCTTTTGATGTGGGCGATATTTCCATTTACCTGGAGACCGCTATCGGCCGTATTGGCCCGCAGATTGAGGTCGGTGATCTCGTTGCCATTGAACAGCATATACGGTGTTGTAAGGGTAGCATTCATTCCACCGCCGGTAACAAAATTGCCCTGTGCCTTGATGGTTTCCATACGGGTAAGACCAGGGACGAAGGTGGATAAGATGGGTCTGTAAACAACTTCCGCAGTAAAATCGAAATCATAGGGCGGGAGCTGCGGTGTTGCTGCCGGGGGTGTTACGGAAAAATATGGCTGTATGCTGGATTGTATGATGCTTCCAAGGTCTGCCAGCCGGTATTTGCCCGATATCCTTGCATTGGCAATATCGCTGTTGAACTGGATGAAGTTGGCGGTATCCGTACGCCCTGCAATGAGCTGAACCGTATCAAGCGGAAGCCGGTCGTTATTGGATACCAGCAAGGCATTGGTGATAAGAAGGTCTATATCGGGATTGTCTGCCATAACATTTGCTGCAGACCCCTCGATTCGTCCGCGAAATACCAGTGGCTGGGTGGCGAAGTTCAAAGGCATGGCCTTTACGCTGTCGATCATGCCTTCGATGCGATAGGTAGGATTGTCGGAAAGGCTGCCGCTGGCAGTAAGGTTCAGATCGGCATTGGGATCGTTGATATCTGCTGTTACGTCAAAGACGGATCTGCGCAAAGATCCGTTGAGGCGTATGTTCCTGTACTGGTAGCGGTTGTAGCCAAAGCTGGTTATGTTGCCGGTGAAGCGCGCATCCATGGCCTGAGGTGTAATGCCTTTGCCATTGAAGGTGAAATCTCCGCTGAGTGATCCGAACTGGTCCGGCTGTCGAAGGATGCTGCCGATCCTTACGCCCCTCGTACGAAGCCTTGCGTTGTAGGCAAGGCCGGATGGACTCGTGAGATTGCTGAACCGCCCGTTGATGCTGGCCGCACCTGCAGAGCTGTTAAGGTTGAGCGCGGCATTGAGGCTGCCTGCATTGCCGATAATGGTGCCGTTAAGATCAAATTCCTCGGGTAGGTTCATTTGAGCATTCGATAATCGCTGGCCGGTAAATAAGGCAATGTCGGTCTGGGTCGTATGAAAATTGTAAATGGTAAAATTTCCACCGGCCCGCTGTGGATTGCTTAAGCCAACCAGTGTTCCTTTTGCATTTAGCTGGGTATTGCTGAGGCCATCGAACCGGAGGCTTTCAACATTCAACCGGTCGAGTGTACCATTACCAACAATGTTCAGGTACCAGGTATCGTTGGGGTTGGACAGGGCAGGATTGCTGCGAAGCTGAGGAGCAAATAGCAGTATGTCCTTTACCTGAACACGGCTGTCGACAAGCTCTATATCGAGCACTGCGCTGCCAAAGTCATTCATCAACGCATCGTAAGATGCATATTCAAGCACTGCGCTTCTTTTGATCTCGGTACCGGGTGTTTTGATATAGAGGTCTGTAAGATGAGAGCGCGTATTGGCATAAAGCAGGTTGCCCCTCAATTCCTGCAGAACAAGCCCGCTTTTTTCCCTTACCCTGCCCCTGTTCACGATCACGCCAATGGAATCCTTGTTCATCACAAAATCAGACAGGTGCAGGCTAAGGCTGTCCGCAGCTATATGTGCATAATCAAGCCCATAGCCCAGTCTTGGACTATTGTCGTTATCGAACCGGATCGTGTTGTTGTCGAGACCAAGGCCTGCCACACGAATATCCCAGCCCACAGCTTGCTGCGCCTTTACCTCCTGCTCAACTTCTTCCTCCACTACCCGGGCAGCCTGTGTTTTTCCCAGCCTGATGGCAATTTTCGAATTGTTGAGAGACACGGTATCCAGATAGATCCTGTTGTTTTGAAGATCGAGCAGTCTTTCGGTCGTCCTCAGCTGACCTATGCTTACCGTGGAATAAAGTGCTGACACATCATTGTCGTATTGTACAGATATCCTGCTCAGGTCTATAGTGCCGAGGTTAAGCTTCATGGCCGAAGGTGCTGCCGCATCGGCAATATCTTTCGCCAGGGGCTCCGGCGTAAGCAGGGGTTTTGATTGCTTTATCCGCGCCTGCACATTTCGGGCTATGATGGAAGGAATATCAAAATGCTGATTGTATGTATCAAGGGTATCAAAAGTTGCAGAGAGGTTGCCTATGCGCGCAAACATGTCGTTACCTGTGATCACATCGGTAAAGGTGAGGTTGATGTTCGAGAGCACGATACCGCTGATGTCGAGCTTCATAGGCGCCGTCTGTGCTGTGTCGGGGGTAGCCGACTGGGTGGCAAAGGCATCGGCAATGAACTGGAAGTTGAAGACTGTATCTGGAAGAACACGCTTGATTTTGGCAGTGATGTTCCGCAATTCAAGGTCCTTTACCTGGACCTCGTTAGAAAACAGCTTGAGAAAGTTGAGATGGGCTTTGATCACACCACCTGAGACCAGGGTGTCCTTTGTCCTGTCCTCTATATAAACATTTTCAAGATTGATATTGCCTGAAAGTCCAAAGGAGATTGACCCAATTTCGACCTCCGTCTTGAGCTTATTCTGAAGGTATGTTTCTACCTTGCCTGTCAAAAAGCGCTGAACCGGGGGTGTAAGGATAAGCAGGAAGAGGAGTACTACAAATAAGAACAGGAACAGGACCGTTTTCAAGAGGATC
>DASTPZ010000273.1:0-2067 GCA_035761965.1 Flavisolibacter sp. | reverse complement strand
CACCCGCAGCATTCGAATTAACGCCTTCTCCCGTTAGCATGGCAACACGGCGCTGTCTGAGCGGCCTGACCTTTTCGCTTCCGAAATCATAACCCTTTTCGACCAGCCCGGTATTGACCGGCGTAATCGCTACCTGGTACTGGTTGGCTACCTCTCTAACTTCATTCCAAAGACCAGGGTAGTATTGGTTGCTTGTTCTCAAGATGATGATAGAACCTCTTTCGAACGTACGGCCCCCGAGTTCAAACGGTTGTTCGCTTAGCCTCAGCTTTATTCCCTTCTGCAGCAAATGACCTGTGAGCCTTACCGAATTGAGACCGGTCCAGGGAATCACATAACCGTAGGTCTCAGCTGCCGCAGCGCCGTTAGGATTAAAGGCTTTTATACTTCCCGATGAAGGCGCAATAGCTTGCTTTACCGCATATGCTTTTAGTCCGTATGCATAAGGAAGCGCCCACGCGGTAATGTCGTAGGTATTCGAGTCCTCAACCTGTGTATTGGGTTCGAAAAGCACCCTTACCAGGGCTCCTTTTGCCTGTGCGCCGGGAATCACTATATCACCGGTCTCAAGCCGGAAGCTCTCTTCTTTCCCACTGTCGTAGCTCAGACCCCTGTAGCTGCCTTCTTTACCCGCGGAGAAGCTGATGTGATTCTTTTGCAGGAGGTCGAGCAAAGCAGCAATACGCTGCCCGTCGTTTGCATTTTGCTTGATCACATAGCTCCTGTAGTCGCCGAAGCCCGTGCTGGCCGCCATGGAAAAATAGCGTGCAAATGCATCGAGCAAGGCTGCCGACTGCTGTGAAGCCAGCTCTATCGTGCTTAACGACGTGGTATGATGATGATTGATGCGATCGAGCAGGGTAAGCGTATCGCCTTCATCGGTGAGAGCAGCAGCACCTCCTGCCGGTCCGCCGCCCTGCTCATAGGTCATGCCGATAGCACCATTGAAAATGGGATAGGTATCGCCATAGGAAGGATAAAGCAGGTCAAAGACTTCTCTTGTGAAGTATAACCATCCTTTCTGGTCAAAATATTTTGCATGGTTCCTTCCTATCGCAACCTGGAACTCTCGCTGGAAGGGTGTAATGATCTCGTGATAAGGCTTTGCCGCAGGAGCAAAATAATAAGGCTGGTTAACGCCCTGCTCATGGAAATCCACATGCACCTGCGGCATCCATTGATGATAAAGCTTAAGACGCTGCTGGGACTCTACCTGAGTTTGCCAGGCCCAGTCGCGGTTAAGGTCAAAATTATAATGATTGGTCCTGCCGCCTGGCCAGGGCTCCCGGTGCTCTCTTGCCTCAAGCGCGGGATTGTAGCGTGTGCCTGCCACGGACTGGAACCAGTTCACATAACGGTCCCTTCCATCGGGGTTCATACAGGGGTCTATGACCACAACGGAATTTTGCAGCCATTGCCTGGACTGCCCGTTTGCCGGGTCGAGCAGGGACCAGATCGTGGCCATGCCGGCTTCGGAAGAAGAAGTTTCATTGCCATGAACATTATACGACAGCCATACGATCACGGGGGCATTTTTCGTTGAGCCCTGTCCTACCATCATGGCAAGGCCCAGGTTGTTATTACGGATGGCTTCAAGCCTTCCCATATTCTCCGCACTGGACACAATAGCTACCATCAGCGGACGTCCTTCATTGGTCTTGCCATATTCCTGCAGCTTTACCTGTGAAGGGGCGGCGTTCGCAAGGTGCTTGTAATATTCCACTATTCTCCAATGCGGTGTGTAGCGGCTGCCCAGCTTATATCCGAGGAATTGCTCCGGCGATTGAACCTGGGCAAGGGCAAGGCCATGCAACATCAGGGCTAAGACCGATCCGATAACTCTTTTGTACATGATGCAGATTTAGTTTGGCAATATAAACTGAAATTCCATTCGGCCATGCCATAAACGAAAGTCCCGCCATACGGCGGGACTGCTGCCAGCGGACAGTTTAGGTTAACCGGATGGCAAACGCGATAGGTATCTTAAATAAGTTCAGGATAACACCGGCCCGTTGAGCACAATGAAACATCGCATGCGGGAAACTGCGAACGTTGAGGAAGACTAAA
>DASTPZ010000272.1:0-20256 GCA_035761965.1 Flavisolibacter sp. | reverse complement strand
AAGAAAAACTGATCATTGAAAAGATTGATATCGGCGGGCCTTCCATGATACGTGCCGCTGCCAAGAACTTTTCAGACGTGACCGTGCTCGCTTCAAAAGACGATTACGCGAGGCTTGTTACCATGCTCCAGCAGCAAAATGGCGAGATCACACTGGAACAGCGCAGGCAGTTTGCCACAAAGGCCTTTGAAGTGGTTATGAACTATGATATTGCCATCAGCCGCTATTTCAGCGGCGAGCCCCAGCACCCGGCTGGCACGCTTACCAAAAAAACCCTCAGGTATGGCGAGAACCCTCATCAGCAAGCAGAAATCGAAGGCGACCTTGATTCTGTTTTCATCCAGCTGCACGGAAAGGAGCTTTCCTATAACAACCTCGTCGATGTAGATGCCGCCATCCAGCTCATCAGCGAATTTGATTCCACTACCTTCGCCATCATCAAACATACCAATGTATGCGGCATAGCTTCAAGAGAAGCCGTGGCAGACGCCTGGAAAGAAGCACTTGCCGGTGATCCGGAAAGCGCCTTCGGAGGGGTGCTTGTTTCTAATGGTGAGATAGACGCTCAAACAGCCGGCGCCATCAACGAGCTTTTCTTTGAAGTGCTGATCGCAAGGAGTTTCAGCGGGGAGGCCATGGAAATACTGAAATCGAAAAAGAACCGCATACTGCTCCAGCTCCAGGCAGATAAATTCCCCCCGCAGCCCCAGCATAAGAACCTGCTGATGGGACTTGTAAAGCAAACAGCCGATCAGGGCAATTTTGAAAAATGGGAAGAAGCAGGAGGCCGCGCTTCCGATGAAAGGGAGAAGCAGGACCTGCTTTTCGCCAACCTCGTTTGCAAACACCTCAAATCAAATGCTATCGCCCTGGTCAAGAACAGGCAGCTGATCGGTAAAGGGTGCGGACAAACAAGCCGTATCGACGCGCTTCGCCATGCCATTGAAAAAGCGAGGCAATTCAATTTCGATCTCAATGGGGCTGTTATGGCCAGCGACGCTTTCTTCCCTTTTGATGACTGTGTGAAAATGGGACATGATGCGGGTATCAAGGCTTTTATTCAGCCCGGGGGCTCTATAAGGGATAAAGACAGCATTGCTTATTGCCAGGCAAACGGTCTTGCCATGGTAATGACAGGCCTCAGGCATTTCAGGCACTAGCACGCTTCAAGATCATTTGCACCATTAACCATGAACACTCCCAATACGCCCAGGTCCCTCCTTTCAGATGCGCAGAACAGCCTGAATGTGGCGGCAAGGTATATTGGATACCTCAACCCGCTTACGATTCATAAAAAAGGCAAAAGGGCCAAAGCATATTTTGCGCTGGCACTTGTTTGCTTTTTCTGGGGAACCACCTGGATCGCTTCGAAAGTGGGTGTTCAGCACATGCCTGCCTTGCAGATGGCAGGCATAAGACAGTTTCTTGGTGGATGTTGTTACGTCATCTTTTTCCTGGCCAGGGGCACAGCCCTGCCAAAGGGCAGGGAATGGTGGCCGATCCTTGTGCTCAGCTTTCTCAATTTCATGCTGAGCAATGCCTTGTCTACCTGGGGTGTGCAGTATATTTCAGCCGGACTGGGCTCCATTATCGGTGCAATCTTTCCGCTATGGCTCGTGATTATCGGGTTTTTTACCACAAGGGCCGGTCTCACCACCAAAGCAATGATCGGGTTACTGCTGGGTTTTGCGGGCATATGTGTGATATTTTATAAGCACCTGCACGATTTTGCCGACCCCAGGTTCCGAATCGGCATCTTTCTTTCACTTGCCTCTACCTGGTCGTGGGCCTTTGGCACCATCTATACCAAGAAACACGCTGTGCACTTCAACCCTTATTTCGGGCTTGGACTCCAGATGGTGATCTCCGGGATAGCCGTTTTCTCTATCTCCCATCTTAGCGGACATGCAGTGCCTTTGCCCGCCATACCCTGGCAATCCTGGGCTGCCATTGCCTACCTCGTTATATTCGGTTCGGTGATCTCATTTATGGCCTACCTCTATGCCCTGCAAAACCTGCCTACAGCACAGGTATCATTGTATGCTTATGTAAACCCGGTGGTGGCTGTGCTGCTGGGTGCCCTGCTGTTTGGAGAAATACTCAATTCTTTTATCATAGCCGGTGTGCTTATTACGCTGTATGGCGTATACCTTGTGAACAGGGGATCTCTCAAGGCGAAGTAACCAAAGCCTTTGCTACAAAGCTTTCATAAGCCGTTCTCCATCCTTCAAAGGCTTTGTCGGTACCAAGAAAGCTGTTATGCCAGACCGTGACCATGGTCCCATTTACGGCCCTCACGGTGGCAAGAAGCTGCAGCAGTTCATGCAGTGCTTCTTCACTACCCATCTTCTGCTCGTAATAAGCATTGGCATCCATGAAGCAGAAAGGATGAATGAGCAGCGGCGTGACAGCTTCGCTTTTCAGATCGTACCAGTAATAAGGTGTGGTAATGGAAGCCCTGAAACCATTGATGCTTCCATACCCCATGGAATACTCGTTGGTGATGCCGAGCGCCAGCAGCCGCTGGTAGGTTACAGGGAAATGAAAACGGATGAAATGCTGCCGCGAAGACTTTACGGTTTGTCCGGATACCTGCTCCAGGCTAAACTTTTCCTTTGTGAGCAGGGATGGAAGATCGTTACTGGCCCAGGATGGATGAAGCCCGGTCGTATACCTTGATGCTGTATCCTGTATCAACTGGCGGAAGGCAGGATTGCCAACAGGAATATTCTTATCATACCGGTTCCTGTCCTTTGCGAGAAGAAAAAAATAAATCGGCCTTAACCCATGTCTGGCATGAAGCTCATCCATCCATTCATAGGCATCATAAGGATCTTTTCGTTTGCCCTTTAACACACCCAGCCGGTGCGAGAACTGGCGGAAGCGCGCTTTAAGCAAAAGCCGTATGAGTGCGCCGGCATTCCGCTTAAAGCCCTTGTTACGGGCGCTCCAGGCCATATCTATATCGTAAGTGGGTACAAAAGCATACCGTGCCTTTGTCCTGGCGAACTCCGCATTTCGCTCAGCAAGCAACACCCTCAGGTCTTCCAGCCATATATTCACCAATGGCAAGTGAAGAAATCCTTCCCTGAACGCAATTGAATTCTCATGCGCGTAGCGGCCATAGCTGTCTTTTTTGTAAGGCAGGTACTCTTCGTAGCGGGTAATGAGGTAAAATATGGCTGCCAGCAGGTCGAAGCCCGTATCTCCTTCGGCCCTGAAGAAAGCCTTGTATGGCCTGCCCTCCTTTGCAAAAGGCTTCTTCTCAAAACATTCCACCTTCACCGGCCGTACAGACGATTCAAAAAGCAGCACATGAGAGTGAATAAAGATCTCGCCCTCTGCAAGACGGTGATAGCTATAGTTGATCTTGCAAGCGTCTGCGGCCTGGAGGTAGATCTCCTCGCTTGAGACCAGCTTGAATTTCAATCCGTAATAATCCGAAAGAAAATCAACCACATATTTTAGCCTGGGAGTAATGCTATGGCTAAAGATCAACGCTGAATGACTCATCGGGTCTTATTTCTTTCTTTCCACATTTGGTTGAAGGACTGGGCCGGGAAGTCGAGGTCCTGACGGTGCTTTTTCCAATCCTTGATAAAGGTATTCACGACCCAGCTTTTTATTTTACCGGATCCGGCATTCATGATGCGCCGGTTGAGCATAGCCTTTTTCCAGAACTTCCAGGCCATTTTCTCTGCAAAAGGATAGGCCTTCTGCTCAACGGCTTCCTTGCGGTTCTCCAGCAAAAGCTCATGGAGGTTGATCTTTACCGCACATACCTCTGTACAATTGCCGCAAAGCGACGAGGCATGGCTCAGGTGTTTCCATTCGCCCATCTGCTTAAGGTGGGGAGTGATCACAGAACCTATTGGTCCGCTATAGGTGGTCTCATAGCTATGACCTCCGATATTCTTGTATACGGGACAGGCATTCAGGCAAGCACCGCAACGGATGCAGTAAAGCGATTCTCTCGCCTTCTCATTAGCCAGGATATTCGTACGGCCATTATCGAGCAGGATCACATACATGTCTTCCGGCCCGTCATGCTCGGCTACTTGCCGCGGACCGGTGATCACCGAACTGTAGACCGTCATCTTCTGGCCTGTTCCATAGGTTGCCAGCAGGGGCCAGAACAAAGCAAGATCGGTGAGGGATGGAATGACCTTTTCGATACCTGCAATCACGATATGGGTTTTTGGCCAGGCCGCGCTCAGTCTCGCATTACCTTCATTTTCGGTAATGGCTATGCCTCCGATATCGGCCACTAAGAAATTGGCGCCGGTTATGCCTATTTCCGCCTCTGTATATTTCTGTCTTAGCTTTTCCCTCGCTACCATGGTAAGCTGGCTGGGGTTGAGCAATGGCGACGTACCCAGCTTGTTGGCGAAAAGCCTCGCCACGTCTTCCTTGCTTTTATGCATGGCAGGCGTTACGATATGGTAGGGCGGCTCTTCATCGAGCTGTTGTATGTATTCGCCAAGATCAGTCTCGACACTTTCTATTTTGTGCTGCTGGAGGAACTTATTGAGATGGATCTCCTCCGTCACCATGCTTTTGCTCTTCACCACGGTGGAGCAGCTTTTATCCCGGCAGATCTTCAATATTTCTTCCAGTGCCTGTTCTGCGGTTTCGGCCCAGATCACTTTCGCGCCCCGCTTTGTAATAGCAGATTCGAAACGCTCCAGCTCCCGATCGAGGTTGCTGATGGCCTTCCATTTCAGGTTCTTGGCCCTTTCTCTTGCCAGGTTCACATCAGTAAACTGCTGCTTACCCTGGGGCACAACGGCATTGTAACGGGAGATATTGAAATTGATCTTTCGACGGTGTTCCCTGTCGGCAGATTTGATCGTGCTTTTTGCTAGGAATGAGGATGATTGCCCGGACATTATTTTTTTGTTTTTCCAGCTTCTTCAAAATGCTCTACGGCCACCTGGTGCAAAGCATCGTAAAATTCGTTTCCAAACTTACGAACAAGTGCTTCCTTTAAAAACTGGTAAACAGGTAGCTTTAACTTCTTTCCAAGTGCACAGGCCGGTTTGCAAAGTATATCCCTGGGCTCGTAGTTGACATTTGTATAGGTCTTGCCGGTGGAAACCTTTATTGGATAGAGATGACAGCTGATGGGTTTTTTCCAACCGAGCTTGCCATCATAGTATGCCTGCTCTATGCCGCACTTGATGATACCCTGTCCATCGCGAAAACCGTATGCGCAGATCTTTCCGTCGACGGTAGGCGTAACCCAGCCAAATTCCCTGTCGTAAACATAACGGCCCTGCCGCTCGATCTCTCTTGCCCCTTCCTTGGTTAGATAAGGCCTGATGACCTCGAACTGCTCGTCGATGATGGCCTTTTCCTCCTTTTCAAGCGGAGCGCCTGCATCTCCATCCTCGCAGCAGCCTCCCTTGCACTTGTGCAGATCGCACACGAACTTTGCTTCCACCACGTCATCGCTGATTAGTACATTGTCGATCGCTATCACGGTTACTGTTTTAACAAAGATACATCTTCGCTTTGCTTGATTTGTTCAGAGTAGAAGGCAGGTCAGTCCGTTATACATGCTGTGTCGGCTCTTCCCTGCGCATCCTTATCTTTTTCCAAATGCCCTTGCTTGTGGGTATGATCAGCCGCTTGGAGGTAAGATAGTTTACAACCTTATGCTCGAGCCAGTGATGCAATGGAAGCAGCATGGCTATAAGCACGATCTTGATGCCCAGTATAGGCAGGGGCTCGCCATGCGTCCAATGATGTATGCGGCTATCGGCTATGAGTATGATGAATTCAAAAAGCAGGATAAAGGCAAAAAAGCCCATCACTTTGATGGTTGTTTCCGACACCTGGAATATGCCCAGCAGCACAAGAAAAAGAAAAACGACCGCTATCCCAACTGTAATACCCATGTACTGGATATTGTGCTTCGCTCTAAGCTTTTCTGCGTTCTCGCGGTCTATCCTTGCCTGCCTTTGCTGCTCATCCTCGATCTCCATCTGCAGCAGCTCTCTTTCCTGACCAAGCTTCTGCAGGCTATCCCTCAGCTGGTAGTAAACGCCCTTGTAGTGAGCCGATTGCTTAAAGTCGCCTGCCTTGGCATAAACCGAATCCATTTCCTTGGCTATCATCTCCTGCGACTCGAGGTCACCGGTTTGCTGTGCCAGCATCATCGAGCGGTTAAAATAGTCAATTGCCTTCTCCGTATTTCCAGACCGGCTCTGAAAATCCGCAAACTGGTAGTAAAACCCAAGCTTCGCACTCGGCGTGCTGTTCGATTCGAAGCCCGGTGCGGCCTGGGCAAAATAGTAGGCGGCCGAATCGTATTTTCCAAGCTTTTTATAGATTATGCCATAGGCATTGTTTACCATATGTCCCGAGCCAAACTTGGCAGCATACTCGCGCAGATCGCTGCGGCTGTTAAGAAATTCGAGCGCCTTATCCGGGCTTGCATCGAGGTACTGTCCCAGCATGCCGTCATAACCCGGCATTTTCAACGTAGGGTAGTTAAGAGAATCTGCCATCTTTATCGAACGCTCATAGTAGAAAACCGACATATTACGGTCTTTCTTTAGCATATAAAGATTACCCATGGTGTACATATCGACCACACGCACATATTTCTCATTCTCCAGCTTGGCAAGAGGCAGCTGGTCCATAGCGCGCTGGTAATAATCTATCGCCTTGTCGTAGTCCTTCATATCCCCATAGAAACGCGCCAGGTTGCTATAGCAGCTTCGCAGCATATTGGCATCTTTTTCCTCTTCTGCTATCCGGAGTGCATTCAGATAGTTCTGCAGGGCCAGTATCCTTTCTTTTTTTAGCTGGTAAATAAGTCCGAAGGAATTGTAAACCGATACTTTAAGCGTATCGTCGTTCATGCCTGATACAATGCCAAAAGCCTGGTTTACGCAATTGAGCGATTTGTCGAGCTCGGGTATATTGTTGTAGACAGAGGAAAGTCCGATCAGGGATTGCACTGTTTCTTTATCCAGCTGGTTTTGCTTGGCAAAGGCCAGCGCGGCTGAATAATTGGTGACGGAGCGCTGGAGCTTGGCCCTGTCGTAATAAAAATAGGAGAACCGGTCGGCATTAATGATCATGGCCCTGGCCATCAGCTTCCGGTCCCTCGACATCTCAGCTTCCTGGCTCATTTGATTCGCATACTTTTCGGCCTCTTCCTGGTTGGTTGTCATCATTACCCGCGCCAGCCTTCCAAGAAGTTCTATCCGCTCCTTGCCGGGCTTGGCTTTAGACAATTTTACTTTCATGGAATCCACAACAGCGGGGTTCTGCTGTGCGCTGGCAAAAAAACACAGGACCAGGCTCAATTGCAACAGGAGCTTTCTCTTCATAACGGTAGTTTGCGGGCGTCAATATAAAGAGAAATTCGGATAATAAAGTCTTGAAAGGCTTATTGGGCGCGGAAAACCTTACCAGCTCGCGTATAGCAGAGACCGTTTCGGGCATTTCTACAGTGCTGGGGTCTGGCACTTCTACTCTTTGTGGCTACTTCCAGCGCAGGGTATTGATCAGGTGCTCTACATCCTTGCGGAGAAAATCGTTGACCGGCTTAAGCGAATCGGCATTAGGACTGGCTGAGAAGTAAAGCGCGCCCCGCAGGAAGTGGCGTACCGAATCGGTGACAAAGAACTGGTTGGCTGTAGCGGTATTGCCTTTAAGTGTAAAATAAACTCCACCGCTGCCTCCAGGCGTCGTGAACTCTTCGGGTTGGATGGCCGATGCCTTGTAAGTATGCTGCTTGTATGACATTGTGAATGCGTCATTCACCAGCGAATCGAAATTGTTCCTGCCTATCTCCTTGTAGCTGATATGCACACGGCCTTCGAACTGGGGAAAGTCTATATTGATCCAGTAGCTGTTCTCTGTTTCCTCGTTAAAGAAGAGCGAATCCTTTATCACATTGCCGTAAACAGGATATTCAAAAGAGTACGGATAACCCGGCCGGTCAAACAGCTGGTATTGGCGCCGGGGAAAATCGATCTTGAAATAACCCCTTGGCTTTTGTACATATTCGCTGTTGCACGACAGTCCTATTATGGCCGCGGCCAGCAGAAAGGCCTGGATATTACGCTTCATCGCTGTCCTGGTTAATGAAAATCTTCACGGTCTTGATCCTGTTCTTGTCTGTTTCCATAACAGTGAAATTGAAATCACCGCTGGTGACTGTCTGGTTAATAGTGGGAATAGCACCGGCCAGCTCGAGCACGAGCCCGCCAAGCGAATCGCTCTCTCCCTTTACAGCATCAAACGTATCGATGGGCAGGCGCATTGCGCGACAGAGATCATACAACATAATTTTTGCATCTGCCATATAGGTATGCTCATCCAGCTTGCGGACAGCGTTCTCCTCCTCGTCGAATTCGTCCTTGATATCTCCGATGATCTCTTCGAGAATATCTTCCATGGTCACGATGCCGCTGGTACCGCCGAATTCGTCAACCACTACTGCGAAATGGATCCTTTTTGCCTGGAATTCCTTCAGCAGGAACTGGATAAGCTTCGACTCCGGCACAAAAAGCGTTGGCCTGATCAGCGAATGCCAGTCGAAGCTGCTGTCCTCCAGGTAAGGCAGCAGATCTTTTGTATTGAGGATGCCGACGATCTCGTCGAGACTGTTCCTGTAGACCGGCAGCCTGGAATAATGCAGCTCCTCAACCTTCCTGATCAGCTCTGGCAGGGGCGTATTGTAATCGATGCCGTTAACATCGAGACGGAAACGCATGATCTGCTTTACTGTGATGTGGCTGAACTTGACAATGCCTTTGAGGATATTCTTTTCTTCTATCGAAGTTTCCACGTTATTGATCTCGATGGCATCGTCCAGCTCACGCATGCTGGTAGCCTCAGACTCGTTGGCGCCGCTGGTCTCGCTTATCTGGTCTGCGATCCCCACCATCCTGAGACTGATCTTGCGGAGGAGCAGGTGAAGCGCTTCTACTACCGAGGAGACATTATAGGCAAAGCGCAGGTTGTTCTGTGTGGCCCAGACCTTAGGCAGCATTCTTCCAAAAAAAACGATCACGAAGGTAATGATCACGATCTTGGCCAGCATATCGAGGTCAACAGGGATAAGCAGGCGAACCACGCCAAAATGGAACAGTGGCGAAAGCAGGAAATTCGAAAGAATGATGATGCTGATGTTGAAAACCCCTCCTGCAATGAGCAGCGAGGTATAAACTGCCTTTCGCTCATCAAGCAGTGAGGTAATGCGTCTTGCAGCGGCATGCTGCTTTGTTTTGAGCATGTTCAGATCCTTGTTTTGCAGCGAGAACAGCGCTACTTCGGCACCTGAGGTTACGAAGCTCAACAGCAAAAGGATGAACAGGAAGGCAACAAGGAAAATAGAGCTCTGCGGGTTTACTGCAAGAAGATATTGAACCTGGGAAAACAAAATTTTGGCCGAGGGATCCATTCAAAAGTTTTGGTGAACAGATTAATCAAAAGGCAGGTCATACGGCCTGCCCAAAGACTATTTTGTAAAAATAATGTTTATTGGTTTAAAACTCCAGATCGGGCGATGCTTCTCCCATTGGAGGTGTGTCCGAGCCCCTGTAGCCTTCCATTCCGGTATCGTTGTGCAAATTGCCGGTTCCCGCGCCGCCATCGGTGCGTTTATCCAGCATGATCAGGTTGTCACCTACCACTTCGGTGGCAAATTTGCGGTTCCCTTCCTTGTCTTCCCAGCTTCTTGTACGAAGCCTGCCCTCAATGTAAACAAGACTACCTTTGTGCAGGTATTTCTGGGCCAGCTCTGCCAGGCCTCTCCATAAAACGACGGTATGCCATTCCGTTTGCGAGATCAGCTTACCCGACCGGTCTTTGAATGTTTCCGTTGTTGCCAGCGGAAATTTGGCCACGGCAATATTCCCTTCCAGGAACTGGACATCCGGGTCCTTTCCCAAATTGCCAATGAGCATAACCCTGTTTACACCTCTCATACTGTCTGATTTATCTTGTTTTCAAATCGTCTAAGAACTTTCGTCTATAAATTTAAAAAAGATAATCAAATTTTCTGCCAGTCAATTGATCCCGGTCATTTCAAACCGGTAGCAATAAACTGCTGCAAGGTCCTTGGAAAAGCATAATCAGCCATCTCTTCTTTTTTTATCCACCAGAACCCTGCTATCTCTTTTTCGCTCTCCAGCTCCAGCTGCATGAACTGGAAATTGATCGACTGGTGTGTAAGCTGCTGTGAAACAGCATAAGTTTGACCAGCCCGGTAGTTGAATTTACCATACTGCCTGTCGAAGACATCCAGCAGCTCCTGCCTCTCCAAGACCTTGCCTGTTTCCAGCAGCAGGAATTCAAACAGATCCTGCCAGATATCCCTCGCCTTTCTTTGCCTGACCAGTATCCTGTCTTTACAGGTAAGCACCAGGTAATTGAACCATCGCTCTTTTTTTTTGATCTTCTTCTCTTTTATTGGCAGAAGATCCTGGTGGCCAGCCCTGAAAGCCTTGCAGTGAGCGTTAAAAAAACAGCTGCTGCAGTTTGGCGAAGGCTTGCACACCACCGCACCAAAATCCATGATTGCCTGGTTGTATTCGCCTGCCCGTCCTTCGGGCAGCACAGACTGGGCCAGGGCCGAAAACTGTTTTTTTCCGGCAGCCGAGTCGATAGGCACATCAATATCGAATATTCGGGAAAGCACCCGGTAAACATTGCCATCGAGCACGGCATGAGGTAAATTATACGCAAACGAAGAGATAGCCGCTGCCGTGTAAGAGCCTACTCCTTTCAGCGAAAGAATGGATTCATATGTATCGGGAAATCTGCCGTTAAGCTCACCGGCAATATGTTTAGCGGTGTGAATGAGGTTGCGGCAGCGCGAATAATAGCCAAGACCTTCCCACTGCTTGAAAACGCTGGCTTCGGGGGCTGTGGCGAGGGCCTTTACGTCCGGAAAGACGTTGGTAAAGTTTTCATAATATTTAAGTCCCTGCTCTACCTTTGTCTGTTGTAAAATAACCTCGCTCAGCCAGATGCGGTAAGGATCCTTTTCGCCTTTCCATGGCATTTGCCGCGTGTTTTCCGTGGAATTCCATTCCAGCAGTTTGGAAGCGAAAATCCGGGCGAGCTCATCGATTTTGCCGCTTTCTGGGCCTTGTCGGGCATTTAATGGGACTGGCATAAGGTATTTGGGGCCTCAATATCCAAAAAAAAATTCTATCCTATTGACGCTCACTGTATTTTATACTATATTGTCATCAAAACATTCTAAAACTTCGCTATGAGAAAAGCAGATTTAGTCAACCAGATCTCTGAAAAGACCGGCATTCCCAAAGTTGATGTTTTGGTAACGCTCGAGTCAATGTTCAAAGAGATCAAAGATTCTCTGTCAAAAGGAGAGAACATTTACATCAGGGGTTTCGGTTCTTTTATCACCAAAAAAAGAGCAGCTAAAATCGGCCGTAATATCAAAAAAAATATTGCTGTTCATATTCCCGAGCACAATATCCCGGCCTTCAAGCCTGCCAAGGAGTTTGTAACTGAAGTGAAGAAACTCACCGCAGTACAGTAACTTTGCGTCCTTCACAGCAAAGAAGGACATGATGAAAAGACCACAGTGGATCGTAGCCGGCATTGCCCTCCTCTTAACTGCCGGGCTGTATGCGGCTACAAAAAACCAGATACTCGGAGCACCGCCCCAGAAGAGTAAGGTACAGCCTATTGCGGCACCTGCTCTTTCTATTGACAGCATATTGTACCACGCCAAGGAAAATCTTACTCCTGAGCAGTCCACAAGAATAAGCCTGCTTGAAAAAAGCATCACGCGGGGCGACGTAGTGGACCAGAAACTTCACGTTTATCACCAGCTTGCCCGGTTCTGGGCGGACAGTGCCAGAGCCTTTGCGCCTTACGCATGGTATACTGCAGAGGCAGCGAGGTTGGAAAATTCAGAAAAATCCCTCACATTTGCAGCCCATTTGCTGTTGAACAACCTGGTGATTGAAAACAATCCTGCGTTGAAGCAATGGGAAGCCTTACAGGCTAAAGACCTGTTCGAACGTTCTTTGAAGCTGAATCCGGGCAATGATTCTTCCAAAATAGGACTTGGCGCCGTTTATGTTTATGGCGGTGTGGCCATGCCAATGGAAGGTATCAGCATGATAAGGTCTGTTGCAGACAAGGACTCTACCAATATCTACGCCCAGATGACGCTTGGAATGGCAAGCCTTATGTCGGGCCAGCTGGAAAAAGCCAAGGACAGGTTCAAGGCGGTGGCCCGCCTGCAGCCAACCAACCTGGAAGCTATCTTCCGCGTGGCCGAAACCGCCGAACGCATAGGAAACAAGGAAGAGGCTATTGAATGGTACCGGAAAGGACTTTCGATCAGTGATATTCCCGAGTTGAAAAAAGAAGTTGAGGCAAGGATTGCCAAACTGAAAAAATAGATCATAAATAAAAACATTAACGAAGTATGCCTTGTGGTAAAAAAAGAAAGCGTCATAAAATAGCGACGCATAAGCGTAAGAAAAGATTGAGAAAGAACCGTCATAAGAAGAGAAATAAATAGGTTCTTCTAAAAGACTGACCGGGAACGCCATGTTCCCGGCATTCTGTTTTTAGCTGATTGCGCTGCTACCGATTGCATTGTCCTCATCAATTTGCCCCGCTATAATTCACCTGAAATTACTGCAGCAGTTCGGTAGAAGCAGAGCGATCAGCATTACCATAAGCGTACAGATTTTAAAGCTGTAGTAATGTGAACAAGGAACTGATTATTAATTCTACTGCCCATGGCGTAGACATTGCCCTATTAGAGGACAAGAAACTGGTTGAACTTCACAGCGAAAAAAGCGATGCCCGCTTTGCGGTCGGCGACCTTTACCTCGGCAAGGTAAAAAAGCTGATCCCGGGGCTGAATGCCGCATTTGTAGATGTAGGTTATGAAAAGGACGCCTTCCTGCATTACACAGACCTGAGCCCCTACGCCAGGTCCCTGCTCAAGTTCACACAGTTGTCCATCAACGACAAGTCGCCCGACGGACTTGATTTTTCCCAATTCCAGGTAGAGCCGGAGATCATCAAGACCGGCAAGATCAACGAAGTGCTGGGTGGCAAGCCCAATATACTGGTACAGATCCTGAAAGAGCCTATCGCAGCAAAAGGCCCGCGGCTCAGCTGCGAAATCTCCCTTCCCGGCCGCTTTATCGTACTCACACCTTTCAACGACATTGTTGCCGTTTCAAGGAAGATCCATTCTTCCGAAGAAAGGAAAAGACTTCAAAGGATCGTCGAATCCATCAAGCCGAAGAATTTCGGCGTGATCGTTCGCACTGCTGCCGAAGGCAAGAACACAGCCGAGCTGCACGAAGACCTGTCCGATCTCACGGCTATGTGGAAGAGCATCCAGCAAAACCTGCGCAATGCCGTAGCACCGGCCAAGATACTGAGCGAGCAAACAAAGGCCACCAGCATGCTGCGCGACCTGCTGAACGAAGACTTCAACCGCATCGTTACCAACGACAAGGCCATTTTTTCGGATACCAAGACCTATATCCAGCGGATCGCCCCTGAAAAAGCCGATATCGTTAGCTTTCACCAGAACGGTACTCCCATTTTTGACCAGTTCGGCATCACTAAACAGGTAAAAGGCTCTTTCGGCAAAACCGTTAACCTCAACAGTGGGGCTTACCTTATCATCGAGCATACAGAAGCCCTTCATGTGATCGATGTAAACAGCGGCTATAAAAGCGTAAGCAACAACCAGGAGCAAAATGCGCTGGAAACCAACCTCGAGGCTGCCGAAGAAATTGCCAGGCAGCTGAGGCTCAGGGATATAGGCGGCATTATCGTGGTAGACTTCATCGATATGAAGATGCCCGAGAACAAAAAGAAGCTGATCGAAGCCATGGAAAGATTCATGCAGCCCGACAGGGCCAAGCATGCCGTGCTTCCGATCTCCAAGTTCGGACTCATGCAGATCACCCGCCAGCGCATGAAGCCCGAAATGAACATCAATACCCAGGAAGCCTGCCCAACCTGCAATGGCACCGGGAAGATCGCATCTACCCTCATCCTGGAAGATGAGATCGAAAAGAACCTCAATTACCTTATTACCCATAAGCACAGGAACCTTACCCTGGTTGTGCACCCTATCGTTTACGCCTTTCTTACCAAGGGCTGGCTTTGGAGCAAGGCCGCAAAATGGAAAAGAAAGTTCAAGCAAACCATTGGGCTTAAAGCCGATACAGGCTACCATCTCACCGAATTCCGCTTCTTTGATGGGAATAATGAGGAGATCAAATTATAAAAAAAGGCCTTTACAAGGCCTTTTTTCTTTTCAGCCGGCTTACCGGCTTTTTTTATTTTAACGGGAAGAATGCCCGCATGATCTCAAAAATCGATTACTCCCTGTCGCGGGCACCCATGAAGATGAGTACATACTGAACCAGGGTCACTACGGCAGCCAGTGCCGATACCACATAAGTCATTGCAGCCCAGGTAAGTGCGTTCTTTGCCTTAGGATATTCCTGTGCATTGGTGACATTGGTCTGGTTGAGCCAGGCCAGCGCCCGCCGGCTTGCATCGAACTCTACCGGAAGTGTTACCAGCGAAAACACAACAGTAATCGCAAAAAGGATAATACCCACGAGCAGCAGGGTCGTATTGCCGGAGCTGGCCATCAGCACGCCAATCAGCAAAACCCAGTTGACCAGGTTCGAGCTGAACTGCACAGCCGGAACGAGTTTGCTCCTGAGGTTCAGCCAGGTATAAGCCGTAGCATGCTGGATCGCATGACCCGTTTCGTGGGCAGCCACGGCAGCGGCCGCTACGCTGTAGTTATTGTATACATCGGGACTGAGGTTAATGGTTTTATTAGCCGGATTGTAGTGGTCGCTTAAAAAACCCTGGACAGAAACCACTTTTACGTCATAAATACCATTTTCACGGAGCATCTTCTCAGCTACCTCCTTACCTGTAAGCCGGGCAGAAAGAGGAATTTTACTGAATGCGGCAAACCGGCTCTTCAGTATCATGGAAACGACCATGCTGATGCCAATAAATAAAATCGAAACCAGAAATATGGACGGTGTCATAGTCTATTTTTTTTATAGTTGTTATCTCAAATCTGTGTCCAAACACCCTAAAAATACACCAGAATTACTTTTTGTCAGCCAGCCCGGCCTAAACAGGGTGCCCCTGTCAGTTTAGCAGCGGACCCATCTAAAATGACTGCCAAAACAAGACTCAATTATACGTTGATTTTCAATAATTTATAGCAATTAATTTGTTAAAAGCACTTATATAAAATTGAGCAAAAGTTATTCACAGGGCTAAAAAATAATTTTGTAATGTGGGGCAGATTTGTAATTTAGTGTCAGAATTTAATGGGTTAGTAAGTAAGAGGGTTGATCGCAAGATCAGCCCTTTTTACTATCAGTTTTTTTCTTCACTTCGGGCCCGTTCTGTTCTCATTCAACTCTCCATTTTCTTTTTCATTTCGGTTTAATTTTAGCCCATGTCGAAAGTAAAAACGGCCTACTTCTGTCAGAATTGTGGTTACGAAAGTGCAAAATGGTCGGGCAAGTGTCCGTCTTGCCAGCAGTGGAACAGTTTTGTAGAAGAGCTGGTCCAGAAGGATAGTAAAAAAACTGCTGCTGCCGATTGGCAATCTTATCATGGAGAAGCGCCTTCCAGAAAAACGCAGGCCCTGCACGAGGTTAAAACAAAGGATACACCCAGGCTCTCCACACATGATCAGGAATTGAACAGGGTGCTTGGAGGCGGTATTGTTCCAGGCAGCATTGTGCTGGTGGCAGGAGAACCCGGTATTGGAAAGTCGACGCTTTTTCTGCAAATGGGTCTTCGGCTCAAAGAGCTGGTCGTGCTTTATATCAGTGGTGAGGAAAGCGAGCAGCAGATCAAGATGAGAGCAGACAGGTTGAGCATGATCCATGAGAACTTTTATCTTCTTACCGAGACTTCCACGCAAACAATTTTTGCCGAGATCAAGAAGTTAAAGCCCCAGCTGATCATCGTCGATTCTATCCAGACACTTGAATCTCCTTTCATAGACTCATCACCAGGCAGTGTTTCCCAGATCAGGGAATGCGCCGCCGAGTTCCAGCAATTTGCGAAAGAGACCAATACGCCTGTATTCCTTATTGGTCATATTACCAAGGAAGGAAGCATAGCAGGACCCAAGCTTCTCGAGCACATGGTCGATACCGTTCTGCAATTCGAGGGTGACCGTCATTATGCCTATCGCATTCTTCGCACGCTGAAGAACCGCTTTGGAAGTACAGCCGAACTGGGCATCTATGAAATGAACGAGAGAGGCATGGAAGCCGTGCTCAATCCTAGCGAGATCCTCATCACCCAGAAGGAAGACCAGTTGAGCGGCATAAGCATTGCCGCCACCATCGAAGGCCAGCGCCCATTGCTGATCGAAGTGCAGGCGCTCGTTACACAATCCGTTTATGGAACACCGCAAAGAACGGTAACTGGCTTTGACCTGCGCCGCCTGCAGCTGCTGCTCGCCGTGCTTGAAAAAAGAGGGGGCTTTCATTTTGGCGTTAAGGATGTTTTCCTGAATATAGCCGGCGGTCTCAAGGTCGAAGATCCTTCGATCGACCTCTCGGTGCTTGTAGCCCTTCTCTCCTCTTACGAAGATGTAGCCATACCGCACGATGTATGTTTTGCCGGTGAGGTTGGACTGAGCGGTGAGATAAGGGCAGTGAACCGGATCGAGCAGCGTATTGCCGAAGCAGAGAAGCTCGGTTTTCAGCGGATCATTCTTTCAAAATACAACCAGAAAGGCCTGAGCAAACAAAAGTTCAATATCGAAGTAATAACCATGGGCCGGGTCGAGGAGGTTTACCGTTCGCTTTTTTAGAGATGATATATACAGCCCGCTTTTCTTATTGCGCAAGGGCAGGATCGCATTGATTTGTGTGAATGAAAACGGTAAGGGTATATTCACCTTTTTCACTGTTCTTTACCCTCTCCGGCTTTTGTAACAGCGGCATATTTTGTAAAAAACAATTTATGCTTCGCCTGCTTACCGAGGCCTTGCTTCACCTGGCCTACCCGCACGTCTGCGAAGGCTGCGGATCCGATGTATTGCCAAAAGACCAGCTGCTTTGCCTGCGTTGTCTTTCTTCTTTGCCCCTTACGGGCTTTCATCTGCATGCAGACAATCCCGTTGAAAAAATGTTCTGGGGAAGGCTGCCGCTGACTGCTGCCTGCGCCCAATACTATTTCACCAAGAGATCATTGATGCAAGGCCTGCTGCACCAGCTCAAATACAGGGGCAACAGGGATGCGGGATTGTACCTCGGCCGGCTGATGGGCTATTCCCTTCTGGCTTCGAGCCGCTTTTGCACCGCCGACCTGCTGCTCCCCATGCCCCTGTTCAGGGCCCGCGAAAAACGCCGCGGCTATAACCAGGCAGAGGTCATCTGCAGGGGAATCTCGGAGGTTATGCAAAAACCGGTAAGGGCAGACATCGTGATCCGCAGCACAGGCACGGACAGCCAGACGAAGAAAGGACGTATCGCAAGATGGCAGAATATGGAGGGCCGTTTCGAGCTTACCGGGGCGGCAGCCATCGAGCATAAACAGGTGCTGCTCGTTGATGATGTAATTACCACCGGTGCCTCGCTGGAGGCCTTAGGCCGTACACTGCTTCCTGTTGAAGGCATAAGGCTTAGCATTGCGGCTCTTTGCTTTACCCTGGATTAGGGAGTCGTGATAAGACAAGACCAATGCCGCCGCCAGCCGGGATGTAAATTTGTTTCTTGCCCTGCAATTCGTTTCATAATCCGGCGGCCTGCTGTATTTTTAGACGATGAAGCCTGTGAAAAAGCTGTTTTTTCCTTTTATATTGATCTGCCTGCTTTTCGCCTGCAAAAAAGAATCGTTTACCAGCAGCCCTTCGGCCATTCTCACCACTACTGCCGATACGCTTCATTTCGACACAGTATTCACTTCGGTTGGATCAGTCTCCCAGGTATTCAAGATCATCAATGATAACGACAGGGGCATCCGCATTAATTCCGTCAGGCTGGGAGGAGGATCCGCATCTCCCTTCAGGATCAATATAGATGGAACACCCGGCCCCAGGGTTGAAGGCCTGAGTGTTGGCGCCAACGACAGCCTCTATGTTTTTGTTACAGTTACTATTAATCCTACGGCGGCAAACCTTGACTTTGTAGTACGCGACAGCATAGAGATCAGCTACAATGGCAATACCAGGTGGGTTCAGCTGGATGCTTACGGAAGGAATGCCGTCTTTCTCCGCGACGCTGTTGTAAGCGGTACTGAAACCTGGAACAATGACCAGCCATATGTTATCTTGGGCGGACTTACGGTAGATACAAATGCAGCCCTTTCGATCACCAAGGGCACAAAGATCTACCTGCATGGCAATGCGCCCTTTATCGTACACGGCAGCTTACAGGTGCAGGGAGAAAAATGGGACAGCACAAGGGTCGTGTTTGCCGGCGACAGGCTGGATCTGCCTTACCGCGATTATCCCGGCAGCTATCCGGGCATCATCTTCAGCGATGTGAGCCACAACAACCAGATCAGCTTTGCATTGATAAAAAATGCTTACCAGGGAATCGTGGTCAATGGTCCTTCAACTGGTACAAAACTGGTTCTTTCAGAAACCATCATCGATAATGCCTACGACGCCGGCATCATTGGTCTCAATACAAGCCTGGCAGCCAGGAACCTGCTTGTAAGCAATTGCGGCAAGGGCATAGTGCTGGCGCTTGGAGGACAGTATAATTTCACGCACTGCACCGTGGCTGCATTTTCAAACAATTTCATCCAGCACAGGGAGCCTGCACTGCTGGTCAGCAATTTTTTGACACAGAATGGTCAGCCTGTTGCGAACAGTCTTAATGCCGTTTTTCGCAACTGCATTTTCTGGGGAGAACAAAACGGACTGGTAGAAAGCGAGGTTGCCGTACTAAGACAGGGCACGACCCCTTTTGCAGTAAACTTCGACCAGGTGCTGTGGCGTGTACCGGCCAATCCATCCAATGCAACTGTTGCCGGAGCAATCAATCAATCGCCTCCGCTTTTCGACAGTCTTAATAACGGCAGCCGCTATTATAATTTCCGGCTTAAGGAAAATTCACCTGCGCTCAACAAAGGGGGGGCTACAGGCTTGGTCATTGACCTGGATGGTGCACCCCGTCCCGTAGGCTTGCCAGACCTGGGCGCTTATGAAAGGCAATGATGCTTTTAACAGCGGGCCGCAGTAAACTTTCTTACCTTTATCTTGTTATTCACCCTAAACTTATTAAAATGAAAATAGCGTTGATGGCCTTGCTTTTTACCGCCTTCCTTGGTGCTTCCTCCATCTACGATTTCAAGGTTGCCGGGCTTGAAGGCAATGAAATCGATTTTTCCGCTTTCAAGGGAAAAAAGATCCTGATTGTAAATACCGCGTCCAAATGCGGCAATACGCCGCAGTATGCCGAGCTCGAGAAGCTCTATAAAAAATACCAGGGCAAGCTGGTGATCGTTGGTTTTCCGGCCAATAATTTTGGCGGACAGGAACCTGGTTCCAATGAGGAGATCAAGGAGTTCTGCACCCGCAATTACGGCGTGAGCTTTCCTATGGCAGAAAAAGTATCGGTAAAAGGCCAGGATATGGCACCCATCTTTACTTATCTCGTGAACGAGGCAAAGAAAATGGGTATTGAAGATCCTGTTAAATGGAATTTCACCAAATTCCTGGTTGATGAGAAGGGAAAGCTGGTGACCGTTTTCAGCCACAGGACCCTGCCCATGAGTGAAGAGGTATTGAAATACCTGAATTAAGACAGGCCTTTGGGTAGATTGAAATTTTAAAAGGATATTTGAGCCGCTGGTATTCCAGCGGCTTTTTTTGGGATGTTGAGGTCAGCATACAGGCTGTTTCATCAACTCCCTCTCCTATTATTACTGCACAGGTTTATGTTATTTAAAGATGTTATTGGCCAGGCAGCTGTAAAACAACAGCTGGTAGAGATGGTAGCACACAACCGGCTGAGCCATGCCCTGCTATTTTTGGGAAAAGAAGGAAGCGGCGCGCTTCCTATGGCCCTTGCCTTTGCGGAGTATGTGGCCCTGCTGCCCCGGCAGGACCAGGAAGAAGTGTCGCTGTTTGGTGCGCCGGTGGAAAAGCAATTGCCCTTGACCGCCGCCGAAGCCGATGCATGGATGCGCCAGCAGGCTTCTTTCAGCAAAGCAGAGGGGCTTGTGCATCCCGATATTCATTTCTCTTATCCTGTAGTTACC
>DASTPZ010000271.1:0-7516 GCA_035761965.1 Flavisolibacter sp. | reverse complement strand
CCTGTACCACGCTGCTTACAGAGTTGGAAGCCAATCCGTTTATGATCGAAAAGTGCCGGAACGAAAACTCCTTGGCTGCCTGGGAATAAGCGGCTGACGCAAGAAAAAGGAAGAAAATGGTGGCCGGGAAAAGGCGCATGGTGGTAAATGCAGTTAAGCATCAAAATTAAATCATGCAGCCCGTAAATACGAACGGCTCATACCCAAATAAGACCAGTTCATTCATTTTCGCGCCGGGTTCTCGGCTTCTTTCGCCCACCCGGACATTTGCGCAGGCATTCAATTCATGACTTTGTTTACCCGTTTCATTCAGAAGCCTCTTTACCGGCGGCAGGCAGCCAGGCAATTTTGCCGCTTTATAACCTTAACCAACCAAACCGATGATGAAAAAAAATGATCATCCTGCTCGCAGCTACAACCCTGCTTGTTTCCTGCGGCAAAGAGAAAAACAAGGACGGAATCTATAAGGGATCCGAGGTCAGCGTGCATGAAGGAAAGTCCTGGAGCGCCGTAAAGCTGAACGAGGAAGGGGCCCCGGAACAGTTCTCTCTGGTACTGACCGATGCTGTGTTAAACAGTGTACCAGTTGGCACGCCTCCTCCTCCCGGTGGCGGTCACGATCATTCCAATGAATTTATTATACCGATCCATAAAAAGGCGGCCCAGGCGACTCCTTTTCAGTTCCTCATGCTGAATTGGAACCCTAATGGCCACGAACCTGCCGGTGTGTATGATTCAGCGCATTTCGATATTCATTTTTACATGAACCCCCGGTCCGAGGTAGAAAGCTTTACCGATATGGCCAAGATCGATCAGGCCCTTCCGGGACCGGACTACCTGCCGGCACAGCATGTTCCGGGTCCTGGTGTTCCAAAGATGGGAAAACACTGGATCGACATCGGCTCGCCCGAGTTCAACGGGCAGCAATTCTCGCAGACCTTTATTTACGGCTCTTACGACAGCAAGATCGTATTTTATGAGCCGATGATTACGCTGAAGTTCCTGAAGAATACCTTCACCTTTGAAAGGCCTATCCCGCAGCCTGCAAGGTTTGCAGAAACCGGTTATTATCCAACGAAAATGAAGGTAAGAAAGCATGATGGCGTAACCGAGATCACCCTCGACGGCTTTGTGCTCAGGCAGGCGTCTTAACCAATAAGTGTTCCGTTTATCATTCATATCCTTACGCGACAAAAAATACCTATCATTGAAAGACGAAATCCCTTCCCAACCGATTCAACAAAAAGGCTCCGTTACCCTGAAGCCTTGCGTCAGCTTAATCATTCATCAACCATAAAACATGAAAAAGATAACCATCATCTTTTCCACTGCAGCGCTTGTCATGGCGGGCGCCCTGGCAGCCTGTAACTCGGGCGGCGAGCCTTCTGCCAATAAAGAAGGTCTTAGAGAACAAACCATTGCCATCAGTAAAGACAGTCTTATCAGAAGAGGAGCTCATCTTGTAACCATCATGGGCTGCAACGACTGTCACACTCCTATGATCATGACGCCCAAGGGTCCCGCGCGCGACAGTTCATACCTGTTGGCAGGGCACCCCGAAAAGCTCCCTTTGGCCGAATACACGCCCGATCTTACCAAACAATGGGTGCTGTTCAGCATGAGCGGTACCGCCATGGCAGGCATGTGGGGTGTATCCTTCGCAGCCAATCTCACCTCTGACGAAACGGGTATCGGCAACTGGACAGAAGCGCAGTTTCTTAAGGCAATGAGAGAAGGCAAACTCAAAGGAATGGACAATACCAGGCCTATGCTGCCCCCTATGCCATGGCAGGCTTATGCCCATGCTTCCGATGAAGACCTCAAAGCAATTTTTGCTTATCTCAAATCTACCAAGCCTGTAGAGAACAGGGTTCCTTCGCCTGTTCCTCCCGGCCAGATAGCTAAGATCAATTAATAAACACGGACGCTGACCTGGAGGAGGCCTGTACATCGAACCGCAAGAGCTTCCGAAAGGTCGGCGTTCCCTTTTACGGCAAATCCCGTTGTAACGGTCCTCATGCCAAAGCCCGGCAAAGCTCCGGGAAAATGAATCTTGTTTCTCCACCTGTTCTGCCGCTCTTCATCATGCATTCCTTCAAGAGTCCCTCTTCAAAAACATCAAGCTTTCACTTGGTGGATCCACTTGAACATAAGATTTCAAATACCGATTCCTGCTTTTGCTAGCTGAATAGCGTCTGCAAAAGCAACATCCTGCTGGTTCAGGGTATTCATTTTCTAACCTGCGAAAGGTTCTAACCCATCCATACAAGGCAAGAACATATTGGCGTCAACTTTTAGATCGAGCATTGCTAGCCGGATGAGTATGAAAGCCAGCATGGGACCATCAGGCACAGCGGGTCATTCACAGTTCATTGCCTTACCGTTTGAAGACCTGATATCACATAGTACACGCTGAGAAGAAGGATGAGGGCTGTGTTCCGCACCGCAGGCTGATCTTATGCTCTCCAGTGAATATCACGCAGTGTATGAGGAAAACAATAGTACAGAAGTATTTTCCGGCTGCTTGGTCTATTGCTTTTTGAAGGGGGTTAAATGATTTTGAGAATTGGATAGATGGCTAAAAGTCTTAGGCTGTCATTGTTGGAAAAGGGGAGAATATTTAAGGGTAGGGATAAAAGAGTTGGGATAAGGATGCGGGTCTTGAGAGGAGGGTCTTGGCTGTGGAGGAAATATCGATCCTAAGCTTTAAGAATGAATGGGAAGTGCTGGGAGATGAGTTTTTTATAGAACCAGGGGTAGATTTGAGGGAAAGCGTGTTTTTGAGACTTTGAAGCTGGCCCATTCCCCTGCGGGGCCCTCCCTCCCCCGCCTTCCAACCTACCATTGTTTGATGTTGCGTACGCCTATATGGGGTAAAGTCTGCTACTGAACACTCAGTAACATGCCTCCTCCCTTTTAAGCAACAGCCAGGCTGTGCAGCTAATTCAAATCTCGAGCGATACCCGAAGGCATCCCATTCATCCAATTGATATATCAATACACAAAACTAGCTTTCCAAAAAGGCAAAACCATGTGAAAAACATCAATAAAGAGAAAGAAAAACATCTCCTTTCCAGCCCACCTTCAGTTCAATGGCCAAACACACAACCCATCCCAAATCCTAGATATTTGCCGGTTTAATAAACAGGTGCGTGAAGGCCTGGCGATTTGCCTTAATACGAGAGTGAATATATCAAGCGATCAGGTGCAAAATGAAAGTATTCTTTTAAGAAGAGCCCTGCCTATTCTTCATATTTAGCAGAGAGAAACATACTCGCCACCGATAAAGCATATAACCGGATATTTGAGAGGCAGGCATTCCGTTCTTCACCTGCAGAAAAAAAATCCGGTCCCTTGTAGCCAGGGAACTCAATGGTGATGAGGCGTATGGCATGACGACTGTAGCCGCTGTTCCCGCCCTCACATATACCGGTTGATGCCCAGCTGCCAAGGGAAACACCGAAACCCCTGTTATTTGGCAGCGGAGACCCCTGAAGGTTTCGCTTTTGTATACTGCCAGCTGGAGCAGCTGGTGGGTCATTATAGTACAAGGCGGTTGGCTTGCAGCCTATGCCATTACCAGGAACGGAGCCGCCATGTGCCTGTATGAAGCCCGCCATATCGACTGCCAGGCTGCTGTCGGATGAAAAGCCCAGTGCATGACCCCGGCAGTCAGTGCGCGGGTCGGCATAAATTCCGGCTTTCGACGGATCCTTAATGGCATGCAGGTTGGCAATCCTGGTGGGATTGTAGGATTGTATCATCTGGATCAGCCATTGATTCTCCTGCTCCATCTCCCTTCCATGAAGATCATAGGGATGGCTATGGTCAAAAGCTTTACCGAGTGCAGGCATCTGCCTGTTGGGATCTGCAGCCGATGGTGTAGTGTAACGGCCAAGGTTGGTCTTTGAGCGCGCCGTCATGGCCAATGCCGCATTATCAGGGAAAAGGCTTGGAACTATAATAACGTTGTAATAAGGAACCACACCATCCGATAGCAGTTCGATGATCTCTTCCGCCACCGCTATTGATGAAAGCTCTGAGCCATGCATGCCACCTATAACAAGCGCATTCTTCTGGCTGGTACCCGGAAAATAAAAAGCCTGGACGGGCCTTCCCTGTTTTGTTAAGCCTAAAACCACTCTTCCCGCCTTCCTGTTCATTACAAGCTGCTCCAGTCCTCCCATCTTCAGCCTGGCTTCACCGGGCAGGTGGTAAGCCTGGCTATCGGGCATAGCTATCCTTCCTGCCATGGAAACAAAGCTTATTCCGGCCCCACTGCCCTGCGCCTGCAACAGGAATGGGAATAGGACGACTAGCATGGCAGATATGAATCTTATCTTCTTCATCGGTAACGTCTGAATGGTGAGGGATGCCTTGTTTTCTTACTGAAGCTTCACAAACTCGACCCGCCTGTTCTGCGCTTTGCCTTCTTTTGTTTTGTTGTCTCCCACCGGCTGGGTTTCGCCCCTGCCTTCGGTCTCTATGCGAGTGCCTTCTATACCGAACTCTTTTTCCAGCGCAGCTTTGACTGCAGTGGCCCGCTGCCTGCTAAGCTCCATATTGGCATTGTCATCACCATCACTGCTGGTATGTCCAAGCACTTTGATCCTTATCGACCCATGCTCGTTAAGCACATTGGCCACTTCCCTTATTACCCCAAAAGACTCGGGTTTAATAACGGCGCTCTGGTGGTCGAACAGGATACCGGTTGTACTGAACTTACCTTCCTCGACCAGCTTGTGCCTTGCATCGGGCTTGCCGGTAGCCACCTTGAGGTTGCCGATATAAAAGCCGAGCTGATCATCCTTATAGCTGGAGGAATGAACTTTAAAGAAAATCTGGTTCATGATACTGCTTTGTCCAACGGCCATTGGCAGGTCGAATTTTTTCTCGTCATTGAACCATACGCGCATGCGCTTGCCCTGCACCTGGATGGAAATATGGGTGATCTTGTTATAGGTTTTTTCGAGACCGGGAAGACCCTGCACTTCTGATACAAAGAAGCGCTTTCCCTCATCGTGGGTCTCCACGTAAGTGCCGGTGGATCCACCCGTGGACAGGCGGGTAAAGATCTCAGCCGATGAATATTTGCGGTAACCTGAGGAAAGGAATTCATTATCGTTAGGTGCTTTCCCATTACTGGAGAAAAAACCGAAAGAAAAATAGGGATAGGAATAGCCAATGGTCCTGTCGAGCTGAAGGATCACATCGAATTCAATGGTGAAGTTCCTGCTGAAGGTATCTGTGTTGGAGCTAAGGTAAAGTGCATTCTGGTAGAGCCTGAGCCATTTGCCTTTAAAGGAATTTATAGTAACCAGCTCGGCTTTACCGCCGGTATTCCAGTTGAGCGGCAGCTCGCCTATTTCATCCTGGGCAAAGTCCTCAGCATAGATCACTTTCGCTCCCGGTACAAAATCAAACTTCGAATAGCTGATCACCTGATCCGTTGCCGACTCCTGCGATACCGGCGCAGCTACCGGCTGCTGCGGTGGGGGTGCCGTTTGCGCAGCGGTGTTTTTTCCTTCAGCCTCATCAAGGACTTTATCTATAGCCTTGTCGGTTTTATTATCTGCTCTTTGCTGTACCTTATTTCTCGTCCTGTCCATCAGCCTGCCCAGCTGCGCCTGCATAACAAATGGAATGAGGACAATGGCGGCTAGTGCAATAAGTTTTTTCATGCCTGTATAATTTATGCCGCGAAGCTAACGGCAGCCTCAAGCGAAGGCAAGGAGGCTGCGTACCAACCGGTAATTTGCGTGCTTCAATTGAAAGGCCTGTAAACATTGTCCAATTCATCTCTACAAAGGGGCAGTTCATGCATGACAGCATTGACACCGCCCTTATGCCAGGATAGTTTTGCGTCCTCATCATCACTCTTAACCATACCAACAATTTTTTATGCACAACAGCTACAAACAGATCAGTGGCCATACTTCCATCAGGCCAGGAACCAAAATATTGTTTGCCAATTTTCCCGGCGACGGGCATTTCAACCCGCTCACCGGGCTGGCTGTCCATCTCAAGAACCTGGGCTGCGACGTACGCTGGTACACATCGCCCGTATACAAGGAAAAGATCAGTAAACTGGGAATTCCCTTCTACGGGTTCAAAAAGGCTTTGGATATTGCCGCCTGCGACGATATCAATGAGCTTTTTCGCGAAAGAAAGCTGCACAAAAGCCAGATCAGCAAATTGAAGTTCGATCTGATTCATGCTTTTATTCTTCGTTCACCGGAGTATTATGAGGACCTGAAAGATATTTACAATGAATTTTCCTTCGAGCTGATGGTAGCAGACATTACTTTCGGAGGCATACCGTTTGTAAGGGAAAAAATGAATATACCGGTGATAGCTGCGGGCATCGTTCCCTTACCTGAAAATTCGAGGGATCTTGCACCGGTTGGCCTTGGAATTACACCATCCTATACAACAGCGGGCAAACTGAGACAGGCCATGCTTCGCTTTGTAGCCAATAAGATACTGTTTGCGAAGCCTACAAAGGTTATGACGAAGATGCTCAAATCATACGGCATCAAGCCGGAGGGCGCAAACATTTTTGATACCCTGGTTAAGAAATCGACGGTTGTACTCCAGAGTGGAACACCTTCATTCGAATACAAGCGCAGCGATATGAGTGCACATGTTCATTTCGCCGGCCCGCTGCTTCCCTACTCGGCAGAAAAAAAGGAACCCAAATGGTTCGATGAAAAATTGAAACTTTACAGCAAGGTGGTCCTGGTAACCCAGGGCACGGTGGAAAAAGATGAAGAAAAGCTGCTCATTCCCTCCCTTGAGGCCTTCAAGGATAGTGATACCCTGCTGATCGTTACAACCGGCGGCGCCAGAACAAAAGAGCTGCGGGCAAGGTACCCCCAACGCAATATCATCATAGAAGATTTTATTGCCTTTAACGACGTAATGCCTCATACGGATGTATATATAAGCAATGGGGGCTATGGTGGTGTTTTGCTGGCTATTCAGAATGGCTTGCCTATGGTTGTCGCCGGTGTCAATGAAGGGAAAAATGAGATCAATGCCCGTATCGGCTATTTTGAACTTGGTATCAACCTCGGCACCGAAAAGCCTTCCGCAAGCCAGATCAGGCAGGGTGTAGAGGAAGTATTTTCCAACAAGCAGTACCAGAAAAATGTAGCTAAGCTCCGCGAAGAGTTTAAGCAATATGATCCAGCCGATCTTTGTGCAAAACAAGTGGCGAGGCTAACAGGAAAGGCAACAGACAAAAAATCGACTGCTGTGAATTTGGAAGCCCTTGTGTATTAATTCATTAGCCCCAGCGCGGCTCTTGTGCCGGCGCTGGGGCTGATTTTCGACTAATTTTTTCTGGTTCCAGTGTGGAAAATATTCCTCAACCTACCCGGGTTTTCGTAATTTCAATCGGAGAGTCCGGTGATTGCTAAGGCATGGTGTGCATTTTAGAAGGGCCTGTTATTTGTAAACCTATCAAGGGCCACCCCCTTGATATACAATGGAGCAAGAAAAAAAACCAGTAAAC
>DASTPZ010000270.1:0-10119 GCA_035761965.1 Flavisolibacter sp. | reverse complement strand
TTTATAGCCTTGCCGGGCAGGAAATACTATGGCTCCAATACCAGCCCCGGTAGGGAGTATGCATGATCCCGGTCAGATGCTGGCTGCAATCAGCTCTGCCACGTCCAGCACCTGCACATCGCCTTCTTTCTCTGCGGCCTTTACACCATCTGTAAGCATGGTATTGCAAAAGGGACAGGCGGCGGCTACCACCTGTGAGCCGGTGGATATTGCCTCGGCCGATCTTTCAAGGTTGATGCGCGTTCTGCCTTTTTCCTCCTCCTTGAACATCTGTGCGCCGCCAGCACCGCAGCAGAGCCCGTTCTTGCCGCACCGCTTCATTTCAATGAGCTCGGCATCGAGCGCTTCCAGCACTTTTCTCGGCGCTTCGTAGATGTCGTTGGCCCTGCCCAGGTAGCAGCTGTCATGGTAGGTTATTTTCTTGCCCTTGAAGGCGCCTTCCTCTTTAACACGGATCTTTCCTTCGTCTATCAGCTGCTGAAGGAAAGTGGTATGGTGAATGACCTCGTAGCTGCCACCCAGCTCGGGGTACTCATTCTTAATGGTATTGAAGCAGTGAGGACAGGTCGTTACAATCTTTTTGATCCCATAATTGTTCAGGGTCTGGATGTTCTGGTAAGCCATCATCTGGAAGAGGAATTCGTTCCCGGCCCTGCGGGCGGGGTCACCCGTGCACATTTCTTCCTTGCCAAGGATGGCATAGCGGATACCGGTCTTATCCAATATAGTGGCAAAGGCTTTTGTAATCTTTTGGGCACGCTGGTCAAAGCTTCCGGCACAACCAACCCAGAAGAGCACATCCGGGCTCTCACCGGCAGCAAAAAATTCAGCCATTGTTTTTACATGCATCGGATCATTCTGTTTCATCAAAAATAAGCTTTGCCCTACAAAATCGTCCAGCTATGCGATATGTAATTATTTTTGTCCGCTTATGAGGTGGAAAAGTTTCTGGGAAAAGCTGGGCAACTGGGAGTTATGGCCATTCAAGCTGCGGTATTTTCTGATAAGCCCTGTATGGCTCTGGTACTGTCTCCGTTCCGGCTCGCTCTGGTTCTTTTCTTCATCCAATCCTACGCTAACCTTTGGCGGCTTTGAAGGCGAAGGCAAAAAAGAAATGTACGAGCTGCTGCCTGCCGGCTCCTATCCCAGGACCATCTATATCAACCCGGGTGATGATTTTAACGAGGTAAAAAAACAGGTGGCTGCACATGGCTTTAGCTATCCCTTCGTTGTAAAACCCGACGTGGGCATGAAGGGACTGCTGTTTCGCAAAGTGGACAATGAGGCGCAGTTCCTGACCTATCATACCAGCAACCCGGTGGAGTATATTGTGCAGGACCTGGTTATTTATCCCATGGAGGTAAGCGTGTTCTATTACCGTTACCCCGATCGGCCCAAAGGCGTGATCAGCGGTTTTATACAAAAAGAGCTGATGGATGTGACCGGTGATGGTCGCAGTACTCTTTGGGAGCTCATACTGGCACATCCCAAGGCAAGACATCGCCATGAAGAGATGCGGATCAAACACGAAGGGAACCTTCAGATGATCGTTCCAGCCGGCGAACGCTATGTTCTAACCTATGCCGCCAACCTCAACAGGGGTGCCAAGTTCACCAACATGCACGACCAGATCGATGAAGCGCTGCTGGAGCGCTTCGATGCCATCAGTCATAAGGCCAGCTTTTACTACGGCCGCTACGACATCAAATGCGAGTCGGTGGAGGATCTCAAAAAAGGCATCAATTATACCATACTCGAATTCAATGGTGCGGGTGCTGAGCCTAACCATGTTTACAATGCCGGCTACTCGCTGTTCGCAGCCTACCGGGTCTTTCTGCACCACTGGAAAGTGCTATACGAGATATCGAGGTATAACCGCCGCCATGGCATACCTTACTGGTCTACATTAAAAGGCTGGCGCTTTCTCAGGGCTGCCAAAAAACATTTGAAGGTCCTCGAGAAATCGGACACCGAAATCCTCATTTAATCAGACTAAATCAGATATTTTCGGACATCAGCTCAAGCCCATGCCCAAACTGCTCAAGATTTTTTTTACCGGTATGCTTATCTCTTTCCTGGGGTCGCTTCCCCTGGGCACGCTGAATGTAGCTGTCATGCAGATCTCGATTTCGGACGGTCTGTATCCTGCCCTGCTTTTTTCCCTGGGCACGCTCACGGCGGAAATTGCTTATGTGCGCCTTTCGCTGATCGCCATGGATTGGGTAAGAAAACAACAGCGGCTGCTTAAGGTCCTCGAATGGCTGACGCTCGCCATTGTTGCGGCTCTTGCCATCTCGTCGTTTTATGCGGCGCTTCATCCCGAAGTAGACAAGAGCCCGATCCTAAGCAGCACGCTCAACCGCTTTATGCTGGGGCTCATCATGGGAGGGGTGAACCCGGTACAGATCCCCTTTTGGTTCGGCTGGAGCACCGTCCTGTTTACCAAAAAGATCCTGTTGCCCAAACCCAGCCACTACAATATCTACACGCTCGGCATAGGTGTAGGCACGCTGTTCGGCAATTTTGTATTTGTATTTGGCGGACAGCTTATAGCCAATAAGATCAACGACAACCAGCATGTGCTCAACTGGGTGATTGGCGGCATATTTACGCTTACGGCCATTATACAGGTTTGGAAAATGGTGAAACAAAAAGATGTACAGCACCAGCTCGAACACCCGGAAGAGCTGACAAAAAAATTTGGGGAAACATTTGATAACCTGGGCGAGGCACTTGAAGACAAGAAGGATTAAGCCAAAACCGGGGGTCTCTATCAGTCCACTACAAACAGCGTACAGCCAAACTTGGTGCTGCTGCGGTGAGCTTCATTCTCATCGCCTACGATATAGCTCATGCCCTGTTTGAGCAGCATAATTCGGCCGTCGGCCAGCTCGGTCTTCATCTCACCCTCCAGGCAATGAATGATATGCCCCTTGCTGCACCAGTGATCGGCCATGAAGCCAGGGGAGTAGACAAGCTTCCGGATGCGTACGTTTCCCGCCATGATAACCTGCCAGGTGGCAGTGCCGCTGATGCCTTGTTTTAGTTCGGACGGCACTTCGGTCCAATCGATGATCTGAAATGGAAAAGCAGGAATGATCATAAGCCGGTCAGGCATTTTATGTAAAGCAGCAGAAAAATCAAGCCTGCAGGTGCAACACGGTTCTTTAGCTTCCGAGCCTGTTGGTCTTGTATACGATGATCATAAAGGAGATCAGGAGCACGAGTCCGAAATTGACCCAGTCTTGGCGGCTGATGTCAAACCTTATCTGCCTGGGCGACAACGTAGACAAACGGATGGAGGTGGATTCCACCAATCTTCTCAATAAGTTCATAGGGTTTTGGTTTGTAATACGGAATCAAGATAAGGACAAAAGCCTAAAATTCAAAACAGCCAGGCCGCCTTCGATCGGGGAGTTTGCTTTACAGCCTGGCCGTTGGTTATCAATAGGCTTTGATCACGTTATACAAGGTATCCCTCTCCACCGGCTGGCGTCTCACCTGCCTGATCAGGGTTACGATCTCCTCGGTTGTCATCGCGGGGGTTTGCTCTTCCGAACCTGCCATGGAATAGATCTTGGTCGTATCGTCGATTGTGCCATCGATATCATTGACCCCAAAAGCCAGGGAAAGCTGTGCATTCTTTCTGCCTAGCATGGGCCAGTAAGCTTTGAGGTGCGGAAAATTATCCATATAAAGCCTGGCTACAGCATACATCTTCAGGTCTTCAACGAGGCTGACTTCCGGCACATGGCTCATGTCGTTATCCTTGTTCCGGAACTTGAGTGGGATGAATGTATTGAATCCACCGGTCCGGTCCTGGAGGCTTCGCAGCCTTTCCATGTGATCGATCCGGTGTTCATAGCTTTCGATGTGGCCATAGAGCATAGTGGCGTTGCTGTGCAAACCGGCCTTATGTGCTGTTTCATGGATGTGAAGCCATCCCGCCGCATCTACCTTATCGGCACAGATCTGGCTCCGGATAGATTCTTCAAATATCTCCGCGCCGCCGCCGGGAATTGAGTCGAGACCCGCTTCTTTCAGCAAGCCGATTCCTTCTTCCACGCTAAGCTTTGCCTTACGGAACATATAGTCCAGCTCCACCGCGGTAAAACCCTTGATGTGAAGGTCGGGCCGGTGGGCCTTTATCGCCCTGAGGAGGTCTGCAAAGAAGTGCAGGTTCATCTTCGGGTGCACACCGCCAACGATGTGCACTTCGGTCTCGGGACGGTTATCATATTTTCTAACGATGTTGAGCATATCCTCGATGCTCAGTTCCCATCCTTCTTCTCTTTTGGCATACAGGCGGGAGTAGGAGCAGAAATGGCAGGAGAATACGCAGACGTTGGTAGGCTCGATATGAAAATTGCGGTTGAAATAGGTCTTGTGCCCATGCAGCCGCTCTCTTACACTATTGGCAAGCGTGCCGAGAAAAGCCAGGCTGCCTTCCTGGAAAAGCAGAAGTCCTTCGGCAGGCGTGAGTCTTTCCGCCCGGTAAATTTTCTGGGCGATCGCACCAAGGGCAGGGCTGGCCTCTTTGAGGGGCATAGGGGAAATAAAGGTTTGTGTTGATGTCATAACAAAAAATCTCCGCTGCAAAGTTAGGTGCAAAAAAATAAGCCTCCCGGTTTGACGGGAGGCTTATTGTATGTTTTGAGCTTAAAGGGATCAGTATTTCACAACCCGCTCAGAAACGTTGCGGCTTGCGTCTTCATAACCCAGCTTCACTACGTAGATACCGGCAGCCTTGCCTGTAAGATCAACCTTCTCGTAGTTTGTAGCATTGCCATTGAACTGCTTCGTCCAGATCAGCTGGCCGATCGAGTTGAACACGCTGATGTATTTCAGCGTAGTTGGCTGTTCTACATGCCATACGTTAAAGCTGTTCTGGAAGGGGTTGGGCAGCACGAGGTAACCTTCTGTCCTGATCCTTTCGGGGAGTACCCTGGTGGTCAGGTTTACATTGTCGATGAAGATATTGTTCTCGTTGTTGTTGGTAACCCTGAAAGCAAACAGGAGCGGGCCATTCGGGCCAAAGCCTGTGAGATCAAGTATTTCCCTTCTCCACTGCTGGGTTCCCTGCGGGAAGAACTGAGTGGTGTTAGGCTGGTTAGGATTGTTAACCGTTTGCAGGTCTTCACCCCATTTTTTGTAGATAGTGGTAAAGCTGGCGCCGCAATCTTGTGAAACCAGTACTTCGAGCGTATCCTGTGGATCCACTGTGCCGCCGGGATAAAGGCGCGTAGAAGCAGAAAGGTCAAAGGCAAGAGTTACCGAATCAACATTCTGGTAAGTGATGTTCGGGCTTACAAGATCATCACGCTGTCCCCTGCTGGTATAGCTGAAGGCATTCAGGTAAGCGGATCCAACGTTGCCATTGCCACCGCTGTAAGCTCTCCAGGTAAGGCCACCATCTGGGTTAACTATCGACCAGTTGGCTGGCGGGAAGGTACCTTCAAACGACTCTACAAGCGGAGCAGCTGTTGTACCTACCACGGAGAACGACTTGGTAAGGGTATCGTTCAGCAGGTAGTTGTCGCCGGTGCCTACAACTGAAACCGGGTTCCAGGTATAAGCCTTAAGGATATGCGCACCTGTAGCAAGACCAGAGGCAGCCGGCAGGTTTACATTGAGCTCGGCATTCCTCGCGAGGTTGATGCCTGTTACGTTCGTTGTTTGAACCGGACCGTTGTCGATGGTATAAGAAACGTTCAACGCCGTGATGTTCTCTTTACCCACGTTCCTTACTGTTACGGAAGGAGTTGTATTGGTGGCACAGAGCAGCGCTGCGGGCTGGTTGATTGATACCAGTCTTGCATCGGTCTTGTACAGCGTCTCGATATTGATGTTGTCGATAAAGATATTGTTGCCGAAACGGTTGGTGTTCCTGATGGCAACAACCACGCTTCCCGAGTTGGTGAACACATTGTTCAGGGAGATCCATTCGGTTCTCCAGTCGCCGGGTACTGGTGCTGTGTAGTCACCTGTAGATGAACCGGCGGTAGCCAGGGTGGCACCCTGCTTTTTGTACACGCTGGTAAAGGTATTGCCGCAATCGGTAGATACCAGTACTGTCAGCGTATCGGGAGCGCCGGGGTAGTTCTTGTGTGCAAGATCGAAACGGATGATGAGTGAATCGGCGCCTGCGGTGTTGGTGAACGGCGTCCTGATCTCATCGATCTGGTTGTTCACGTTGTTGCTGAAATTATCGAAGAATCCGGCGAAATTGCTGTTCCTGCCGGGAGAGGCTTTAACCCAGGTTACGTTGTTGTTAGGGTTAACGAGGGTCCAGCCAGATGAGGGGAAGTTATTCTCAAAACCTTCCACCAGTGGCGGAGCCGCCAGGGTCACCACGCTAAAGTTACGGGTAAGGGTATCGTTGTTGTTCTGGATATCGCCTGTACCGGTAGCGGTAGTGGGGTTGGCCGTATAGATCTTGATGCTGTGGCTGCCAGAAGTAGTTGTAGAGCTTGTCAGCGGCACCGTAAGGGTGGCATTGGGTGCCAGGTTCTGCAGCGGGAAGGCTGTTGTTACAACCGGACCATTGTCGATGCTGTACCTTACTTCAAACGAAGTGATGGGCTCCTCGCCGTTGTTCTGTACGGTCACGCTGGGGGCAATCACGGGTGAGCAGGAGTTGCCTGTTGTTGGCGTGTTGATAGACACCAGCCTCATATCCCTTGAAGACTGCTTCTGGATGTTGATGTTGTCGATGAAGATATTATTACCCCACTTGCTCGTGTTCTGGAAGACAACAATGACTGGTCCACCGGTGAGGATGGCACCGTTAACGGCAATGGTTTCGGTTCTCCAGTCTGCAGCAACCGGGTTGGTATATGCAGTAGCGAGCGCACCGGCTGTAGCCAGGGTAGCTCCCCATTTCTTATAAACCGTTTCGTAGGAAGCGCCGCAATTGTTCGATACAAGCACGGTAAGCGTATCCAGGAAGCTCGGGTTATTGAAGAATTTATGAGCCAGGTCGAAGCTGATGTTCAGCGTGGTAACGCCGGTAGTAGAGATCGGGCGGCTAACAAAGCGGTCGATCTTGTTAACACCTGCAACGTCGGCATCAAAATTATTGATCCACATGGAGGCGGTGCTCGCACGGCCTACGGTAGCCCTTTGCCATGTAAAGTCTCCGTCAGGATTGACGAGAGCCCAGTTGGCAGGAGGGAAGGCAGCGGCCTCAAATCCTTCCTGGATCGGTACAACGCCAGCAGCTGTAAAGGTAAAGTTAGACGTGGCCGCATCGTTCGATGGGTTGCCGTCCGTGTTGCCATTAGGCAGCGAAGTAGAGACCTGCAATATATTGGCACCTGCTGTTGCCGTGATACCAGCCAGCGACACGTTGGCGGTTGCATTCGGAGCAAGGTTGCCTGTCCAGGCAAATGCCACCGCAGGCCCGCCGTTGAGGGAGGTATTGATGGTAACCGATGTCAGCGGTGAGGTTCCATTGTTCCTGATGGTCACCTGCGGAGTAATGGCCGCATTACAAACAAAGCTTCCATTAGCAGGTGTGATGATGGCGGAGACACCGGCATCGTCAGCGGTACTGTTGACGGCTACGCAACCGTTGGACGTAATAAGAGTATTCCGGTCAGACGATGTATTCAGCGCGGTTTCCATCCTTACTACCTGTTGGGCGGAGAACAGCAGCATACAGGCATCATCGGCATAGTCCATATGGTTCTGGAACATGATGCCGGGCGCCGTGGGGCTGCAGGAATTCGTTACGGCAGCACCCGGGCAGCCAAAGGTTGGACCATTGGTAGGAGGTGTGTCGGAAAAACCATCATCGGCGGCACAGCTGACATTGTCGTTTCCATTACCCCAGGTATGAGGCAGGTCGAAGTAGTGGCCGATCTCGTGAACCGCGGTTTTACCGCCGTTGTAGGTGCCGTCGAGATAAGCTGCATCGGAACCAAAATACTGGTAACCAACCACAAGCCCGATGCGCTGGTCGCCGGCAGGCCATGTATTGGGGTAATAAGCATAGCCAAGGGTTGTACCGGTAAACCGGATTACCCAGATGTTCAGGTACTTCTGTGTATTCCAGGCTGGTGCGACAGTACTCGGGTGAGAACCGCCGGCAGTGAACTGGCTTGAGGTAGTGATCCTATTGATGCCGGTGCTGGGCTGGTCGGTCGGCGTTCTTTTGGCCAGGCAGAAACGGATCTGGCTGCGGCCGTAAGAAGTGCGGAAAGGTTCGCTCACACGAAGGCTGTCGCCGGTAGGCGCATTGCCATAATACCAGTTCAGCGTATCGATCTGGCGCTGCACGACCGCATCTGTAACAAGGTTGGGGTTATCGGTAGCGATGTGCACCACCACAGGGATAGTGATGATAGCCGTCGTACGCAGTGAAGGCGCATTGGGGTTGGCCAGGTACTGGCTCACCTTTGCGTCCATCGCTCTTTTGGCGGTTTCGTACCTCAGTCTTACCTGAGGATCTGTCCTGAATAACTCCCGCATGATATCGTCAGTTGCGCAATTCCTTTGCGCAAAAGCCGGAATGGCCAGGAGTGAAAAAACAGTAAAAGCCAGGAAAGTAAAATTTTTCAAAGCAGATAGGTTTTAGTTAAAAAATGTTTGATTGAATAGATGTGTGCTTGTCCGAATGTTAGGGAACACAATAATACTTAATTCCCCTTAAATTTTAAAAAAATCATAAAACCACCGGTTTCTGTTCAAATTCTTGATCCCTGGGATAGCCGGCTGTTAATCAGATGGCTACCTATTAGGGGATAAATGAATAATGAAACTGGCGAACCGCGTTGGTTTTGTCAATTCAGCCCGGGTCAGTAATACTCCAGGAAATTCCGGGCACGTTCCCGGAAAAGCCGGTTTGATCGGGCAGCCGAGGGGCGATTTTTGCTCCGCTCTCAGAAAAACGCCCCGGCCACGCAGCCGCACATCAGGCAGGCTATGGTTCCGCCAACGAGCGCCTTCACACCCAGCTCGGTAAGGTTCTTGCGCTGGCTGGGCGCCAGCTGGCTGATACCACCGATCTGTATCCCGATAGATGCAAAATTGGCGAAGCCGCTCAAAGCATAGGTCGTGATAAGGATGGATTTGGGGTCGGTGATCGTGCCGTTATTCTTCATGTTGGCAAAAGAGAAGAAAGCATTGAACTCGTTCAGGATCGTTTTTTCTCCCAGCAGCGAGCCTACATTCAGCATGTCCTGCGAACGCACGCCGATCAGCCAGGCCACCGGCGAAAAAATATAGCCCAGTATCATCTGGAAGGAGAGGGCGGAATAGGGCGTATTGCGGGCGATGACCGCATTCAGCGTTGTCCATTCGCCGATCTTTCCCAGCATGTAGTTAAAGACAAAAATGAGCGCTGTAAAAGCTATGAGCATAGCGCCTACGTTCACTGCAAGCTTTAAGCCATCTGTGGTGCCAAGCGATATCGCATCAAGAAAATTATCGCCCAGCTTTTGCTTTGGTATGCTGACCTCCCGTAATACTTCATCGGTTTGAGGAAAGATGATCTTGGCACAAATGATCGCCGCCGGCGCGCTGAGGATGGATTGCGTAAGCAGGTGAAGCGCAAAATACTCCTGCCCCTGGCCCGAGGCGCCCAGCAGGGCCACATAAGCCCCAAGCACACTGCCTGCCGTATTGGCCATGCCGCCTATCATTACGCAAAGGATCTCTGAGCGGTTCATTTTGTCGAGATAAGGCTTGATCATCAAAGGCGCCTCGGTCTGGCCCATAAAGATGTTCGCCGAGGTGGAAACACTTTCCGCACCGGAGATGCGCAGCTTGCTAAGCAGCCAGGCAAATACATAAACGATCTTTTGAAGAATGCCGGTGTAATAAAGGATGGCTGAAAGAACCGAGAAAAATATGATGGTGGGCAATACCCGTACGGCGAAGATAAACCCCCAGGCTTCAGGCCTTATTTCCACCAAGTTTGCGAAGACCAGCCTCGTGCTTTCGATCTCCACGTCGATCACCTTTACAAAAGCCCTGGATATAAAATCAAAGAATCCATTAATGAATCCAACGCGGGTAACGCCTAGGTAAAAAGCAACCATCGCAATGAGCGCGTAGATCACCACCTTCCAGTCGATGGCCTTGCGGTTGTTGCTCAAAAGGTAACAAACGAAGATG
>DASTPZ010000269.1:0-2091 GCA_035761965.1 Flavisolibacter sp. | reverse complement strand
AAGGTGGGTGTACGCAACCCAAGCCTGGATACGCTGGGTTATAAAGAAGCTTTCAGGCTCAGTAACTTCAACATGTATCATAATCTCTCCTGGAAGGAAAATATCGGCACGAAATGGAAGTTTAACGGCGGGCTTTCCTATGCCAATAACAAGGACGATATAGAAGGCAACATACAGGATGGCACCGGCCGCAAAGCAGACCTCGGCGGTTTCGAATACAAAAACTTCCAGTTGGACACACGTGGTATTTATATAAACGGAAAAGCAGTATTTGAAAGAAGGTTCAGGGGATTGAGCGCGCTTCGCTTCGGAGGCGAATACAACGGCAGCAATGACCGGTCAGACTATGAAACGAGCACGGGTCTGCAGTTCCCCAGCCGGGTGAAGGAGAACCTGCTGGCAGGTTTTGCAGAAACAGACGTATACCTTACGAATGAGCTGGCAGCCAAGTTTGGCGGAAGGCTGGAGCATTCGCAACTGCTGGACAAATTCAACCTGTCTCCGAGGGTCTCTCTTGCCTATAAGCTAGGTAAGGAAAGCCAGGCCTCTCTTGCCTATGGCGTGTTCTATCAAAATCCCGAACGCCGTTACCTGCCTACCAGCGCTGATCTCGGTTTTACAAAGGCCACGCACTACATAGCCCAGTACCAGAAAGTATCGGCCCTGCAAACCCTGAGGGCAGAGGTTTTTTATAAAAAATATGATGACCTGCTGAAGACAGTGATCGTAAATAACCAGGAGCAGGCGGCTTCCAATGCAGGTTATGGCTATGCGCAGGGATTTGAGCTATTTTACCGCGACAAAAAGTCGATCAAGAATGTGGATTTCTGGATCTCATATTCTTACCTCGATACAAAAAGGGATTTCCTGAATTATCCAACCGAGATACAACCCGGGTTTGCTGCAAAGCATACAGCGAATTTCGTAGTCAAGAAATTTGTAAGCAGCATGAAGACGCAATTCAACGCCAACTATGTATATGCTTCGGGACGGCCTTATTACAATATCAGGTACGATAATGCCAGCAACAAATTCAATATCTACGACCAGGGAAAGACCATTCCTTATAACAGCCTTAGCTTTAGTGTGAACTACCTGCCTCATGTGTTCAAGCCCGGTTCCAAGAAATTTACCGTTCTGGTGCTCTCGGTTTCCAATGTGTTGAACAGCAAGCAGGTGTTCGGCTATAACTATTCCTACAACGGTATGCGAAAAGACGCCATTGTGCCTCCATCAAGAACTTTTGTATACATCGGTGCATTTTTCAGCTTTGGTGTAGACAGAAGCCAGGACGTTATCAACAGCAATCTTTAAATCAATCATATGGACTATTTACCAACCCCCGAGGGCAAAGACCCGCAACTATGGAACCTGGCCAATCGCCGGGCCGCGTTCAAGCGACACGCTTCCACCTATGTGATCGTAAACACATTCCTTTGGCTGCTGTGGTTTTTCAATGGGGCCAAGAATGCGGGAGACGGTCTTCCCTGGCCGGTGTGGCCGATGTTTGGCTGGGGTATTGGTCTTGTGTTCCATTATATCAATGCCTATGTAAGCACAGGCAGCAACTCGGTTGAGAAAGAATACGAAAAGCTGAAACAAAAACAATAATGATAAAAAGCCTATTTATGAAAAAGATGTTTTTATTCATGGCCTCTACCTTACTGATGGCCACTTCGTTCGCGCAAAATGAAAAGTATACAAAGGCGATGCAGGAAAAAGTGGCTGCGGTCGATACCACAATGAATGTTACTGCGCTAAAGGACCTGTCTGCCGCTTTCGAAAGGATAGCAGAAGCCGAAAAGACCCAGTGGCATCCGTACTACTATGCAGCCCTCACCCAGATCAATTCGGGTTATTTCCTGATGGGAGGGCAGATGGGAGGCATGACGGAAAAGATCGACCCGGTTGCAGATAAGGCTGAGCAGCTGATCGATAAGGCCGAAGCCCTCAGCAAGGACAACTCGGAGATCTATATCGTCAGGAAGATGATCGCTTCGCTGAGGATGATGGCGGATCCAATGACCAGGTTTGCGCAATACGGCCCCCTGGCGCAACAGGCATTGGAGACCGCAAAAAAGCTGAATGCCG
>DASTPZ010000268.1:0-4055 GCA_035761965.1 Flavisolibacter sp. | reverse complement strand
GATCTTCTTTTGTGTGATGAGCCTGCGTTTCATATCGCCTTTAAGACGGTCGAGCTCAGAGGCGGGGAAGGCAGGTTCGGTTACCAACGATGCAACGAGCTTGATGAAATCGGGCGCGAATTCAGACAGAACCGATCCGGTAATGGTTGTTTGAGTAAGCCCTACTGATACGTTGAGGCTTCCACCCATCATAGCGGCTTTTTTGGACAGGGCTGCGAAGTTCATGCTGCCTGTGCCTTCGCGTAGCATACGCCCCGTAAGATCGGCCAGCCAAAGCTGGTCATTGCTCTCGTGCACATTGCCGGTCTTGATGATGAGGCTCACGGTCACTTTGGGCAGGTCGCCATAATGAACCATGGTTGTTTTGAGTCCATTCGGCAGGCTGGATACTTTCTTGTCGGAAAGCTTAAAGTCTTTTGCCTTTGCGCCTGCTGGAGGCGTTTCTTTTTGTGCAATAGCCGGTGTGAAGGCTACAAGAAATAAAAAGGCAGCTATATATCTGTTGATCTTTTTCATGCTTTAGGTGCTTTGGGTTCAATGATCAAAATTGTTCTGTTCTTGGGGCTGAGGTATTGCTGCGCAGTTTTGCGCACCAGCTCAGGGGTAACTTTCTTGAACTCATTTTCGAGACGGTTGATCCTTGAAGGATCATCATCGAAAAGGGCAAAGCAGGCAAGCAGGTTAACCTTGCCGATACCGAAATTACCACCCATGGCATCGTAGAGGCCTGAACGGATCTTTACCAGCGCCAGCTGCAGGTCTTCGGCGGTCACGTTGTTCAGCTCGGCAACTGCCTTGTCGTACTGCGCAATGATCTCATCGGAAGTTACCGTAGAGTCATAGGTAAGGTTGGATACCCAGAGCATAGGGCCATTGTAATCGAACATATTGCCAAGTCCGATGTTAATGCCTCCGCTAACTCCGGCGGAATAACCTTTTTTCTGCACAAGCAGCTCATACAGCTTGCTGTCCTGGCCCTGTACCAGTATCTGGTCTATAAGTCCCATAGCATAATACTCGGGCGTATTGCGCTCAGGCATTTTATAGCCTACTGCGAGGGCGGGCTTTTTTGCCAGCTTATCTTCTTTTGTAAAGCGTTGCTCTTTTTCCTGGGCCGGCTCGGTGAGATCGGGTTTCGGAGGAAGCTTGGAGGCTGGTATTTTGCTGAAATACTGGTCGATCCATTTGCGTGCCGCAGGGATCTCGAAATCACCCGTTACGACCAGCACCGCATTGTTGGGTGCATAGAAGGTCTTGAAGAAGGCGTCCACATCTTCCAGCTTGGCAGAATCGAGATCGGCCAGGTCGCCGTAAAAATTATGTGCATTGTACCAGTTCTTGTTGGCATACTGCGGCATATCGAGCCAGGGAAATCCACCATAGGGCTGGTTGAGCACATTTACCTTCACTTCGTTCTTTACCACACCCTGCTGGTTGGTCAGGTTCTCCTGTGTGATCTTCAATCCCTTCATACGGTCGGCTTCTGCCCATAAAGCCGTTTCAAGCTTATGCGCGGGCATCACTTCCCAGTAGTTGGTAAAATCAAATCGCGTGGATCCATTGAGCACGCCGCCATTCTTCTGCACCAGCTGGATGAATTCCATCTTGCCCAGGTTTTCGGAACCCTGGAACATCATATGCTCGAACAGGTGGGCGAATCCCGTACGGTTACGCGGCTCGTTCCTGAAGCCGATATTGTAATAAACTCCTACAGCTACGGTCGGCGCTGTTTTGTCGGGTGATAGAACAACCTTCAGTCCATTGGTCAGCTTGTAATAAGTGACCGGAACCTGCAGTTCATCGGCGCCGCCCTTCCGGGGTGATCGTTCCCAGGAAATAAGGACAATGGCCGGCAATAACAATAATAGTAAGCTTTGCTTCGTCAGCGGTTTCTTGTACTTCATAAGCACATTGTTTTATTCATTAAAAATTGGCTATCGTGGGCTTTTTCAGGAGGATGTCCTGAAAAAGCCGCTCCAAATTAGGGAATTAGAGGATTGAAAACGGTAAAGATGATGAGCGGCGGAGATAGCGGTATGGAGTTCCGGGCGGAATTGATAGGTGCATGACATCCCGCCCTGCCCGGCGATCAAGCCAGGGAAAAATACAGCGGTTTAAAGTCTTTTTGAAGCAGGGAGAACTATTGCACGTTGGCCTTTACGAAAGCCTCGATCTTGTCGAAGGCTTCGTTCATGACGGGCGCTGGCCAGGTATCATGTATCTGGTTCGCGAACGGATGGAACTCATGCTTTACACCCAGGCTTTGAAGCTTATCACGCAAGGCCTCCGACTGGTTGATGTTTACCACATCGTCTGCCGTGCCATGCAATACGATCGTGGGTGGCGATTGGGCCGTTACAAAATTGAGGGGGCTGGAAGCAAGGTAGGCCGCCGCATTGGTCGTGGGTGTGCCGCCTACCAGGATCTGGATGCCAAGTTGATCGTTAGGACCCGCATCGTTGTAAAGCATGGTCATATCGGCAGCGCCAAAAAAGTTTACCACAGCCCTGATCTTCGGATTTTGATTCTTGTAGGCCTGGAGCATGGCGAGGTGGGCCCCTGCGCTGGCACCAAGCAGCACGATCTTTTGTGAGATCTTATACTGCCCGCTTTTCTGGACCAGGAAGTCGACGGCTGCCTTCATATCATTTTCCTGGGTAGGAAAATGATTGGTAGCAATGGAGGCAAGCCTGTAATTGATATTGGCAATGGCGTAACCCGGAAGTCTTTGCTTGAGCACGGACACGTATTGAGTGAAATCGGATTTATCGCCCATGAACCAGGCGCCGCCATGAATCATCATGATCAGTTTTGTCGTGTCTGTTCGTCCAGCAGGCAGGTAGAGGTCCATCACCTGGGCAGCATCGTTGCCATAGGCCAGGTTCAGGAAAGTTTCTTCTTTGGCAGGCAGGTTATCGGTACCGCCGTCGGTTTCTTTTTGGCAGGAGGAAAGGACAAGAACAAAAAGCAGCAGTGTTAAGGCTTGTTTCATAAGATATGAAAATAAAAAAAGCACCGTTAAGGTGCTTCATCACAACCGGGTTTTTATTTTACTTAACATTTGCGCGGAGAAAATGCTCGATCCGGTCAAACGAATGGCTGAGGGTTGTGCCGTACCAGCCGTGTGCGGCATTCGGATACACGACCAGCTCATTTTTCACGCCCGCTTTATCCAGAGCAGCCTCCAGGGCCTTGGATTGCGAGAGGTTGACTACCGCATCCTTGGCGCCATGAAAGATAAGCGTGGGTGGAGATTGCCTGTCGATGAAATAAACCGGGCTTGATTCCCTGTAAAGATCGGGATCGACGGCCGGGTTGGTGCCGGTCACCATTTCAAGGGCAAAGGTTACAAAGGGATGCCAGGGCTTGCGGTACATGGAAACCAGGTCGGTGGGACCGAAGAAATCGATCACCGCTTTTACCGCCGGCTGCCTGTATTTATATGCCTGCAGCAAGGCGAGATGCCCGCCGGCACTGGCACCAAGCAGTACAAGCCCGTCCTTGCTCACACCGTATTCCGCCGCGTGTTTGATGATAAAGTCGATAGCTTTTTTCACATCCTCTTCCTGGGCCGGAAAGCGGTGCCCGCCATTGAATAACCTGTAATTGAGGTTAAAGATAGCATATTCTGGCATGCGTCGTTTGAAAGAGTCGATATAGGTAACAAAATCCGATTTGCTACCGCTGTTCCAACCGCCGCCGTGAATAAGCACGATGGACCTGGTCGAGGCAGGATTGCGCCCCTGGGGCAGGTGAACATCCATCTTCTGCAGCGTATCGCTTCCATAGGAAACGTCGCGCATGATGCGGGATGGCTGGTCTTTTTGAAAATCAGGAATGATTGGCTCATTCCGTTCACAGGCTGTAAATATTGACATCGATAATATTAGGGATAAGATCATTTTCATGAATTACCCCTCATGGTCAATATGCATGCCTTTTTGGGCAAAGGAATCGTTAAGAGTAGAGGTGAGAGCTGTCTTGAAACCGATGTAGGGATACCTCCAATTAGGGGATTACCGGGTACGGGCTCAGGCAATCTTTTGAAGGTTGGT
>DASTPZ010000267.1:0-10741 GCA_035761965.1 Flavisolibacter sp. | reverse complement strand
CTGTCATCGCGACAAAAGGAGCGATCTGAGGTTTGGAGCCAAGATGGGCCAGAGAAATAAGTGCTTCTTTGCGAGCTTGCCCAGTAGCGATAGGGACGTACAAGGGAGTGACACAACAAAAGCTTTATGGTAGCTGCACAGCTGGGGAATAAATTGTTTGATGATAAGGGGTTTTCTTGGGCTTTGCGGGCAGGGTTGAGAGGGCGGAGCTTCAGGTCCCTCCTTTCGTCGGGATGACAGGTCGAAGAGTGTTCCTTCACTTCATCGTATCATCCAGGTCGGAGAGCGTGTCGACTTCATCATACACCCCAGGTCGGAGAGCGTTCGTTCACCTTACAACAAACTACAGTTCGAAGGAAATGCACATTTCACAACAAAGTGCAGATCGAAAGGGCATTTGCAACAAACGGCGGGTTGGAGGGTCGCACACTTACTTATACACTACAGGTTAGACAGAACGCATACTGCATCATATAACACAAAAGCATACCCCACATAAACGAAAAGAACAGAAAAAGCGCTGCCGGTTGTAGCAAAAAAATGGTATAAAAACAACCGTCTTGTTTTTCTTAAATCACCTGTACAGGAACCGGCAATTGCCTCTATAACCGACTGAACCATCCGCCCGACTGCAATTATTTTTAACTTCACCTATAAACTCGATATATGGAATACAGAAGAATGGGAAAGACAGGTCTCCAACTCAGCGTATTGTCTTACGGCAGCTGGGTTACCTTTCATAAACAGATCGACGATACGATAGCAGAGGAGCTGATGGGCATTGCCTACGATAACGGTGTTAATTTTTTCGACAATGCGGAAGTATATGCTCTCGGCGAAAGTGAAAAGCTGATGGGCCGTGTGCTCAGGAAAAAGGCCTGGGACCGCAGCTCTTACACCCTCAGCAGCAAGGTTTTTTTTGGCTGGAGAGGAAAGCAGAATAAGCCCAATCAAACAGGCCTGAGCAGAAAGCACATCATTGAAGCCTGCCACGAAGCGCTGCAGCGCCTGCAGGTAGACTATCTCGATCTTTTCTTCTGCCACAGACCCGATAAGAACGCGCCCATCGAAGAGGTGGTATGGTCCATGAATATATTGATCCAGCAGGGAAAGATCCTTTATTGGGGTACAAGCGAATGGAGCGCTGCCGAGATCATGGAAGCCCACCGCGTAGCCAGTCAGCTTGGCCTTATAGGACCTTCTGTTGAACAACCGCAGTACAACCTGCTCGAGCGCGATAAAATGGAATCCGAATTTGCCATGATCTTTGGTACGGTAGGCATGGGTACTACCATCTGGAGCCCGCTGGCTTCCGGCCTGCTTACCGGCAAGTACAACAATGGCATACCCGAGGGCAGCCGCCTCTCGCTGGAGGGCTTCGACTGGCTTAAAGAAAGATGGTTACAGGAAGACAAGCTGGCAAGGGTAAGAAAACTTACCGATTTTGCCGCTGGCCTCGGTACATCGCTTGCCACCCTGTCTATCGCCTGGTGTATTTCCAATCCAAACGTAACAACCGCCATACTCGGTGCCACCAAAAAAGAGCAGCTCCTCGAAAACCTGAAAGCCCTGGAAGTTCTGCCTAAGCTCACGCCCACGGTGTTGGAGCAGATCGAAACCATCATGGGTACAAAGCCCAGGGAAACCGGTATGTAACAAATGCATGTCAATCAAGCGTACTGCATGTTTTTTCCTGGGGCTGCGGTATGCTTGCTTTGTTCGCAACAATCCTTAATTTTCTTACATGAAAGGAATGAATGTGCTCATTACAGGAGGCAGCAGGGGCATAGGCAAGGCCATTGCGCTCAGGCTGGCAAAAGAAGGCGCCAATATTGCCATTGCCGCTAAAACTGCCGAACCACATCCAAAGCTCGAGGGAACCATCTATTCCGCTGCCGAAGAGATCAGCGCGCTGGGCGTAAAGGCCCTCCCCTTGCAGTGCGATATCCGCTTCGAGGAACAAATAGAGGCTGCCGTAGCAAAAACCGTTGAAAGCCTCGGCGGTATAGACATACTGATCAATAATGCCAGCGCTATCAGCCTCACCCCCACGCTTCAAACCGAAGCCAAGCGGTTCGACCTTATGCATGGCATCCAGATCAGGGGAACTTTCCTTATGTGCAGGGCTTGTATACCACATCTTAAGAATTCATCCAACGCACACATTCTTACACTTTCGCCACCCATCAACCTGCAGCCAAAATGGCTGTCGCAGCACCTGGCCTATACCATGAGCAAATATGGCATGAGCATGATCGCCATGGGACTTGCAGAGGAGCTGAAGCCTTTTCATATAGCCGCCAATGCCCTTTGGCCAAAAACGACCATTGCTACGGCCGCCATCCAGAACCTGCTAGGCGGGGACAGCCTGATGCAAATGAGCCGGAGGCCCGAAATAGTAGCCGATGCAGCCTTTCATATCCTGAAACAGCCATCGGAAGCCTGTACAGGAAACTTTTTTATCGATGAGGAAATACTCGCTCAAAACGGCATCACTGATTTTTCTTCCTATGCCGTTAACCCGGCCCAGCCTCTAATGCCGGATATCTTTATTGATTGAGCGCCTCAAAGCCAATTGCCCTGGAAGTTAGTGCGAGGATGAGGCCATTGACCGGTTATCGAGGGTATAAAGAATAGCGCTGGCCTCCATTTCAAAAAGCATCAGCCGGGCGGTCTCGCTATCCCTTTCGCTTACCTGCCTGAAACTGAAAGCAAGGTCATTTACTGTGGTGGCAATTACACGGCCGGGCACCTCATGATCCCTGATCTGCTGCATCGCAGCGGCATTGTTCTTGATAAGAGGCGGATAAAACCAACCCAGCTCTTTTTCAACACCATCCTCCGTTACCACGAGGCAAATGGCCATCAGCCGGCAATTCATGGACTGGGTATAAGCGCAGCATGCATATTCTTCCTTGATCTTCAATGCCGTTATATCGGCAGCTCCGTATCGTGCAAGACGGGCCTGGCTTACACCGCCGGTCATACGGTCATCGGCGTAGGCTGTAAGCCTTCCTGCTTTTGCTTCTGTCAGAAGCGAATCGGCCAAACCGCATTCTTCGAAAAGAAATTCATTTGCCGGAAAGCCCCTGCCAATGATGCTAAGGTAGTGATGCCTGAAAAGCTCGTCGTTCGTTTCGCAGCCGCCGGCTTGCACGAACACGGCGTTTTCTTTTACTTCCTTTATCCTGATGCCCGATGCATCCCACTGGTTGATGAGCACGAACTGATGGTTATTGCTGTATTTTCTTTCGGAGCGTAAAAGACCATTTTCGTCCCAAACCCGCCACAAGCCTGTTTTTTGGTTATGCCTGAACTGGCCCTTGATCTTCAGTCTGCCGCTTTCATAATAAGCAGAGAACTGGCCTTCCATCAGATGGCCCTCTAATTCGTATTCGTACTGTATTTTGCCGCTGGCGTAAAGGATTGTCTTTTTTTCTGCGGCCGGAGCTGCCATAGAACAAAAGAGCATGGTCAGGAAAAGGATCTGTTTCATTGGTGTTGATCTTGGCTCACCCTAAAACAGTTTTCCCTGCCGGATTATTGTATAAGAATGCAAAAAGCCCTGCCGGCCTGATTACCCGCCTTGTTTCACCAGGCCGGCTGAACAGTGAAAGATAAGGCCGGATCTACCTTATAGAACAATGATACTTTTACTTAAGGAAAATATCAGCTGCCAGCCTTTTCTCCTTCGTTTGCATCCATTGCCCATTTTTCCGGTCTCATCTGCGGGAACAGCAGCACATCCTGTATGGAAGGCTGATTGGTAAGCAGCATGCAAAGCCTGTCTATGCCAAAACCAATACCTGACGTTGGCGGCATGCCGTATTCAAGTGCGCGCAGAAAATCGTAATCGATATACATGGCCTCTTCATCGCCCCTCTCCATCAGCTTTACCTGCTCTTCAAAGCGTTCGCGCTGGTCGATGGGATCATTGAGCTCGCTATAGGCATTGGCAATCTCTTTTCCATTGATCATAAGCTCAAAACGCTCAACCAGTCCGGGCTTGCTGCGGTGCTTTTTTGTAAGTGGGCTCATTTCCACCGGGTAGTCAATGATAAAGGTGGGCTGCACATAATGATGCTCGCAGCGGTTTCCGAAAATTTCATCCACAAGCTTTCCAAGACCCATTGTTTCGTCGACAGGCAGCTGCAATTGCCTGCAAACATCACGCAGTGCAGCTTCGTCCATCTGGCTTACATCGAAGCCTGTATGTTCCCTGATGGCATCAAAGATCGAAATACGCTTGAATGGGGCTTTGAAAGAAATTACCTTATCGCCTACCGTTACATCGGTGCCACCGCAAACATCGATGGCAGCCTTCTCAAGCAGCCGCTCTGTTACATTCATCATCCAGAGATAGTCCTTATAAGCAGTATAAAATTCGAGGATCGTAAATTCTGGATTGTGGGTCCTGTCCATACCCTCGTTCCTGAAATTGCGGCTGAACTCATATACCCAGTCGAAGCCGCCAACGATAAGGCGTTTGAGGTAAAGCTCATTGGCTACGCGCAGGTAAAAAGGTACATCCAGGGCATTGTGGTGGGTAATGAAGGGTCTTGCCGCGGCACCACCCGGAATGCTTTGCAATACCGGTGTATCGACTTCGAGAGCGCCATGGGAGTTCAGGAAATCGCGTATGGAATTGATCAGCTTTGTACGCTTGAGAAAGGTTTCTTTGATCGATGGATTGATCACCAGGTCTGCGTAGCGCTGGCGATATTTGAACTCGGGATCGGTTACTGCATCAAAGGTCTGGCCTTCGGCTTCCTTTACGATCGGCAATGGCCTCAGTGATTTTGCCAGTACGGTCAGCTCCTTTACATGAACGGAGATCTCGCCCGTCTTGGTCCGGAACACGAAACCTTTCACGCCGATGAAGTCACCGATGTCGAGCAATTTTTTCCAAACGATATCATAGGTAGAGGTATCGTCGCCTTTTGCAAGATCATCCTTGCGCACATAGATCTGTATCCTTCCCTGTGCATCCTGCAGTACGGCAAAGCTTGCCTTACCCATATCGCGTACGCTCATGATGCGACCGGCCAGGCATACATCGGCCAGCGATTCCTTGTCTTCTTCGTTAAAGCTGCTTCTGATATTAGCCGAATGATGGGTAACGGGATACAGGGCAGCGGGGTATGGATCGATACCCAGGCTTTTCATTTCTGCCAGCTTTTCCCTTCTTATGATCTCCTGTTCTGATAAATGTGAAGTTTGCATTGCAACGCTATTTCAAAGTGCTGCAAAGGTACGGGAACAAAGGCGATGAATAGATGAGCGGGTATGATCCGTTTTGTAACGTATCATATGAAGATTTTTCCCTTCTTCCATAATGAATGTGTTACCGGCAAAAACGCTCCCTGCACCGCTGAGCTGAAGAGGGCATGGTTTTTCCCTTTGCTTATAGAATGAATTGAGCTATCTTAAATTTTCATCCATTCACGAGGCGTATGTCAATACAGGATTACCTGTTTCAGCAGATAAAGGAAAAGCTTCCTGCAAACGCATCCCTGGCTGATGCAATTGCCGGGGCGCTTCATGTGAGCGCCGACAGTGCTTACCGCCGCATAAGGGGCGAGACGCCGCTGGTGCTCGACGAAGTACGGAAGCTTTGCGAGGATTTTTCAGTCTCGCTGGATGAGGCGCTTCGTGCAGGACCATCCACCGTTTCCTTTCGGTATAACCAGGTTAATCCTTCTGTAAATAGCTTTCGCGATTACCTCGGCAATATCCTGGATGCGCTTACAGCCCTGGAGCAAGGCGGATCCGGAGACCTCATCTATCTTACCAAGGATATTCCTGTCTTCTATAATTTTCTTTTCCGTCCGCTCTTTGCATTCAGGTATTTTTTCTGGATGAAATCGATACTCCAGCACCCCGATTTCACGCACACACCTTTTTCAATCGATATGCTTCCAGCTGAAACAGAAGAGCTCGGACGCAGGATCGCCGGGGCCTATGCCCGCCTGCCCAGCACCGAGATCTGGAATACAGAATGCGTGAACAGCACCATTGCCCAGGTTGAATACTATCGGGAAGCAGGCTATTTTTCCTCGGAACGTGACATACAGAAAATCTACGATTCTCTTTACCGGCTATTGGAGCACCTGCGCGAACAGGCGGCTGCTGGCGCTAAGTTTCTTCCGGGCGAGTCTTTTTCTTCCAAAGCTGAAAATTACAGCCTGTTCTATAACCGCGTAGTGCTGGGCGACAATACAGTACTGGCAAGGGCAAGCGGCAGGCATACCGTTTACCTGAGCTCCGATGTGCTCAATTATATGGTTACCACCAACGAGGATTTTTGTGCTGCTACCTTTGAAAGGCTTCAAACCCTTATGCGCCGGGCCACGCTCATCAGCCAATCGAGCGAAAAGCAACGGAATATTTTCTTCAATATCTTGCTCAAAAAATTTCCGAACAGGGCATCTGCCGTTCTCAATTCCTCCTTATAATGTCTACGGATATACAGGCCCGGTTGTTCGGGCACATCAGGACCATCCTGCCGGCCGAAGCCTCGCTGGTCGACGAAATAGCGGCCGTACTGCAGATCAGTACGGATAGTGCCTACCGCCGCATAAGGGGAGACAAGGTGCTGGCAATGGACGAGGCCTACCGGCTTTGCCTGCATTTCGGCCTTTCGCTTGATAGTCTCTGCAGCCTCAGAACAGAAGGTTACCTGTTCAACGGCAAGTTCGTACAGGCCGATTCCTTTCGGTTCGACGATTACCTTTCGAGCCTTGTACAGCAGGTTAAATACATGTCGGGTTTCAGGAACCCGGTTATGTACTACCTCTGCAAGGATATACCCATCTTTCACCATTTCCATTTCCGCGAGCTGGCGGCCTTCAAGTATTATTTCTGGATGAAAAACATTCTTCACCTGCCGGAGTTCGCGCATAAAAAATTCAGCCTGGACCTTTACCCTAATGAGTTCTTCGAGCTTGGCAGGCAGGGTCTTGCTTTTTATAACCGCATCGGCTCCGTGGAGCTATGGAATATTGAGAGTGTGAACAGCACGCTGCGGCAGGTCGAGTTCTACCAGGACTCAAATATTTTTGAGAACAACGAACAGATCTACATGATTTATGAAGCCCTTGAAAAGCTGATCGACCACCTCGAGCTGCAGGCAACCCGGGGCTTCAAGTCCGATGCCCAGGATCCCGCGCATACGCCGGGCGCCAGCTTCAAAATGTATTTCAACGAGATCGTTATTCTCGAGAACTCCATCCTGGCCACGCTCGACGAAAGCAAGGCTGCTTTTCTTGTTCACAACGTGCTCAATTTCCTGGTTACAAGGGATGTAAGCTTTTGCGAGAATATGCATTCATATATCCAGAACCTTATCAGAAAATCAACGCTTATCAGCATGGTAAGCGAGCGGGAACGCGCCAGGTTCTTCAAGCACCTTCGGCAGCGCATTGTCAGCCGCAAGCAGCATTGCAGAAAGGGCTGAGCGGCAGCGTATACACAAGTCTGTGCGGCGTACACCGAAAGGCCGTAATTTGCCAGAAGATGACCTTGCACAGGCCGATAAATCGCGGTTGATACTTTTCGTGTATTTCTGGCCTGTATTTTGGAATCGATTATTAAACATCACGTGATGAAACAATATCTCTATGCCCTTGCGCTAACAGTCGGATTATTTTCCTGCAGCACCCTCGGCAACCTGCCGGGCAATACCGCCGTTGTTACCGAAACCGAGGCTGCACAAGGCATTCGCGAAGCGCTAGACCAGGGTGTAGGAAGGGGCATTTCACTTTTGAATAAAGAAAATGGATTTTTCAACAGCCAGTTCTACAAGATCCTGCTTCCCCCGGATGCACAGAAAATAGAAAGCACGCTAAGACAGCTTGGAATGGGCTCTCTGGTCGACAGGGCCATACTGCAGGTGAACAGGGCTGCCGAAGACGCAGTGGGTTACGCGCGTCCCATTTTTGTTGATGCCATCAGGGAAATGACTATCACCGATGCGGTCGCCATCATTCGCGGTCCCAGGGACGCGGCTACCCAATATTTCCGCAATAAGACCACCGAGAAACTGGTGGCAGCTTTTTCTCCCATCATCAAAAGCTCGCTGGACAGGTTCAGCGCTACAAAGTTTTACTCCGATATGGTCAATACCTATAACGGCTTTCCCACTACCCTCAATAAGCTTAATCCCGATCTTCCTTCCTTTGTTGTGAACCGCGCCGTAGAAGCCCTCTTCGACCAGGTTGCACAGGAAGAGGCCAATATCCGCACCAACGCAGCCGCCAGAACCACCGATCTTTTGAAGAGGGTTTTTGGCTGGGCCGCCAGGACCAGCGGGAGCCAGCAGGCGGCGAATTGATGTTTTCGCCAACGATCGTATGGTATAACCTTCATATCCCTTATTGCCCGCAGTGCTTAATTTTAGGTATGGCTTACCTTAATACCCAGGTAGATGTTTCGACGCTGCCGGCCGCGGAAGAGATCGAGCTGAGGCCTGTTCACGGCGATTATCTTAAAGTGCTCAGGATCGAATGGCTCATTACAACCCTGGTACTGGCAGCTATTACGGGCCTTCTCATTTATTTTATCTCCGGCCTGAGGCAAACCTATGGCTGGGTGATAGTGCTCGGCAGCTTTTTGCTGATTGTTTCAACCTGGCTGCTGTTCATAGAAAAATCCTTTCCTTATTCGGCCTATGCTATAAGGGAAAAAGACGTGGCTTACAGGCGGGGCTGGGTACAGCGTTCGCTTAAGATCTGTCCATTCAACCGCATCCAGAATTGCAGCGTACAGGCCGGGCCGGTGGAACGGCGTTTTCGCCTGGCTTCCCTTATCGTATACACTGCCGGTGCCGATGGCGCCGACCTGCGCATACCCGGCCTGGAGCAGGAAGAGGCCGATAGGCTCAGGCAATTCATTCTTGGTCAAATCCACGCCCCGCAAGATGAAACCATTTGACTGGAGCAAGCCCCAGAAACAACCCTGGGCCGGGTTGGCCGTGGTCTTTGCCAATACGCTTTGGGAAGCCATTAAGGGACTGTGGGTCTTTATACTGCTCATTCTTCTGAAACGCAAGGATGAATCGGGCCCGGACTGGACGCAGATCCTGGCCATAATCATTCTCTTTCTCACCGTGGTGAGCGCCCTGTTCCGGTTCCTGTTCTTCAGGTTTTACATCGAGGAGGGGAAGCTTGTCATCAAAAAAGGATGGCTGAAAAAAGAAACCAAGGTAATCCCGCTTGAAAGGATACAGACGGTTCATGTAGAGCAGGGACCTTTGCACCAGCTGTTAAGTATCGTAAAGCTTTCTATCGATACGGCCGGTACGCAAAAGACCGAAGCAACCATTGAAGCGCTTGGCAAACCCATGGCCGAAGCGCTTAGGGAAGAGTTGCTGTCGGTACAGGGGCAGGAGAACAAAGAGGCCGTGAATAACAGTATTCCAGGCGCTCCATCAATCACTCTTACAGATCGCGACTTGTTGAAGCTCAGTATTTCTGCCAACCACCTTGAGGCTTTTTTCATCGTGTTCTCCTTCATGTTTGGACTTTACGACCGGCTGAGGTCGATCGACGACGACCTGGTTTCGGGCGTAGACAATCTTTTTCCCGACAAAGCCATCTATCCCGTTCTTTTCCTTATAGCTGCTGTTCTGATGGTTACCTTGCTGGTTTCCACTGCACGCGTATTTCTTCGCTTCTACAATTTTGCGGTATTCAGGGTCAACAATGGCTTTCGCATCAGGGGAGGCTTGTTCAATGTAAAGGAAAAGCTGATCGCCAGCCGTAAAGTGCAGTATGTATCCTGGCGAGCCAATTGGATCCGGAAGCTGATGCGGCTCTGGATGCTCGAATACCACGTCAGCGGCGGCTACGAAATAAAGAGCAAGCAGCGGGTACACCTTCCCATTACCAGGCCGGCCTATCTGCCCATGCTGGTTGCAGACTATTACCCGATCCCGGCTACCGGAGGTCTTCTGTCTATCCGCGTTCACCCCTCATTCATCGGTAGAAGGCTGCTGATGTTTGGTGTCTTGCCCACGCTCATCATCCTTCCGCTGATGTGGTGGGCCTGGGGCGCGTACAGTCTTTTTTTCCTTCTCTATACCCCCGTGCCGGGCTTTGCCGCCCTGCTCATACAAAAAAAGTTCAGGCTTTGGGCACTCGACGATGTATTGCTGGTGAAAAGGGGATTTTTTGGAGAAACCCATATACTGTTGCAATGGCAGAAGATACAGGCGGTATCGATCAGGCAGTCTATCTATCAGCGGCAGAAGGGACTGGCATCCGTAAAGCTGGATACGGCAGCAGGCAGCATCTACATTCCCTATATAAATCTGAAAGCAGCCAGGGAACTGACAGATTATGCCTTGTACAAGGCCAGCAGCCGATACGCCAGCTGGCTCTGAATCAGCTGTTCTCCGCAGCCAGCAGCACCTGCCAGGCCTCATTTATCCTGGATTCGTTGAGCAGCCTTGCGGCATATGTATGAATTTCCCTTTCCATATCGGAAGGATTGATGGAAAAATACTGCACGATGTTTTTAAGGTGTTCATCTTCGAAGGAAGGATCAACCACAGGCAGCTCGTCTACATTGGCCAGCTGCCCCAGCTGGTTGCCTGTAAGAATAGTGCTGTTGCGAATGCCGTTGGGAAGCGCATCCACGCCAATGCCCAGTTTTATATTGGGTTTTGGTACGGTAAACAGGTTATCGGCAGATACACGGCAGTACCAATCACCGCCCAGCCTGGCTACCAGGTCGAGCCTGG
>DASTPZ010000266.1:0-18491 GCA_035761965.1 Flavisolibacter sp. | reverse complement strand
ACGCACGTCAAAATCTTTCTCCTTGCCAAGGATATTGTTCCTGAAAATGGATATCCTGAGCTTTTCGGCTTTTTTGGAGGCTACGTCGTACATCCAAAGCTGGTAGTCTTTTTCAAATACAACCTTTCCACCGTTGGCATTGACCATGGGCGTTTTGATGGAAGTGCTAAACCGCGTCAGTGCCGTCTTCTTTCCATTTTCCAATGTGTACAGATTATACTCGCCGTTGGCCTCGTCGGAAATAAAATAAAGCTTGCCCTGCTTATCCAAACAGGCGCCAAAATCCTTTCCTTCCCAGTCCGTATACCGCTGGTGCTTTTTTGAGGCGAAATTGTACGACTGGATATCGGGATTGAAGGGGCCTTTATACCGCTTGCGCTGTGCCTGGTTGTCACTCTCCCAAGTATCGTTAAAAAATATCTCGCCGGTTGAAGGATGTTCTACAAGATTATGATCGTAAAGGAAAAAATAATCGCCGAGCACGCGTTCGGGTGTTCCCCCGTTCATGCTGAGCTTATAACCCGTTACCTCTCCCGTGCGGGTGCTATTGAGGTAAATATATTTCGAGTCCCAGCTCCAGCTGCTTACATCGTCGTTGCCGCTATGGTAGGTCAGCTGCCTGATCTCACCGCCATTGATAGGCATCAGGAATACGTCTGCATTTCCGTACTGCCTGCCTGTAAAGGCGATCCACTTTCCATCGGGCGATACCCTGGCATTCGTTTCATAGCCCTGCATGGCCGTAAGACGATGCGCCTCCCCATTATTGACGCCGGCCTTCCATAGATCGCCTTCGTAGCTGAAAATAACCGTCTGTCCATCAGGCGTCAGCGCCGGCTGTGATAGAAAATAGGCCTCGCTGCCTTGTGCCCCTGCACGCACCAGGCTGGAAAACCCGAGAGCAAATAAAAAAACTCTTTTCATGATGATAGCTTTGGGTGGAAGATAGGGAGGAATGGCTGAATGATAGAACCACTGATAGAAAAAAATCGGTCTGGGTACGGGCTTGCTCATATTTATTGTTCCGGGATGGAAAAAGCAAATGGCCGCCTGCACAATTCCCGGGGGTGCTCCGGCGTTTATTTCCCGATGCCGCAAAAACTAAGGACCAATCTTACCCGCTTTTTTCTAACCCTGCTCCTAGCCGGGCTCCTAAGCCGGCTGGATGCACAAATGGTAACCGGTGTATGGAGGGGAAAGATCAGTAACGACAAGGTTGAGGTAAAGATCGTTCAGAAAGGAGACAGCCTTACGGGCACCTCCTATTACTATACTGCCGGGGGGCGCTACCGCCGTTACAGCATCAAAGGCTATTTTGACCAGCAAACCAACAGCGTGGTCTGGTGGGACGATCAGCTGATCCGCGACAATGGAGGCAGCAGCAGTAAGGGCGGACTTCTCTCGGTGGCGGATTTCAACTGCCCCGGTGGCGGCACTATGCACCTTGATGGAAAATCTGGTCCCAGGGGCAACGAGGATCCCAAGGGAGGGGTGAACCTCACCAAGGTGCCAGGCACCTCTTTTCATGATGAGTGGGATTTTGTGATCGACAACTATACGGTGGGAGCCAATGATCCTGAGATCATCGACAGTGTTGGCCTCATCGCACTCAGGCCCCGGTCGAACCCCGCCCCGGTTGCGGAACCTGTGCGCCCGGCCCCCGAGCCCGCACTGGTGATCGAAACAGTGCCGGTACCCGCAACCCCGCCTTCCAGGCCGCTCACCATTGAAGAACAATTCATTACCCGCAAAAAAGTTTTCGTAACCGAGATCCCTGCCGAAGGCGATTCAGTTGAGCTCCGGTTCTATGATAATGTGCAGGTCGACGGCGACTCCATCTCGCTTTTCCTCAACAAGAAAATGATCTTTACCCATATCCGGCTTACCGAAAAAGCCTACGTAGTGAAGCTGGCCGTTAAAGAGCTTGAGCAAAGCAATGAGCTTATTATGGTGGCAGAGAACCTTGGCTCCGTACCGCCCAACACTTCCTATATGGTGGCTATATCGGGTGGCAAACGCTACGAGGTGAACCTCGAAAGCACCGAAGGCACCAGTGCTATGATCAGGCTAAGGAAGCCATAAACCGGGAGCAGGGCTTAGAGCGGACCGGCCGGACTGCAGCCTGAGCGTCCAGGCGGCCGGCGACGTATACCGTCTATAGCAATTCAAGCCTGATCAGGCGCCGGCGGGCAAAGGTTCCGGGAGCGGTGCCATCTCGGGCAGGGGAATGTATCTCAGCAGCTTTTCCTCGAGCAGGTCCGCCATGGTTTCAAAATACAGGATCACATCTTCCCGAACGTTTTTCTTCAGCCAGCGGAAACCGCCGGGGAGGCGCTCGAGCACTTCACGGTCCTGCAGGTATTCGAGGCAATGTATATCGGTAGGTGTAAGGCCAATAGCTTCAAGCCTCGAGATCATGGCATAGGCCGGCAGGTGGGTAACACCGCAATACTCCTCGGCGATTTCGGTCCATTCGCCAATGCCGGTATGCGCGCAACGGAGGATCTCCTCCTTGGTGAGGTGGGTGACCACCTGCAGCACGTGTCCGCAGTTGCAGGCCCCATGGTTACCCCAGGCATAAGCAGCGCCTTTGCGAAGGTTTCCTGCCGCCTGCCGCAGCGCGCCAATAAGGGTCAGGTTAGGATGAGCCATAAAGTCTTTTTCTAAAGATAACAAGTATTGGCCTTGATGGTTGGAACAGCAGGGCAAGCAATCCTGCCATCTTCATATTTTAACTTACTATAATAGCAGGGACCGGTGCAGGGGTGCACGGTCTATAAACCCTTTCTGCTATACTACCACATTGACCATTTTACCTTTCACAAAAATGAACTTTTTCAGGGGTTTGCCTTCCATCCACTTCTGCACGACCGCATTTTCCATTACCAGCGCCTGCACCTGTTCGGGCGAGGCGGAAAGATCGATAAGGATCTGGGTCCTCAGCTTCCCATTGATGGAAACCGGGTATTCCTTGGCCGTTTCAACCAGGTATTGAGGGTCGAAGGCCGGGAAGGGCGCATCCAGGACGGTAGTGGTATGTCCCAGTTGGTGCCAGAGCTCTTCGGCTATATGAGGCGCATAAGGCGCAAGCAATATTACCAGGGGTTCGAGTACATCGCGTTTATGGGTCTTGAGATCGGTGAGCTCGTTCACGCAGACCATGAAGGCGCTCACGGCCGTATTGTAAGAAAAACGCTCGGTGTCTTCTTCGATCTTCTTGATCGTGCGGTGCAGCACCTTCAGCTCTTCGGGCTTGGCTGCCTCGTCTTTTACCAGCTTGCCTTTTTGCTCATCGAAAAAAAGACGCCAGAGCTTTTTAAGAAAGCGATGCACACCTTCAATACCTTTGGTATCCCAGGGTTTGCTCATTTCCACAGGCCCGAGGAACATCTCGTACATGCGGAACGTATCGGCTCCGTAACGGTCCACGATATGGTCGGGGTTCACGGTATTGAACTTGCTTTTGCTCATTTTTTCCACTTCGGCCCCGCAGAGGTACCTGCCCTCTTCAAGGATAAAGCTGGCATCCGCAAAATCAGGTTTCCAGGTTTTGAAAGCTTCCATGTCGAGCTCGAAGCCATCGACAATATTTACATCCACATGTATGGCATCGGTCTCGTATCCTTCCTTAAGACCCGCGGACACATATTGGTTGGTGCCCCTCACCCGGTAAACGAACCGCGAGCTTCCCTGTATCATGCCCTGGTTGAGCAATTTTTTAAAAGGCTCGTCGAAGGAGATCAGCCCGAGGTCGTAAAGCGCCTTCGTCCACATGCGACTGTAAAGCAGGTGGCCTACCGCATGCTCGGTACCACCTACATAGAGGTCTACCTGCTGCCAGTAATCGCTCCATTGGCGGTCGCAAAATGTTGTTTCGTTGCGGGGATCCATATAACGCAAAAAATACCAGCTGCTGCCGGCATAGCCGGGCATGGTGTTGGTCTCGAGTTCCCTTGCCGTCCATTCGGGAATATTGGCCAGGGGACCCTCACCCTCGGGGCCCGGCCTGTAGCTTTCAACATAAGGCAGCTGAAGCGGCAGTTCGGATTCGGGCAGTGCATAAGCAACACCATTCACCCATTTAACCGGGAAAGGCTCACCCCAATAGCGCTGGCGGCTGAATGCCGCGTCGCGCATCTTATAATTGACCTTGCGTTTGCCTATGCCCATTTCCTCCAGCTTGCCGATAACCACATCGATGGCATCGCGCATGACCATGCCATCAAGAAAACCGCTGTTGCTCAATACGGCATCCTTGGTGGGATTGGCTTCTGAACCGTTGTAGGCGTCGCCCAGTATATTGGTGATGGGAAGATTGAAATGACTGGCGAATTTATGGTCACGCTCATCCCCACTCGGCACAGCCATGATGGCGCCTGTTCCATAGCCGGCAAGCACGTATTCGGAGATCCAGACCGGGATGGGCTTTCCGTTAAATGGATTGAGAGCGTAGGCACCAGTAAAAGCACCACTGATCTTTTTTTCAGCCATCCTCTCCCTTTCGCTCCGGCTTTTTACATAACCGATGTATTCGTTCACGGCTTCCTTTTGGTCTGCCGTGGTGATCTTTGCCACCAGTTCATGCTCAGGCGCCAGCACCATGAAGTCGACGCCAAAAATGGTATCAGGACGGGTGGTATAAACAACAATCGAAGAGGAAGCGTCGCGCACTTCGAAACGGATCTCGGCTCCGGTGCTCTTTCCTATCCAGTTGGACTGCATCTCTTTCATTGCCTCGCTGAAATCGACCGTCTCAAGCCCCTGCAGCAGGCGGTCGGCATATTCGGTGATCCGGAGGTACCATTGGCGAAGCTTTTTCTTTACTACCGGGTAACCTCCGCGCTCACTCACGCCATTCACCACCTCGTCGTTGGCCAGCACCGTACCCAGGGCCTCGCACCAGTTTACCTCGCCATAACCACAGTATGCAACGCGGTATTCCATGAGTATGCCCTGCTTTGTGCTTTCGGGGAAGGCGCTCCAGTCGGCGGCACTGAAAACCTGGCCGGCATGTGCCGGTATGAGATATTGTGCATTGGGAACAGGATGAGCTGCATTGCCTTCTTTCTCGAAAAGCGCTACGAGGCCCTCAATGGGTTCGGTGCGGTTGCTTCGCCGGTTATACCAGCTGTTGAACAGCTGCAGGAATATCCATTGGGTCCATTTATAATAAGCCGGGTCTGAAGTATTGACCTCGCGACTCCAATCATAGCAGAAGCCGATCTTGTCGAGCTGGTCGCGAAAGGTGGCAATGTTTTTTGCGGTACTGACTGCGGGATGCACTCCATGCTCGATGGCATACTGCTCTGCAGGAAGCCCGAAGGCATCGTAACCCATGGGATGAAGCACATTGAAGCCTTTCAGGCGCTTGTAGCGGGCAAAGATATCGGAAGCGATATAACCCAGGGGATGGCCAACATGCAGACCGGCCCCGCTGGGATAGGGGAACATGTCGAGCACATAGAATTTGGGCTTGCCTGATTGGTTAGGCACTTTGTACACACCATCTTCTTTCCACTGCTGCTGCCATTTTTTTTCAAGTTCTCTGAAATTGTACTCCATCGCTGTTTCTCTTTCTTGATTTTATTTTTACTGCCGTCCGGGGAGCCGGCCCTGCCGATCATACCGGTATCTCGTGAAAGCGGGAAAAAACACAACTTCACGAGCCGCCGGCCGCGGTCGCTTTTATCAAAACTTTTTATAGCTCGATGATAGATCTCTGCAATATCACTCCGGCAGCAACCGTTAGGGAAAGGCAAAAATAACGGTTTACCCCGTTTAAAAACTGGTAAAACCAATGCGCTAGCCTGCATGCTAATCACCAATCCTTTATTTTTGTTCACTTCTAAACCTATCGCATGGCCCAATCAAGTAAAGCAGCAGCACGACGCGGAAAGCCGTCCTACTTCATGTCAATCCTCGGTGTAACCATTGTTTTGTTTTTTGTTGGCGTGTTTGGGTGGATATTTTTAAGCGCCAGTGGCTATGTGCGCGGGCTTAAGGAAGATGTAAGGGTGATCGCCTACCTGCAGAAGACCGTAGCCCAGAAGGATATCGACTCGCTGCAGGCCTATATTGCCTCCAAGCCCTACACGAAGTCTGTGGAATACGTGGACAAGGAAACAGCCAAAAAAAGATGGCTGGCAAGCGAGAATGACTTCAGCGACCTGATTGACGAGAACCCGCTGCCTACCTCGATAGAGTTTCACCTCAAGGGCGATTATGTTCAAAAAGACACACTGGCCGCCATCAAGGCCGACCTTATGCAGCGCATACTGGTTGTACAGGGAGTTGACTACCCCGCCGCCCTCGTGGAAAAAATGAGCGATACCCTTCGCCTGATCCTTATCGGGCTGATCGTACTGGCCGTTGTTTTCTCCGTTCTTTCCATCATACTGATCGACAACACCATTCGCCTGGCCATGTACAGCAACCGCTTTCTCATCAAGACCATGCAGATGGTGGGCGCCACCACAGGCTTTATTTCAAGGCCTATGAACATCAGGGCTATCATCAACGGCGCTATCGCCGCGGTGATCGCGATCGCTATCATCTTTGGCATTATCCTGCTCTTCGAGAACTTTGTGCCTTACCTGAGGGACCTGAGGGATAACAATAAACTGATCATACTCTTCTTTTCCCTGCTGGTCCTGGGCATTGGCATCACCCTGCTGAGCACCTATCGAAGTGTTCTCAAGTACCTGAGGCTTAAGCTCGATGAGCTGTATTGAGCAAGGCCCCAAAGCTTGGACCCGAAACCCGAAACTTTTTCCTTATTTTGCCGACCTAAGTTGATCGCATGAAACAGACCAAGAACACAACCCCCAAAAAAGCAGCACCGGGCAATATGGGCAGCTTATTCGACAAGGGCAACCTTACCTGGATGCTCATTGGTGTGGTTGTAATGGCTATCGGCTTCCTGCTGATGGCCGGAGGAAAGAGCAATGATCCCAATGTCTTCAATCCTAACGAGGTTTACGGCGCCAGGAGAATTACCATTGCGCCCATCTTTATCCTGGCAGGGCTCGTGATCGAGATCTACGCTATTTTCCGCAGCCCCAAAACCAGCTAAGCCAGCAACAGGATGAGCATTTTTGAAGCGATTGTCATAGCCATCGTTGAAGGGCTTACCGAATTCCTGCCTATTTCGTCCACAGGTCATATGGTGATCACCAGCTCCCTGCTGGGCATTCACCAGGACGAGTTTACCAAGCTGTTCGAAGTAGCCATACAGCTGGGCGCCATTCTCGCGGTGGTGGTGCTGTACTGGAAAAAATTCTTTCATTTCAACCAGCCTGCTTTTTACGTCAAGCTGTTGGTGGGAGTAGTTCCTGCCCTGCTCTTCGGCCTTTTGCTAGGCGACCAGATCGACCGCATGCTCGAGAGTCCGGCCACCGTGGCCATAGCCCTGCTGGTTGGCGGCATCGTGCTGGTTTATGTCGATCGCTGGTTCCGTCAGCCTTCCAGCCAATCGCCCGACCTGCTTGCCACCGAAACAACGAGAGCCGAGCTGATCGAGGCAGATGAAAAGCTAAGCTATACGAAGGCATTTCTGATCGGGCTCTGGCAGGTACTCGCCCTGATACCGGGCGTAAGCCGGAGCGCGGCCTCCATCATTGGCGGCATGCAACAAAAGCTCACGAGGAATTTTGCAGCCGAGTTCTCTTTTTTTCTCGCTGTCCCCACCATGTTCGCAGCAACGGCTTATTCGCTCATTCTCAAAAAATGGGAGGTCAATGGTGCGGCAAGAAAGGGTTATGAGCTGATCCTGGATTCGCAGCAAAATATGGTGGCCTTTATAACAGGCAACGTTGTTGCCTTTGTAGTGGCATTGATCGCCATCCGCTTTTTCATCAGCTATCTCAAGCGCTATGGCTTCAAGGTCTTTGGCTATTACCGCATTATTGCCGGTATCATTCTTCTGGCTCTTATCGGCATGGGCAGGCTCTAGATCCAACTGCCGCACAAGCATGAAAGGCGTGGCAAGTCTTCCAAAACCATAAACATCCCTATTTTTAGGATATGCAACAAACTGCTTCCAAAAAGGTGATCAGGGCCTGGGCCATGTACGATTGGGCCAACAGCGCCTATAACCTGGTGATCACCTCCACCATTTTTCCCGCTTATTTCGAAGGCATCACCGGAGATGGCGACGATAAGACCATCGACAAGGTTGTTGTATTTGGCAGGGAGTTCGTCAATACCTCGCTTTATACGTATGCCCTCTCTATTGCCTTCCTGATCGTAACCCTTATATCGCCATTGCTTTCCTCCATAGCCGATACCAGGGGCAACAAAAAGAATTTCATGCGCTTCTTCATGACCATGGGCAGCCTTGCCTGCACCGGTCTTTTCTTTTTTGAGCCTTCCTATTCAGGATACCTGCTTATCGGACTGGCCTGCCTCATCATAGCCTGTGTAGGTTATTGGGGAAGCCTGGTATTCTATAATTCCTTTTTGCCCGAAATAGCCGCCCCCGCAGACCGCGACAGGGTGAGCGCCCAGGGTTTTGCCTATGGTTATATCGGCAGTGTGCTCCTGCAGATCATCTGCTTTGTATTTGTATTCAATCCCGGGCTGCTTGGAGGAACTGAAAAAACCAATATCCAGTACCAGTTCAGCTTTGTGCTGGTAGCGGCATGGTGGTTTCTGTTCTCGCTTATCCCGTTGAAAATCCTTCCCCAATCAGATTTTGCGCAGAAGCCCAAGAAAGCCCTGGCTGCAGGCTATACCGAGCTGAGAAAAGTATTCAGGGAACTGATGCATATACCCGTGCTCAAGCGTTTCCTTTATTCCTTCTTTTTTTACAATATGGGCGTGCAAACCGTTATGCTGGCGGCAGCACTTTATGGAAAAAGCGAGCTGCAGATCCCTACGACCAACCTGATCACCGCCATCGTGCTCATACAGCTGGTTGCCGTACCCGGCGCTTTCGCCATCTCCCGGCTATCGAAAAAGATTGGCAACATCAAGGCGCTCATGTTATGTGTGCTTATCTGGATCGGCAATTGCATTGCAGGCTACATGATACCTGCCGGCGGCATCTACGAATTTTATGCACTGGCCACGGCCGTTGGCTTTGTGATGGGCGGCATACAATCGCTGAGCCGCAGCACCTATGCCAAGCTCATGCCCGAAACCCGCGATACCACTTCTTTTTTCAGCTTCTACGATGTAACGGAAAAAATAGCGATCGTGATAGGCATGTTCAGCTTCGGCTACATTAATGAGCTCACAGGCTCTCAGAGAAATTCCGTACTGGCCCTTATCATCTTCTTTATCCTTGGCCTATCGGGGTTGATCCTGACCCTGGGCAAGCAAAAACAAATCAACCACAGATGAAACTTTATACGATCGATACCGGCTTTTTCAAGCTCGATGGGGGTGCCATGTTTGGCGTAGTACCCAAGGTGATATGGAACAGGATCAATCCCTCTGATGAAAACAACCTATGTACCTGGGCCATGCGGCTGCTGCTGATCGAGGATGGCAACAGGCTGATACTGGTCGATACAGGCATAGGCAATAAACAGGACGAAAAATTCTTCGGCCACTACCACCTGCATGGAGAGGCAACCCTCGATACATCCCTTGCCAGGCATGGCTTTCACCGTTCCGACATAACCGATGTGATCCTTACGCATCTTCATTTCGATCATTGCGGCGGCGCCATAGCTCGCCAGAATGGCCGCCTGGAGCCTGCTTTCAGCAACGCGGTTTATTGGAGCACGCCACGCCACTGGAAATGGGCCACCGAGCCGAATGAAAGGGAAAAAGCATCCTTTCTTCGCGACAACATCATCCCCATCAGTGAAAGCGGCCGGCTTCAATTCATCGAACATCCAATCGATAAAGGAAGCGAGCCTTCGCCCGGCAGCCTGGCGACAGCTGTTTTTTCAGACAATATCTCGCTGCAATTCGTACATGGACACACCGAAAGCATGATGCTTCCGCAAATAAGGTATAAGGATAAGACCATTGTGTTTATGGCCGACCTGCTGCCTTCGGCCGGGCATATACCCCTTCCTTATGTAATGGCCTATGATATGTTCCCACTGACTACCCTTGACGAGAAAAAAACATTTCTCGAAGGGGCTGTTCAAAACGATCATGTGCTCTTCTTCGAGCACGACCCCAGGATCGAATGCTGCACGCTGGTGCGTACGGAAAAAGGCATCAGGGCAGGCAGGGAATTCAGGCTCGATGAATTGTAATTGAGACGGGCCAGCCGGCCCATCGCTTATTCTTCACCGGCCTTTCGCCGGAATATCTTCAGTCCGAGGATAAGGATGCTTCCCATGATAGCCGGAAGGATAAGGTTGATGAACCAGACGGTAATGGAGGCAAAGCCTATCCCCAGCGTGTTGGCAGAAAAAAGACCCATCAGCCTGATGCTGATCTCACCCCTTAATCCTACCTCGACCAGGGTGATGGAGGGAATAACAGCCATGGCAAGGAAAACAACGCTGGTCACTGCCATGATCGTAAGCACGGGCACATGCACATCAAAAAGATAAAATACCAGCACATACTGCAGGAGAAATACAAGATAGCGAAGCGCCGAAAGGAAAACGATCCGCCACAATAGCCTGTTGTTAAAGTGCTGAAGCGCCTCTACGAGGTATAAATACCTTTGAGCCCTGAACCAGCGCCTGAAAAGACCCGTTGTGCCCGACACATTGAAATATACGAGAGCCAGCACACCCCCGGCCACCATCAATCCATATACAAGAAACCGGTACCAGATCCTTACACCGGGGAAATTGTCAAGCCACACATTCTTCAACACCATAAGTCCGATCGTGCCCGCAAGAACCGTGATCAGAAGCTGGGCAAGGCTGCCGACAAGGGTTACCGAGATCGCCCGCAGCCTGTTGCCTTCGGGCAGGTACATCATCCTGCCCAGGTACTCACCTACCCGGTTGGGCATGGTTACCGATATCGATACACCCGAGAGTACGGCCTTGAATGCATCTCGAAAGCCAAGCGAATGAATGCTGCTGACCGAAGCCTTCCACTTCCAGGCTTCAAGACCCCAGTTGACCGGAACCAGCAGAAGGGCACCGATTAGATACAGGACCTCTGCCGACTGGAGTGAGGACCTGATGCTCAGCCAGGAGTCTTCGAGATGTGGCTGGTGCATGATCTGCCTGTAAATGGAAAACGCAAGCCATATGAACAGCGCCGGACCCAAAAAATAGTTGATGAAGATTTTGATATTTTTGCCGGGCTGCATGTGCAGTAAAAATACCACCTCCTTGCAAAAGCCTGCAATAATATTAGGCATCGATCCCGGTACGCTTGTGATGGGCTACAGTGTGATAGAAGCCCGGAAGAACCAATTTACCATTAAGGTGATCGATGTGCTGAAGCTGTCGGCTAAAAAAGACCACTATGAGCGGCTTCAGATGATATATGAGAAGATCACCGAGCTGGTAGAACAATATACGCCCGATGAATTTGCGATCGAAGCGCCTTTTTTTGGAAAGAACGTTCAAAGCATGCTCAAGCTCGGCAGGGCGCAAGGCGTGGCCATTGCGGCAGCCATGAGCCGCAGCATTCCCGTTACAGAATATTCACCAAAAAAAGTAAAGCAGGCTATAACCGGCAATGGCAATGCCGATAAGGAGCAGGTGTGGAAAATGCTTCAGCGGGTCACGGGCCTGCCGCATAAGCCTAAATATTTCGATGCTACGGATGCATTGGCCGTAGCCATCTGCCATCACTACGGAAGCAAGCTGCCCGCGGCTCCGCAAAAAAACCCTGTCAAAAAAGCTGCATCAAAAAAAGGCTGGGAACAGTTTGTGGCAGAGAACAAGCACAGGGTAAAAAGCTGACATCAGCTGGTACCACCAGTTAGGCCGGAACATAAAAAATCCCGCTGATCTTTCAACGGGATTTTTTTTCGGCATTGAGGAATGCAATTATTTTTTGACAACCTTTTTGGTGATCAGCTGGTCCTTGTTCCGGATGTTCAGTACATAAACCGCCGAGGGAAGACCATTCAGCTGCTGCAGTGTAAAATTGTTCAGTCCGGCGCGGCCATTATAAACCTGCTCTTTAACCACGCTTCCTGTAAGATCTAGCAGCTTCACTTCAAGCTTCGCATCCTTATCCAGGGTCAGGTCAAACTGCAGATCACTGCTGAATGGGTTAACGATATTGCTGATGGCAAAGGATTCCATTTTATTACCTAGCTGTATTACCCTTGAATACTTCCGGCCGCCCTGGTTATTGACCATCGCAATGCGGTAACGGGCGCTTCCATTGATCAAGGTGCTGTCGGTCAGGTAATAAGTATTGGTTTCAGCAGCTGCATTGTTATGACCCTGCACCGTCGCGATCTTTGCATAGTTAAGTCCATCCTTGCTTCTTTCCACTTCGAAATAGATCGGCTCCTCTTCTTTTGAGGTCGTCCACACGAGGCTGGCCCTGTCATTCTGCAGCTGGCCGTTAAAGGAAAGCAGCTTGGTGTCAAGCACCCATCCTTCACAATCGAGCACGCTTAGGTTGATCACGCTCACTCCATCGGTCACCTGGCAGTTGCCATTGGACAGGTTGCTGGCTGTTGTTGATACTACCACCCTGTACCTGTCGCCGTTATTGGATAAAGTAGTATTGGCAGGCGGAACATAATAGTGTGTGATGTATTCATATTCTGAGCCGTTCCAGGCCGGGTTGGCTGTGCCCGTAGCACCGGGAACATCGTTCCAGTTGCTGCCACCATCCGTGCTGCGCTGCCATTTGAAATGACGGTAGCTATTGAAGTAGGAGCGTACGGTATCGATGATCAGCACTTCGTTATCGCGGCAGGTGGTTGGATTAAGCCTCGGCGAGTAACGCATGGTAGGCAAACAGGTGGCGATGCTCAGATCATCCATAGCCCAGTCGTTACCACCACCTCCGGGTGCATTGTTCCTGATGGTTAGTGTAAAGCCGGTTTCGCTTGGGCCTGTGAGGTAGGTAAATCCTCTTTTCACCCACATGTTCGTCGCATCCGAACCGCTGGGCGTTGTACCGAAATACTTGATATTACCCGTAGTATAATAATCCGTGCCGTTCACATCAAAGGCCAGGTTGGGTTGCACACCGGAAGAATCACCTACATCAAAAGGAATATAGTTGGCATTGGATGCACCGGTACCGGTGGAATCGCAGCCGCATTTATAACAGATATTGCGGAACCAGCCCGATATTTCGTAATAAGTGTTCGGACAAAGATTCGAAACCGTGTATTGAAAGGCGGTATCCGCCTTATAAGCCGAATTGATCACCAGCATGTAGCCACAGGGGTTGGTAGCGCTCACCGGTTGCGTGGTATCGCAGGCCGGGTTGCCCCTGGCCGGATCGGAGGCACCGGTATGGTCGCCGATAATATCGAGCAGGTTAAAAACCCTGTAAGACAGCAGGGGACCCGCTCCATCAGGATCGGGAGATGGCTTTCCCCAGGTATTGACGGTCGTATACTGGGCGCTGGTATTGCTCACAATACCATATTCATAATCCTGGGGACCGTTGCCGGGGTAAAACCTGTCATGGCTATACGCAGGAACAAAAGACGAAGCAGCACGGTTGCGCGCAACGTTCACAGCACCCATGGCCGGCGCTCCAAATGTTCCATTGCTTTCCACACCAATGGCATTGCCGACCGCTACGGCATTGGGACAAAGCCCAGGGCTGCGGTAAACGATCAGGCTGTCTCTTTTGAACCTGACTGCATTCATGGTATTGGTCGCCGTATCCCTAAAGTTGAGCACACCTGTTTTAAAGGTGATCTTCTTGTCGTAACCGGCATACACGATCACGCGGTAGGTGGCCATGACAATGCAGGTACTGTTGTAAACTGAGGGTCTTGAAGAGTTGCGAAGCTTGCCGGCGGCAGCATTGGAAGCCCCAAGACCAAAATTTATGCGGATAACCGTATCGGTGCCTGAAGGGTAATACCAGCCTTCGTCTCCGTCAAATGCATCCGTAAATGATTTGTATACTTTTCCTTCGTTGGTGCGCAGGGCTATAGAACCCGGAACCAGCGCAAAGCCTGCACCGCTGTACAGCGTATCCACGAAGGAAAGGCTGTCTACCGCCTTGCTTTGAATGGCGATCGTTGTACGGATCTCCAGCTCATCGCCCGGATCGATGGTACCGCCGTTAAGGCCCTTGGTTACATTGATGTATCCCTTGCTGTATTCGACCCTGGCTGGTGTAGGATCAGTAACGCAGATATTGAAGGTCCAGTTGGAGCCGCTAGCGCTAAGCGAATTGGTATTGGTAGTAACCCTGATATAATAGGTACTGCCGATCGTAAGCGGGGCCATGGCCGTGGGGAGGTTGGCCGTGCTGAGCGTCATGCTGGTGGCAGTTGTATTGCCGGTCCAGCAGGCAAGGGAAGAGAACCCTCCACAGGCGGTTCCGGACAGCAGCTGCACCACAGGTGTAGCGGTCCGGAGGCTGGAGGCAATACTGCCGATATTGATCACCGGGTATTGGCTCTGCGCAACAAACCTGTACCATACATCGGCTCCTTCGGTACTGCCGCAAGCGCCGGGCAGGCCAGCCGTTGCTTTTGCATAAAGAAGGGTACCGGCGGTAGTGGAGGTACAGCTATTGCTCTGGCTTGTGATGAGGGTGGCGCCGCTACAAAGATCATTCGCTGGCGGTGCAGGATCGACAACGCAAAGACTGAAGCCGCCTGCCGTGAGAGGCGCGGTTCCCGAGGCATTGGTGGAATACACTCTTATGTAGTAGGTTGTGCCTACAGTAAGGCCAGTGGCACTGATCACCCTTGTGGTACCGCCTGTATTGCTGCAGGCAAGCGAGCTGTTACCACAAGCGGAAAGCAGCTGTATGCGAGCATTGGTAAAGTTGGCGCCTATATTACTAAGCGTGATGGTAGGGCTGGAGCTTTCTGCCACAAAGCTGTACCATACATCATACCGCGATGTTCCGCAGGCAGTTGAGGTTCCATCGTTGGTAGAGCCAACAACGGTTCCGTTTGTGTTTGTACAGGTGGTGGAAGAAGTGATCGGCGACGCGGTGGCACAGGTAGCTCCCTGGCCGGCGGACTGTATGGATGCGGCCATGCACACCCACAGGATAGCAAACAGCCTGATACGGACGAGTAAAAAGTTATTCATAGTGGATTGATGGCTTTTCAAGAAACGGATGGCTACAAAGATAGACTTACAGCCGTTTTTTCCAAAGCGTATTTTAACTAACGGAGACTCAAGGACTTTTACCAATCAAGATTTAGAAAAACTACTGTTAGTATTCTCATGCTCCCGTTTTATTTTGCAGCACCAAATCCTAGAACGACCATGTACAAGCTCCCTGCTTATGTATGCGCTTTGTTGTTAAGCGTATTTTCCTCATCGTTAATTTTCGCTCAGGCTCCGGCAAACAATACTTGCGGAAATTCAGTATTGCTTTCACCTTTAACATCAGTCACCGGCACGGTTAGAAATGCCACCGGCGATGGCTATGGCGCCCCTTGCGGTGGTACTGCCGACGACGATGTATGGTATTATTTTTTCGCTCCCCGAAGCACGGTTACCATCAATTTTTCCAGCATCGGGGGTACGCTTTCCGCTACCGGGCTCAGGGCGCAGCTTTTTTCAAACCCTAATAATAATTGTGGCACCATGACCTCGATACAGTGCAACACGAGCAACTCTGGTTTCACTGCCACAGGGCTTACGATTGGTGCACGCTATAATATCCGGGTCTATTCGCAGAACAATACGCAGATCACCGCAGCAAATCCTGAGGGCCAGTTCACCATCCTGATGACCGTTCCCGCACCATCAAACGATGAATGCGCTGATGCCATCAGCCTCACTACGGGCGGTACCTGCTATGGCGTACAGGGAACACTGGCTGGCGCCACCGCCAGTGCCAGCATCCCCGTAGGCTGCGCAGCCGGCGACCCCAACGATGATGTCTGGTATAAATTCGTTGCCTCCAGCACCAACCCTACCATATCCCTTTTCAACACATCAGGCTTTAGCAGCTCCGCCCAGCTCCAGCTGTTCAGCGGCTCCTGCGGCAGCCTTACATCAAGGGCCTGCGGTACGACATCTATCGCCGCCACCAGCCTCACCATCGGCACTACCTACTATGTGCGGGTCTATTCCAATGGTTCCGCCGCCATCAATGCCAGCTTCGATATCTGCGTTACGGACCCGACGGCCGCGGTCACCGATTCCACCAGCCATCTTTTTGATATGGATACGGTTGGGAAAAGATTGGGATTCCCCTGGGAGATCAACTATGGTCCCGACGATTCTTTATGGATCACCGAAGCCAGGGGCTACCGCGTAGTGCGCATGAGTGCCGGCAGAAGCCAAACCGCCAAGGACGTTCCCGCTCAGCAGGTGCTGAGGATACCGCTCGGAAGCGGTGAAGTGAATTTTGACAGGTCTGTGAACCGCTGGCCACAGGGCGGCATGCAGGGCCTGGCCATACATCCCGAGTTCATGAGCAATTCTGCCAAGAGATGGGTGTACATCGGTTATGTTTTCAAGCAGGAATCCTGCCCCAGCGGATCAAGCAATGCACCCTGCATATTCAGGGCCAAGATCATCCGCTGCCGTTTCTATTTCGCTGCAGATGCAGGCAATCCAACAGCAGCTCCCAAGAAAGATACGCTCGTCATACTCGACACCCTTATTTCCAACCTGCCCGGCAGCAACGACCACAATTCGGGCAGGCTCAAGCTTAGTCCTGTTACCGAGGGTCCCGACAATACTTATAAGCTTTATTATACCATCGGGGACATGGGTGCAGGACAATTCAACAATGATACCCGCACCATGTATTCCCAGAACAGCGATACCTGCGAGGGCAAGATCATCAGGCTCAACACAGAGCCCGATACAGATCCCGATCCTCCGGCAACCCCCTCGCATGACTATGAAAAATGGAGAAGATGGATACCAAATGATAACCCCTTCACCCATTCTGTCAATGGCCTTAGGACACCCGTTTACAGCATCGGGCACCGGAACCCGCAAGGCATCGTATGGGGAAATGTGAACGGCACCTGGAGACTTTACAGCTCTGAGCAGGGTGATAAATCCGACGATGAGCTTAACATCATCAAGCCCGGAAAAGACTACGGCTGGCCGAAGGTTGCCGGTTATGACGATGATAACTATAATACGGCGGACAATGTTACGGACGGGTTCAACTCGAATGATATCATCGCCGGACAAACCATGGTCAATGAGACCGATTGGTCTACAGCCAACGCAGCCACCTACGAGAATCCGATCTTCTCCTTCTTCCCCTGGCATGGCGGCATGATCCAGAATACTACTGGAGATATCTTTACCTGGCCCACCATCGCCTGTTCGGGTCTTGACATTTATACCGCGAACAGGCCGGGTTGGAGAAATTCTCTCCTTGTGCCCTCGCTTAAATATGGCTTATACAGGCTCAAGCTGAATACAGCAGGTGATGCCATCGACCAAACATCGAGCAGCAATGCACTGGATACTTTCCCCCTGCTTCATGGCTGGAGGGTGAGAGACATAGCCATTGCCCCCAATGGCAATACCATCTGGGCAATCGTCGACAGCTCTGGCTCGACCTCCGGACCCACAGGTGGCTTCGACGGGTCGGACGTTGCCACAAAAGATGGCGGCAAGGTGCTCAGGCTATCGTTCAAATCACTGATCGTGCTGCCTGCCGAATTTCTGACCTTTAAAGGAAAACTGCTTCCAAGTAAGGAGATAGAGCTGGAGTGGGAAGCCAATGTGGATGACCAGCACAAACATTTTGTCGTGGAGAAATCAGTCAACAGGCTCCAGTTCTCCCCGATTGGCACAGTTGAAGGACAGCCTTACAGGCTGATCGACAAAAATCCTTCCATAGGAAATAACTATTACCGAATCAAACAGGTGGACCTCGACGGAAAGGTCAGCTACAGTGGTATCATCAATGTAGTTTACCATCCTTCCGGACTGCTCGTGACCGTTTACCCCAACCCGGTAAAAGCACAGCTGGGCATAAGACTCGAGGCACAGCAGGCCGATCAGCTGCGCCTCCAGGTAACCGATGTGGTGGGCAGACAGGTATACAGCTCAATCCTCAATGCAGGCAGCGCAGTACAGGACATCAGGATCGATACGAAGTCCTGGCCTTCGCAGCTCTATGTGCTGAAAATAAGCAGCGCCACTACCAACGAAGTACTTACCGTACAGAAGTTCGTAAAACAATAACCGGCCTCCAAGGTGCAAAGATCCCCTTCGCCATGAAGGGGATCTTTGCATTTATATACAGCAGGAAATGGGGGTACATTTGCATTATGTATACGTTGAAGAAATCATTGGGGCAGCACTTCCTGAAAGATGAGAACATCTGCAAAAAGATCGTTCACGAGCTGCAGCAACATCCCTTCAACCGCTTGCTGGAAGTAGGCCCCGGCGGAGGTGCGCTTACCAAATACCTTATAGCATTGGAAGGCATAGATTTCAGGGCAGTGGAAATAGATG
>DASTPZ010000265.1:0-22449 GCA_035761965.1 Flavisolibacter sp. | reverse complement strand
GGGGGCTGGCCGAAGTGGAGATGCAAACAATAGGTATCCTGCTGAAACGGTCATCCATTTTCAGATAGTTAAGGGTTTCCTTCCCATTGAGTGTAGGCATGATAAGGTCGAGCAGGATAAGTGATGGATACTGCGATTCATCAAGTGCCTGCAGGTAGCGGATCACATCATAGCCATCGGGTACATTTACCAGTTCTACCGTATTTGAATTCAGCTCATTGAAAGCCTGCTTCAGAACCCAAAAATCATCCGGATCGTCTTCGGCATATAAAATATATTTTTTCATGGCTGCTGGTTGGGGTATGACGAATTTATTTTAAAAGATGGTCCAATACTGCTTTGCTGATGGCATCCATTAACGCCGGGGCAAGGGGATGGTTCATGCTGTCCGATTGCCTGTAACCGGTCAGGCCCTTATATTCTATGATTTCACTCCCAAGTATGCCTGACAATTCGCTGTCAAAGATCCTGATGTGAACAACCATTTCGCCAAGATCATTTTTTATAGCGACGACTGCCTTGTGCATTTGGTGATTGAACTCGAATTCGGTAGTGAAAACTCTTGCCATAGGATGCGTGGTGGTAGTTCTGACGCCTCGGCTGTAAATATAGGCGGGTTTGCCGAAAAAGGGAATTTATTCACACGATGAACACTGCTTGCTCTCGCACCTGCTCTAACACCGGAAGATGTTTCTTGCCAGGTTAGGAATGTTGATCCTGAAAACACCAAGGCAAGGACGACCCTCCGGCCGGAAAGCCTCCAAATAAAACTAACGGCTTTGAATAGCCGGCTTTCACAAATGGTTGCTTAGCGCCCTACATAAAAAATAGCCTGAAAAGGCAATAAAGGAACATAAAGCCAAAATTTCCCAAAGGCAGCCTCAGCTACCAGTGGCGGCTACCTGTTTTTGCCGGAATGCCTACGCGGCGACTTAACTTAAAAGGGTTTCAGGAAGCAGGCTTGCCTTTTTCACACATCTGTAGCATGATTTGCACAATATGAAGCAGATCCCTGTACAATGTTGGCTTCCGGAAAAATGTACATTCATGCTTCTGGCAAAGCTTCACGTCTTCCTCCCTGGAGGAGGTCGTAAATACCATAACAGGAAGCGGGCGGAATTTATCGTTCTGCTTCAGCCAGGCCAGCACCTCCTTTCCTCCCATTACCGGCATATTTAGATCCAGCACAATCAGGCAGGGCTGTTGATTTTGCTCATTCTGTAGATAAGAAAGCACCTCGGTCCCGTTCTTTGCCTGCAGAAGCGAATAGGCCGCAGAGAGCTGGTCCAAAGCTTCTTTTACCGACTCAAAATCGTCGTAATCATCCTCGGCGTATAAAATAACGGGTTTAGCAGAAACGGCATCCATGTAAAACAAACCGTGATGGGTTAAAAGATTATGCCAGGCCCTTGGGTGGGTAGGCAGGCCAGGAATTTGCGCGCTTATATCCAATAAGCGACCGCAGGGACCGGAACAGCAGGTAGCCTGCACAGGCACCTGTCGTATTCAGTATGATATCGTCGATATCCGTGCTCCTGTAGCTGGTAACCAGTTGAAGGAATTCGATCAGGACTGAAAAGCAAAGGCATATGACCAGGAAAGCAAAAAACCCTCGTACCCTGTAAAGAAGAGGCAGGTAAACACCCATGGGCATAAGCAGGGCAAGGTTGCCAACGATCTGTTTATGCGATAGTTCGTAATGCCGGAATATCTTAAGTGGCTCCAGGTTAACCCTGTCCTTGCGGGCGATTCGCTGCATCATCCTATCCCACGCATCATGGCCCGGGATCTCCCGGAAAAGAATGAAATAGCCGGTAAGGGTCAGCACCATAAACACGTAGATATAAAAGCTTGACTGGATAGCGATCTTTGCCAGGCTATCCTGTTTCCTTGCCATAGTCTCCCCAATCATCCATCCATATAAAAGGAAAATGGTCAGAACGAAAAGCAGCAGGCGCTTACCACCAAACTGAGGCCATCCCCGGTAATGGTCATACAGGTAAACCAGCCCAAGGAGTACCACGGGCATGATGACCAGTATTTTCCTGAATAATTTGTTCATGTTTGGAGATGGTTCCATTAGCCGGACTTCCGACCGTCAAATCTTGATTGATAAATATAACAAGGAAAAAAACATTGGGCCGACATCCTTTTTTTACCGGCTAGATATAAACGATACAACCTTTTTCTTCCAGTTCCCTGATCCAGGATGGAATCGACAAACGGCCGTTCCACCTGAGGTCGAGCTTTTCAAGTTGGGATAGCCCGCGGATCCCTTCAGGAAGGGATTCAAGGTTATTGGCCCTGAGATCGAGGAATCTCAACTGCTTCAGCTCAGTTATAGATTCCGGCAAGCGGTTTATGAAATTGTTCCTGAGGTCCAGTAGCTTGAGACCTTTCAGCTCCCCAATGGCCGAAGGCAGACCTGTAAGACGGTTATTCTGAAGCCTCAGCTCGCCAAGGCTCTTCATACGACCTATGGCAGATGGCAACGCCTGCAGGGCATTGTTCATGATGTGAAGCTCTCTTACATTCGGCAGGCAGGCCTCATCTGGCCATTCCACCAGCCTGTTGTTGTAAAGCCTCCATTCGATAAGCGACTCGAGTCCCGCCACGGATGCGGGAAGTATCTCGATGCTGTTGTCGCTGATATTGAGGTAACGTAGCCTTTTCCAGCTACCGGCAAAATCAGGAAGAACGGTGAGGCGGTTGTTGGACAGGTAGAGAAACTCGAGTGATGTAAGTCCGGCCATGGAAAGCGGCAGCGCTTGGAGCTCATTATGCCCCAGGTCGAGCATGCGAAGCGCACGAAGCGGCCCAAAGCTATCTGGCAGCTCAGATAGCCGGTTATGACCCAGGTTAAGCACCTGGAGCGAGGTCAATTGTTCAACCTGTTCGGGTATCGAATAAAGCCTGTTGTTAAAAAGACTGAGGCTCTCAAGCCCGGGGATCTGGAGAAGCTCCGGAGGAAAGCTCTCAAGGCCTTCACCTTCCCTGTCGGCTGATCTGGTAACCATATTATCCTGCATAAAACGCTCAAAATTAAGGAGGAAAAAACCAACCGGAAGCATACTCGGTTCTACTGTGTTTATTGTTTACATTTATTAAAACATTTTTATGAAACAAATTATCCTGACTATCTGCTCTGCTGCAGTCCTTGCTTCCTGCAGCGAAAGCTCGCAAAAACCGGTTGCCGAAAAGGAGGCCGAGCCCAAGGTAGCTTCGGTTTCAACCACCACTGAGCCAACGCTCCCTGATTCCGTTATCAACAAAAACTGGATGGACTACGCAACACCAGGCAAGGAGCACGAAATGATGAGCAAGTGGAACGGGTCGTGGACCTCCGAAACCACGTGGTGGATGGCACCGGGCGCACCTCCTTCCACCAGCATTATGACCACCACGAACACCATGCTACTGGGTGGAAGGTACCAGCAGTCCGTGCACAAGGGAAGCTTTGATAAGCAGCCTTTCGAGGGAATCGGAACATTGGCTTATGATAAAACAAGAAAGGTCTTTGTTTCCACATGGATCGACAATATGGGAACTGGCATCATGGAGGGTGAAGGCACTTGGGATGAGGCCACCAAAAGCATCAACATCAGGGGAAAAATGACAGACGCGGGATATTCAAAAGAAATGCCCTTCAGGGAAGTGTTCCGTATCGTTGACGAGGACCATCATGTGATGGAGATGTATGCAACGGACCGCAGCGGCAAAGAATTCAAGAACATGGAGATCAAATTCACCAGGAAAAAATAACCCGGGCAGGCGAGCCGGTGATCCTGCTTATGCAAATGGAACAGACAAGAAAATCCGTGCTTATCACCTGGCTTTGGGCGGGGCTCCTTGTTGGAACGCTTGATCTGGCAGCAGCGCTGCTCCAATTCATGTGGCGTTCTGGCAGGGACCCTTTTATCGTATTGCGCTTTATTGCCAGCGGTGTTTTCGGACCGGCCGCTTTTGCCGGTCCTTCATCCATGATATGGTATGGCCTTCTTTTTCACTTCCTTTTCGCCTTTGGCTTTACGCTTGCTTTCCTGCTCATTTATCCCCGTCTGGGCATTTTGAGGAGGCGCCCCTTCGTAACCGGCTTTATCTATGGCATCTTTGTCTGGTTGGTCATGAACCTGGTAGTTCTACCATTTGCAGGCATAAAAATAAAAGGCCAGTTTGATCTCTCTGAGATACTCACCGGCATTCTAATACTCACCCTTGCCATTGGCCTCCCACTCGCCTTTATTGCAAAATGGCTTTACGATAAAGGCAGTAAGCGAACTATAGAAAACTGAGCCTTGCTTTGTTTCGATGAATGCAAGCCGGCCTGCCCGGTCATAGGGGCAGCGGTATGCATCCAGTTGAACACTGGCCAGGCTGGCCTTTCAGATCATGGATTCTCTTTAGGCGTTTGTTTATTCCCTGCTCTCTACATCGAACATGCTACGCTCTTCCTTTTTCCTCAGGCCGAAATTGTAACGAAGGTTCAGGCCGAAACGCCGGGTATCTGCTTCACGCATGCCATAAGCATTGATGGAGCCCTGGTTGATCGTAAACTCATTCCGGTTTGTACGGAAGATATCATTTACACTCAGGGTAAGATTGAGCTTCTTTTTAAACAGCTGCTGGCTCACGCTGGCCCTGAACTCGCCGAAGGTGCTCAGCTCATAAAACTGCTGCTGTCCTTTGAAGCGGGCGAAACCGCTCATGGACAGCTGTGTGAGAGGCGTAAGCCGGAAGCTATGGTAACTAAAGATGGTCCAGCTTCCCCGCCTAAACGAAAGCGGCTTTTGTTCATAAAATCCATTGTAAAAATTGTGGTTGTATTGCGCACCTACTACAAAAAAATAGCGCTTGCCCGGAGGGATCGCACCAAGCAAACGGATATAGGTCTCTTTATTGGATCCAAGGTTATCGTAGGTTCGTAACGATACCTTGGCATTGGTATCCGCCTGGTAAACAACCTGGGTAAAAATGTCTTTTGTATCATTCACGCCAAACGCCACGATAGGCCTTTCATCAACTGAAATATTTGCCTCATAGTTCCAGGTGAACTGAGGCCGGAGAGATGGATTGCCTGTTTCGAAAAGAAAGGGATCAATGAACCGGAGCGTTGGGTTCAGGTATTCATAGGCCGGACGGCTGATGGTCCGTCTTAGCACAAGGTAAGCCCTCAGATCATAGCCAGCTATCGTCATGATGCTCTTGCTGATGTATACATAGGGAAAAAGATCAGTACGCTTGATGGCAAAAGAAGTATCATCCGGCTCGATCTGCCGCCCACGCATATCGGTATGCTCCAGGCGCGCACCTGCTTTGAACGTTATGCCCCTGATCACCTTTGATGCCTGCACATACCCGGCATGGATGTATTCCCTGTAGCGGTATGCCCCGGTCCTTACCGAATCAGTCTCTCTGATGTTTCCATTCAGCCTGAAATAATCCGTGCTGTTCCTGAACCCCACCAAGGAAGTTTTGCCTCCTGCTTCAACGGTGAGTGACCTACCGATCTTTTTTACAAGATTAGTTTGGGCAGAAAAGAAACGAAGCCTGTTATCCAGGTCCCCATCGCCGGTATTAAAGGTTTGCTCGGTGCCATTCGGTGCATAAGTGAAAGAAAGGTCCGTAGTCCACTCCGACCCTGCTGAGTCGATCCTGTGCTTGAGATTAAGCCCCTGGGTAATGTTGTAATTGCTCCCTTTGTTTCTTACCCTGGTATCGTTTGTCCCAGCCAGGCTGGAAGAAGAAAGCTTTATGATGCGCGACAGGTTAGTGCTGCGGTTATCCACCGTATTGTAGCTGATCCTGCCATCATAACCGGCCTCCCATTTTTTTGCAAACTGATAGCTGAGACCATAACCCAGGTAAAGATTGTCTGCCTTATAGCGGGTAAGCGCGTCCTGGGCGAGGAGCGAGTCTGCCGAAAAAAACCTGTTCGTCTCCAGGCGGTCGTACGACTGGCGCCTGCCATATTGAAGATTCAAATAAGTAGTAAGTAGACCGTTATTATTGTTGAGATTAATGCCAAGAAACTGGTTGCCATAACGGCCCTGGTTCATGCCTGCCGTTACGCTGCCGGTAAGACCGATGCGAACGCCCTTCCGGAGAACAACGTTCACTATGCCACCACTTCCGGATGCATCGTAGCGGGCCGAAGGCGTACGCAATATCTCTATGGAAGCTATGGCATTCGGCGGCAGGTTCTTGAGCATGGTCGCAATATCGGCGGCACTCATTTTCTGCTCCCGCCCATTGATATAAACCGTTGCGGGTGTAGTACTGGTCAGATAGATATTACCATCCTGGTCAACGAACAGGCCTGGCGTTTTCTCCAGTATTTCGTAAGCATTGGTCGATACCGCCGCCAGGTTCTCCGGGTCTACAATGGTCTTGTCGTCCTCCTGCCGCATCAGCGGACGGGCAGCCCTTACCACTACCGTATTGAGCGCAGTGGTCAATGGCTTCAGCTCCAACTCATACTCTGTATTATCGCCCCTGACCATCAGGCTTTTTTCAAAGGGCTGGTTGTTGGCGCTCGATACCCTTACCAGGTAAGGGCGATCCGGCGTAAGCGTGAACACCGCGCTCCCACTGCTATCTGCCGCTTTTTGCTGCCGGCGCACCGTGTCGGGCACCGAAATCACTTCTAGTGTTGCGAAAGGCACGGGCTCTTTTGCAGCGTTGACCAGTTTGAACCTCACATTCACCTGCCGCGCCTGGGCATTGGCTTTCAGACCTCCCTGGATCAACGCAGCAAAAAGCAGTAGGCAGTATAAAAAGCGCATTTGCTAAAATAACAGGCGTTCAGCACACCTTTAGGAATTTAACATTTGCCCTAAGCTTTTATTCAACTGTTCATGCTTGCCAGATCATACATTCCTGCTCCTGCCCTTTGGCTTTCCATCGCTCTTTGAAGCTGTTTTTCTTTTTGCCCTTGAGGCAGACGCCATCTCTACTTCCTCACGGCTGATACGGACGGTTTGATTTTCCGTTCTGGAGCTGCCAGAGCGGCTCCTGTCCCGTGGAAGCCCGCCTGCGACCTCGGCTTCCCTATTGATACGGCTCTCCGCCATAAAGCTCAGCTTGCGGTCGGCGCTATACTCTTCCTCCAGCGTCTGTTCGAGCAGTTGGGCTAACTTTTCCAGCTTTAATTCGCGGGCATAGCTGCGGGCAGTACCATAACCGCATATCTCGTAATGCTCAACCTTCTGGGCACAGGCAATGATAGCAGCATCCAGTACCTGGGGATCCATATCCTGCGCAATCACTTTGTTGCCTTCTTCCACAATACCTTGCATGCCCTTGCATAGCCCGGCAGAGCTGCCAAATAAGCCTGAAAGCAGCCCTTTATCCTTTCCTTTTACTCTGGCCTTACCATCACCAAGCAGGCCCATCGCTTGCTCCAGCCTTTTCTTATGTGTCTTGGTTGCGTCGAGGTGCTGCACCAATGCTGCTTTCAGCGACCGGTCCGTTGCCCGGTCGATCATAGCAGGCAGGGCATCAATGATCTGCTCTTCGGCGGAATAAAGATCCTGCAGCTCATGATTCAGCAGATCTTTCAGATCGTTCATCTTTTCCATAAATAGATTTTGAATAGATGCAAGAAAAACCTGTGCCGCGCTGTTGCGATCCACCTGGCCTGGTCCGTCGTCATTCCTTAACTTTAAGGGCAAAAGCTGCAGGCCTTAGGGCAGTAAAGCAGTATGATCAGTATATTTAAGTTCGTGAACCTCTATTTTATCCAAGCATGAGAACAGTAAAGAACATACTTGATAGCAAAGCCAAGGCTTTTAATACGGTAAGCCCCTCTACCCTGGTGATAGATGCCCTTAATATGCTCAATGCAGTTAACCTCAGTTACCTCATTGTGATGGACGGAGACCATTACAAAGGCATTTTCAGCGAGCGCGACTATAGTCGCAATGTCATTTTGAAGGGCCGCACGAGCAATACAACAACTGTTGCGGAGGTAATGACGATCGATCTCCCGGTAGTGGCCATTACCGATACGGTAGAATATTGCATGCATACCATGAACCAGCACAAGACAAGGTATCTACTTGCTTACGATGCCAACGGTAAATTCTCCGGTGTGATCACCATCCACGATCTGCTGAGACAGGTAATTGCCAACAAGGAAGAAGTTTTTGATTCAACAGTGGCGAGGCAGCTGCTTGACAATGACGAAAGCGGCCATATTTACTGAAAGCCTTGTATCTACATTTCATCTTCCGGCCCTTTCGGACCTGCCTTATTTAAAAGCTAATTCAATCATATGGATCAACGCATCATCAATCTTTACGATGAGTATACACATAAGCCGCTCAGCAGACAGGAGTTCCTGCGCAGGTTGGCCCTTCTTACTGGTGGTGTTGCCGCCGCAATGACCCTGCTGCCGATGCTCGAAGTAAACTATGCCCATGCTGCAAAAACAGCAGATGATGATCTTTTTACAGAGCGCATCACATACAAGGGAAGCAATGACTCAGATATGCAGGCCTATGTTGCCAGGCCGCTCAAAGAAGGAAAATACGCTGCAGTGGCAGTGATACATGAGAACCGCGGGCTGAACGGCCATATCGAAGATGTTACCCGAAGGGCGGCAAAAGCAGGTTATCTGGCTATTGCGCCGAATGCACTTTCACCGCTCGGAGGCACACCGGTTAACGAGGATGAGGCGCGTCAGCTGTTTACCAAGCTCAATGCGGCCGAAACCCAGCAAAGTTTTATCAGGCTGTTCGACTACCTGCCTCTGCGAAAGGACTACAATGGCAAGGCAGGCTGCGTAGGATTCTGCTGGGGCGGGGCCATGGCAAACCAGCTTGCCGTGCATGTACCCTCGCTCAGGGCAGCCGTTGCTTTCTACGGCCGCCAACCCGATGCCGCAGACGCATCAAAGATCAAAGCCGCCATTCAGCTGCACTATGGCGGACTTGACGAACGTATTAATGCCGGTATTGCAGCCTATGAAGAAGCGCTAAAAAAGAACGGTGTCACCTATGAGCAGTATATCTACGAAGGCGTGAACCATGCTTTTCATAACGATACCGCGCCCACGCGCTATAACGAAGCTGCAGCAAAGCTGGCATGGCAGCGCACGCTCGATTTCTTTGCCAAACACCTGCAGTAAATGACAGATAAATGGGTATTCCTGAATGGGAAATTCATCCCGGAAACAGAGGCAGGTCTTCATCATCGCGACCTTTCCATACAGCGCGGATACGGCGTTTTTGATTTCTTCAAGTATATAAACGGGGTTCCGGTCTTTTTGAAAGAGCACCTCGACAGGTTCTTCAACTCAGCCCTCGAAATGCATCTCTACATTCCTTACACGAAAGAAGAGATCAGGGACTATGTTTCTATGCTCATTGAAAAGAACGGCAAAGGAAGCGGCGGACTGCGCCTCACCCTCACAGGAGGCTATTCGAATGATGGCTTTTCCATTGCAAATCCTAACCTGCTTATGGCCTGCGATCTCCTTCGCTCTTCCCCACCTGCCTGGCAAAAGGATGGACTCAGGTTGATGAGCGTAACCTATCAGCGACAGCTGCCCTGGATAAAAACAACGGACTACCTGATGGCCATCTGGCTGCAACCCGAACTCAAAGCAAAGGGAGCAGACGACCTGCTTTATTGCCAGCCAGAAGGTATCCGTGAATGTCCAAGGTCCAATATCTTTCTTATCACAGCAGATGATATCGTTCTTACACCTTCCCAGCATATCTTAAAAGGAATCACAAGGCAAAAAGTACTTGAGCTTGCACGGAAGGAAGGATTGCGGGTAGAAGAGAGAGCTATTACCATGGCCGAGCTGATAAAGGCAAAAGAGGTATTTGTAACCAGTACCACGAAAAACATATTGCCTGTCTCAGCCATCGATCAGTATTCTTACCTGGTTGCAGGTGCTGTCACAACAAAGCTTAGTCAATTGCTCAGTGCCCATCAAAATGCACAAATAGCCATGGCTGCGGAATAAGCGTAACAGCCATGTAAAAGACTTTCTACACTATACCCCGGCCGTATGGCTTTGATTCTCAATGGCATGCTTTATGGACCTCCAGTTGTAACCAAATTTTGAGTTATGCGATTTATACCAACAAGAGTACACGGAGTGATGGATTACCTAATGGGATTGTTGCTGATCGCCTCTCCCTGGTTATTTGGATTTGCATACGGCGGTGAAGAAACATGGATACCAGTGATACTGGGTGCGGGCGCCTTGTTATACAGCATTATGACGGACTATGAGTTGGGCTTGACAAAAACCCTTTCAATGCGAACGCACCTGACCCTTGACCTGATGTCGGGTCTTCTTCTGGCTGTTTCTCCCTGGCTGTTTGGCTTCGATGATCTCGTTTATGGTCTGCACCTGGTGCTGGGCCTGACGGAAATTGTTGCGGCCCTTACAACGAAGCGTATCCCATCTTACGAGAAGCGCCATCATGGAATGGCTGCACACTAACATGAACGAAAAGTGAAGAGCCCGGTGCGACCGGGCTTTTTTGCTCCTTGATCAGCAAGAAAACAGCCATTCAGAATCAATGTCCAAACACCAACCAATGCGTAGTAATACGGTAGCTTGATACGTAGTAACCGTAATTTTTGAATGGTCCTTCATGTTTAACTTGCTTTCATGATCAGCCAGGTAACCGAACAAGACATAGACCTTTGGGAAGTGTGGATCGAATACGATCAATTCAATCCGGAGCACTTTGGTATCCTCTACGTTATTGGGGAGATAAAGGTCGATCACAAGAGCAATGAGCCATTGATCAGGAAATCTGAAGATGGCGGGAAGCACCTTGTATTGCATGTCCCTCCCAGGTCGCACGCCCGCAGCCGAACGAGAGAGGTTTCTTACGCGGAGCCTATTTATAACATTGGCCAATACACCTCCATCAGCATCTACGCCGGCCACGAATTGGTCATGTCGCTTGATGAGATCGAGGTAATGATCTAAACCCTGCTAACCCCATCGCCTATTTTGCATATCCGTATCCCGCCCGCCTCTGCTTCATTTGATAATACAAATACCATGGCAAATGAAGGGCTTTCTGTTACCGATCCTTTGGGAAAAGTGGTTTTTCTTCTACAGGATATGTTCGCGTCCTGCCTGCGGAACACGAAGGAAGATATTTTTGATGATGCCGCCACCGTTATCCGAAAACCCGCTCTGATGATAGAGCAGGAGGGCAACCCGCCTTCACTGTACTATTTCCGGTCGGTGGGCTGGCACAATACCCTGCTTATTGAGGTAGGGGAAAGAAATGAAAGATGGGAAACCAAGCGATGCATCCTTAACCCATCTAATGAAATGCTCTCCGATATTCTTCGCAATGGAAAGCAGCTGCTCTGATCAATCCACAACATAAATATTGTTCTTGATAGCATAAACCACGATGCCCGCTGTATTCTTTGCCCCGATTTTTTCCTGTATGCGGTCGCGGTAGCCCTCGATGGTTCGGATACTCAGGTTGAGGTGATAGGCGATCTCCTTATTGGACATTTCCTGGCAGATGTAGCGGATAACCGCAAACTCCTTTTCCGAGAATTCCGGCTTGGCTATCCTGGACGAAGGTCGGAACTTACTTCTGGCGATCAGCTGGGCAAGCTTGGCAGAAGTGTCATTGCAATAATAGGTTTGATCGTTGTTTACCGTTTTTATGGCTTCGATGATCTCATCCTTGTGGGCATTCTTGAGCAGGTATCCTTTCGCACCTGCCTCCAGCATATCTACGATCAGGTTCTCTTCGTCGAACATCGATAATGCAATGATACCGACATGCGGCAGCTCGCTGCTCAGGCGCTTTGTAGCTTCTATGCCGTCGAGCTTGGGCATCTTGATGTCTGTAACAACCACGTCGGGCCTGAGCTCCCGGGTAAGGCTGATCAGCTCTTCGCCATTTGAAGCCTCTCCCAGCAGCTGAACGCTGGGCTGTTTTTTGATCATGACCCGGAATCCGTCGCGGAAAATTTCATGATCGTCGGCTAAGATGATTTTGATAGGCGCTGTTCTCATTATTGGCAGTTGGTATTTCAAAAATATATGTTGTTCCCTTTCCTTTCTCGGATTCGAAAAACATCTTTCCGCCCATGATCTCCGTGCGACTGGCCAGGTTACCCAGCCCCAGTCCGCTGGCTTCCTTTGTCCTGGCCTCGTAGCTAAAGCCAATTCCGTTGTCGCGGGTAGCCAGCACGATCATACTTTTTTCGCGGCGCAGCTCTATCAGCAGTTCCGAAGCGCCCGCATGCTTTATGGTATTATGTATGATCTCCTGTACGATCCTGTATAGATTGATCGACTGCTGTTGCGTAAGCGGGAGGTCTTCATGCTGGAACCTGATCGATAAAGTGCTGCTCTTTCCACAGTATTCGATAAACTCGGTCAGCGCTGCCGGCAAACCCTTTCTTACGAGGGAGTTGGGCATAAGATCGAAGGTGATCTCACGCATCCGCTTCAGAAGCTTATCGATCTGCTCATTGGTCTTGCTCAATTCCAGCTCATCAGCTTCATTTTGTATATCGAGGCTGCTGAGCCTCAGCTTAACTGCAGACAATACAGGCCCCACCTCATCGTGCAGGTCAGCAGCCATACGGGTCCTTTCCTTTTCCAGGGTTGTGATCTCGGTTAAAAGACTCTGCTTGTAAAGTTGGATGTTTCTGCGCTGCTGGCGAATGATCGAAATGAAAAAATAGGTGATGATGGTTCCAAGCACTACACTTGTAATCAAAATCGCAGTGTAAATTCTTGTCTCTTGCGCATCCATAAAATTGCCAAAGCGTAGATTAAATTACATAAGAAATTGATCCAAATAAGAATGTCATAAACGTTCATGCGAAAATCCTTGCTTGCATCCAGCCCGTAAAACCAAAAAACTTCCACCAGGATACGATAGGTAAAGAATATGACAATGGCGATGCAGATGAGAAAAGCGGGATGCCTGACGACATCCCGCTCGGTAATAATGATATGATTGATGGCGCTGATGCTGAACAGGACACAGGGAAACGAATACAGCACAATGAAGAACGAGCTAAAGGAACTGCCAAAGCTGTTCACGAAAAAATTCTCAACGATCCAAGCTACAAAAAAAACAGCGAGAAGCGCAAAATACGAGGTCTTGTTTTTTTTGAGGATGTTCAGGTTGTAAAAGAACCACATAAGCAGACAAGCCTCCGCCAGCCCGTACAGATTGCTGTTGATGATGTTCTGCTTCCCGTTCGTTACCAGAAGATAACTCAACACTTCGTTTATCCCGGCAATCCAGACAAGGTAAATAAAGGGATAATAAATATCCCTTATTTTACTGAACCTTATCAGTCCGATGATACCTGCCAGTAATATACTGAAACTAAAAATTACAATCAGTGTAAAACTCATCAGCCCTGTTTATTAAGCTTCTAATTTAAAGGAGAAGAAGGCGGACAATGATCCGGGCAGCGGATACCGTTTTCGAGGATCACGGCACCCCCGGTCTCTTCCATATATTTCATGGTTCCGGTCTGTTCCTGCGGAAGGATATCATTGCCTTCTGCGTCAACTCCAACAAGCACCATTTTCACCACTTCGCGCTCATCCATGGCCATATAGATTCTCATGCCGGTACAGGCCCGGTGGCTCAGCAGGATCTCAATGGCTGCCCTGTCAAATGTTTCGCAAACCGGGAGTATGCCCGTTTTCTTATACGGCTCCGATAAGATACTGGCCTTGTCAGCCCTGTACCGGGTAGTCATTGCAATAGCTTCATCCAGTGAAATAAAGTGATTGTTTGTCATAGTCATGTGTTTTTGGTGGAAGAAAGCGGCAAGATGCAACCCAAAAATCGTTTTAACTACCGTAGTACTACGCAAATTTACCCGTAATAGTACTGATCAGCTTCGATCGTGGTTAGCGCTCCCGGCATTCCCGGCACAAAATTTTGAGCGGTAAGGAAAACGGAAATTATGAGCAATGATCGCCAGGATATGCGGCCAAACGGCCCGGGAAACGACAGGGACCTCACTTCAAACAGGGCCGAACGCCAGTCCTCCATTCCAAATGACCTTCCGGATTCTCCCGAGGACAGGAAAAAGCTCGAGCCCGAAGAAAGATACATCGACCTGCCCGATGTTAAGGACATACCGGGACAGGAATTTGTAAACGCGCCCCCGGCAGGCATGCTGGGAGATACCACTATATCTTCTGACGATGAAGAAGGTGTTGGTGTTTTTGATCTCGACGACAGTGAAGACCTGACACCCGGTAATGATTCAGATGTAAGCAGGGAAGAGCGGGTAGCACTGGCCGACACCGAATATATGCCCACAACCGATGAAGATAACCTGCGCAATGCCAGAATGGACAATGCCGATTTCCAGAACGAGCCTCTGAACGAGCGGAGCTTTGGAGCCGAGCTCAGCGGCAAGGACCTGGATATGCCCGATAGTCCCGACGAAACCAATACGGATGCCATGGGCCAGGGTGATGAAGAGAACAAACATTATAGCCTTGGCAGCGCTGACAACGATAATATGAATGAGGGTACGCCTTGATAGCGCCGGGGAAGTAAGTTGGATCAATTGAGCTATCCGGACTGAAGGTTTTGCCAGCCTTTAGACTTCACCTGCCGGCTGATCCCGATTTTATTTCTCCTGCCGCACACAGCGATTGAATTAACTTTCCTGCCTTCGACGGAATGATAAAGACCTCGCGATGACGAGGTCCTTATTATTATTGGCTTAATGCAGATTATAGTACAGCGTAAGATCAATCATCTCTCTTTACCTTACGCTCACCGGTTTCACCATCGATCTTGATCTTTGTCTTGCCATCCTTTATCGTAATATCTCCATCCTTTTCAACCTCCTTTTTGTACTCGCCGCTCTTGATCTTGTACTCACCGCTGCTACGCTTTATTTTGACCTCATCGCCATATTTGGCCTTATAGTCACCGTCATCCTCATACTCCCATTTTCCATCGTCCAGCTTTACCAGGCTGCCATTGATCACCTTGCCGGTTGCACCCCAGATTGTATCGCGCGACTCACGGTCTACGTAGATCTTGACCGGCCGGCCGGTTTCTGCATCGACCATGAGTCCTGTTTTTTCATCTTTCTTTAGTTCGATCGCCTCACCTGTATTCAGGTCGAGATAACGGGCACCGTTAGCCTCGTTGCAGGCGTAAAACCCTGCCAGGGCTGTACACCCGATAGCGAAAAAAATTGCCGTTTTCATATTGTTTTTAACCTCATGAGTACAATTTTCAGACCATTAGAATCCTCTCTGCATAGCTTATCTTCGCAAATTGAACCATCGAATATGCCAGATAACGAAGAGCTGTTGCTGAGGCTGTTGCTGGTCGTCCTGGTAGGCGGCCTGATCGGTGCGGAGCGGGAGTTTCGCAGCAAATCGGCCGGATTCCGTACAATGATCCTTATCTGCATCGGCTCTTTCCTGTTCACCATCTTTTCCATGTACCTCAGCGATATCAGTCCGGACCGTATAGCGTCGAATATCGTAACCGGTATTGGTTTTCTTGGAGCAGGTGTGATCTATAAAAGCAATAACCGGGTAAACGGAATCACCACGGCCGCTACGATATGGGCAGTTGCCGCGCTTGGGATGGGTGTGGCCATGGGTCTTTATACCCTGGTAGCGGCATCCACTCTGTTGGTGCTGGCCTCCCTGCTGCTGCTTACCAAACTCGAAGGCCTTATCGATAAGGTAAACCAATCGCATACCTACCGCATTGTCAGTGTTTACAAAGAGGACCTTTTGAAGGAGTATGAAAAAATATTTCAGGAGTGCCAGCTCAGGTATAAGCGCATCAAACGCACAAAAAGCGGTGAGAACATCATCGGCATCTGGATCGTTTCAGGCACGGAGAAAAACCACAACCAGTTCACCAAGCGTATGCTGCATCATCCCTCCGTCAAGGAGCTCGAGTTTTAGAACATGATTTTGAAGGTGCAGCCGAACCTTTCTGTTTTCAGCTGAAAGAACATCCTACCTGCCCAGTCTTTTATTTACCTTTCTTACAATCTCTTCGATCGATATCTGCTTCATGCATTTGAAGTGTCCCTGCGGACATTTCTTTCGCCCAAACTTTGTACACGGCCTGCACCAGAGCTTGTGCACCTGCACATCGTCATAGGGCTGCGCATGATGGGCAAGATAGTTGTCGCCGTAATAAGGCACCATTCCAAAAGAGGGGGTTGTGCTGCCCCAGATGGCGATCACGGGTTTTTTAAGCGCAGCGGCAATATGCATGAGCCCCGTATCATGAGCAATCACCAGCTTCGATTTTTTTACAAGGTCGGCGCTTTCATGCAGGCTGAACTTTCCGCAGGCATTGTAAACCTTACCTCGGTCTACCGATGCGATCTGCTCACCCTCTTCAAACTCTTCTTTTGCACCCAGCAGTATGATCGGATGATCGATCTGCCGGCAGAGCTCCTGCAGCCGGTCTACCGGGAGCTTTTTCGTGAAATAGGAAGCCCCGATCACGATCGCTATATAGCCAAGGTGATGAGAAGCAGGTATGTCTTTGTAAGCCACTTCTTCTTTTTCCGGGATGAAATAGTCCATGCCGGCGCCGTCATTAACCACACCAAAAGGCTTAACCGTTTCGAGGTACCGGTCAATGATATGGAGGTGGCGGGGCATTACATTCCATTTCAGCTTCACAAAAATGAATTTTTCAATATTCAGCTTGTTGAAGGATCGGGAAGGCAGTCCGAGCGCTTTTTTCACCCTGAGCGTTCGAAGGTTGTGATGAAGATCGATCACCTGGTCGAACCCCTCGGCCTTTAGCTCATTGATCATCTTATCCCAATCATCCTGCAGCACATGTATCTTATCTATATAAGGATTATGTTCCATTACAGCCCGAAAACGGGGCTTTATGAGGAAATGGATGACAGCACCGGGCACCTGTTGTTTTAGGCAACGTACGACGGGACTTGTTAGCACAATGTCGCCGATGGAAGAGAACCGGATGATTAAAAACTTCATGCTCGTGGCGCTCAATTTTATGCGAATTAAGCGATTTTTCAGGTCATGGCCCGCCACGGCCTTAAGCTCCGGCAGAAGTAACCCCGAATCAAAGGAAGGATGTCCTTTTGCATCAAAGGCTGCCGGCAAGCAGCAGGATCAGGAAAAACAAAAGAAAGGAGGCTGCGCAGATCAGCATGGAAGAATATTCTTTCAGAAAATGCCTGTAATTCATAAACACACTATTAGGGACTTTGATAGACCGGTCATTGTTAAGGGCTCAGGCTTAGCCAGTGTGTGTAATGAAAAGCCTGTTTGCCTTGGCCGTATCTTTTAATTGCCCGGCAAAGCTAACCTGAGGCCATTCCGCCTGCAACCGTAGTTACACTGAATCTTATGCGTAGTAGTACTGATTTACCCTTAACAAAGGCTCTGGCAAAATTTGCCAAATCGGGAAAAGGGGTGGCGGAATTCAATTTCAGGCCGCCTGACCACATCCTTAGCTTAGCAGCATGTGTAGTCATTTTTACAAACTGGGCCTGGTTGCCCTTGTCCTTCTCTCCTCCTGCGCGTCCCTGGTGCCGGTAAATAATCATTTTGAAAGAGCAGCCACGCTCGGCAAAGGTAATGCAGAGGTCTCCGGGCAGGTGAGCCGTTACAGGGTCAGCGCCTACGGCCGCAACGATCTCACCAACAGCAACTATGGCCTGCAGGCCGGTTACGGTATAACGGATAATTTTGATCTAAAGCTGCGTTATGAGCAAATAGAGGTTGCTCACCAGCATGTAAGAGGCCTTCAAAGGGGTCGCTACTTCAGCCTTATTCCAAAACTTTCGCTGGCGCCGGACCGGCTGGCTGCCTTTATGCCTGTAAGCGTTTATGATCTTACCTACCGGTTTGATGAGAGGCGCTCAAAACGAACCATGGCCAGTATTGCGCCGCATCTTATTTATACACAGCCGGTATGGCGCAACCATGTGGATCTTTCTCTTGGGTTCAATGCCGACCTTGTGATGTCGAGGGGTGCCACTTCCCTGTTTATCGGCAGCCAGTTGGGTGCCGGGTTCAGTACGGATCTTAAACGCTGGGCGCTCCGGCCGGAAATTGCCTACAATACGAATGCAGACGCAAGGCTGTGGAATTATGGCCTGTCGTTTCAATGGACAATACCGCTGCGTAAATGAGATTCGGGATAGGTCTTCAGGACTGTTTTGGCGATCTGATTAAAGGAGAAGTCTGGAGAGAGAGCAAAAAGAAAAGTTGACCGAAAGGAGAGTCGCCATGGTTTTCAAAAGTATTGGATTTAACAAAAACTTACTGGACGGTTCTAGGACATTGGATATTTGCGGCGACTGTCCTTTCGATCAACTTTCTGACACAAAACTAAGCGGCGGGCGGGGCTGTAACAAGCGCACTACTGCCCGATTTAAGGGCTTCGGTATTTACCGGATGCTTCGTATTTTTACTAAAATTTCGATTGGTAAGTTTCCAGGCTGTAAGCGAGAAACCTGAATTTTTTCTACGTAATCGTACTTTTCCTAACCGAAAATTACGTAGTAATACTATAAAATAATCCAGAGGTTTTTACCAACTTGCAGACGGATTCTTAACCATAGAAACCCTTTTCAATATATTCCTTATGAAAAATCTCGACGCAGTTATTAAAGTTGCTATTGCTGATGATCACACGCTTTTCCGTACGGGTGTGAAAACATCACTCACCAGCAGGAAAGACATCCAGATGGTTGCCGAAGCCGAAAACGGAATGCAACTGCTCAACCTTCTCAAGCACATCAAGCCCGACGTAGTTTTACTGGATATTCAAATGCCGATCATGGATGGGCTGAGTACCCTGCCCGAGATCAAAAAACTTTATCCCGATGTTAAGGTCATCATGCTCTCCATGCACAACGACCATTCCATGATCACCCGTATGATGGAGATCGGGGCCAACTCCTATCTCACAAAAGAATCCGATTCGGAAACCATCTACCAGGCCATACGGACCTGCTACGAGCAGGAATTCTTCTTCAACGAGCTCACAAACAAGGCATTGCTAAATGGCCTCCGTATGAAGAAACCTGCAGAGATGGCCACTCCCGAGGTTCATCTTACCGATAAGGAGATCACCATCCTCAAGCTCATGTGCGAGGAGAAAAGCACTAAGGAGATCGCCGATATGGTCGACCTCAGTCCGCGCACGGTGGAAGCCATCAGGGACAAGCTCAAAACCAAAACGGGCGTCAAGTCCATGGCAGGTCTAGTGATGTATGCCGTTAAGGCAGGTATCGTAGAGCAAGCTTAGGATTTTCAGGACCCTTTATCTTTTATCTGCTTTTTATAAAGCTCCATTCCGCTGGTAAGCAAGTCTCCTACCGGAAGGGGTTGCCGTTTACTGCCTAACTTCGGGTCTTGCAAACAGTAAACCCAGTCTGCTCATGAAGTTTGTTTCCTGGAATGGTCACCTGGTGCCTGAGGCTCAGCCACTGTTTACTGCCGGCAATCCCAGCTTTAAATGGGGCGAGGGGATTTTCGAAACCATCAGGGTGCACAAAGGCAGCATCCCGCTTTGGCACCTGCACGCCGAAAGATTATGGTCCGGACTTTCGCTCCTTGGCATAGAACAGGGCGATATGAGCAAGGCCTCCCTTGAAATGGAGATACTCAAGCTTTGCCGTTTCAACCGCTGTGATGGCGCAGCCAGGGTTCGCCTGAGCCTTTTCCGTGGCAATGAAGGCGGGCCGGCCTATGCTATCGAGGCCATGCCCCTGCCGGAGACCCTTGCCAACTGGCATGATGAGGGCTGGAAGATCGGGCTTTACAAAGACGCCGTAAAAAGTTTCGACAGCTTTTCCCATCTTAAGACCGCCAGCTACCTGCCCTATGCGTTGGCTGCCAGGTATGCTGCCGTGGCAGGCCTGGATGAGGTCTTGCTGCTGAATCCAAATGGCGGCATCTGCGATGGCTCCAAAACAAATATTTTCATTCTTAGCGAAGGCACAATTATCACCCCCGGGCTTGACCAGGGCTGTATAGGGGGTGTAATGAGAAGATGGCTGACTGAAAAGCTTCCTTCCATGAACTACCTGGTGCTCGAACAGCCCCTGGACCAGGAAACACTGGCCGGCGCAGACGAGATTTTCCTGACCAATGCGCTGGTAGGCCTCCGCTGGGTTAGCCGGTTCGAGGGGCGACACTATGGATTTCGCCACAGCAGGCTTATTTACGATAAAATAAGCTCAACTATTTGGCGGTAGACTTGTTCCATTCAGATGGTGTCAAAGATCAACGTTTTCTGGTTTCGCCGCGACCTGAGGCTGCAGGACAACTCTGGCCTTTTTCATGCCCTCACCGCTGGCTTGCCGGTTCTCCCGATATTTATTTTTGACCGGCTGATCCTTGACGAGATCGAGGATAAGGCTGATCCCCGGGTTGGGTTTATACATGCCGTGCTTGAAGATATGCAGGAGAACCTGAGGAAAATGAACAGCACCCTGGATGTGCGGTATGGCCGGCCACTCGACATCATAGAGCAGCTTTCAAAAGAATACGAGATCGACACCATCTTTACCAACCACGATTACGAGCCTTATGCAATAGGCCGGGATGAAGCGGTAAAAGCCCTGTTGGCTCGCAAGGGTATCCGATTTCAAAGCTTTAAGGATCAGGTAATTTTTGAGAAGAAGGAAGTGGTCAAGGATAATGGCGAGCCCTACATGGTGTTTACGCCTTATTCGAAAAAATGGAAGGCTAGGCTGATCGAGGATGACCTCAAGTCCTTTAATACGCTCAAGTTCCGCAACAATTTTCTTCAGCAAAAGCCCCTGCCCTTTCCGGGTCTGGAATCGATAGGGTTCAAAGAAACCGTCATTGCCTATCCCTCCACTTCCGTTGCCGATGAGCTCATCCAGCATTATCATGGAACCAGGGATACTCCCTCCGTCAGGGGAACATCCAGGCTGGGCCTGCACCTTCGTTTCGGAACAGTAAGCATCCGCATGCTGGCTTCAAGGGCTGTTGCGCTCAATCCTATTTACCTGAATGAGCTCATCTGGCGGGAGTTCTTCATGCAATTATTATGGCATTTTCCCCGGCTTGTGAAGGAGGCCTGCAAACCTGAATATGAAGCCATACGCTGGAGGAACAACGAAAAAGAGTTCGAGCGCTGGTGCCAGGGCCGTACGGGCTACCCCATTGTGGATGCAGGCATGCGTGAGCTTAACGCTACGGGGTTCATGCATAACCGCGTGCGCATGATAACAGCAAGCTTTCTGGTAAAGCACCTGCTTGTGGACTGGCGCTGGGGCGAGGCTTATTTCGCTAAAAAGCTGCTGGATTTCGATCTGTCTTCCAATAACGGCAACTGGCAATGGGTCGCAGGGTGTGGCTGTGATGCTGCGCCCTATTTCAGGATCTTCAGCCCCGAAGCCCAAACAAAAAAATTCGATCCCGAGCTGCGTTATGTGAGAAAATGGGTGGCTGAATTCGACAGCCCGGACTATCCAGCTCCTATGGTAGCGCACGAATTTGCAAGGGACCGCTGCCTGGCCGTTTATAAAAAAGCACTGGGCAGGGGTGGCGAAAAGCTGGCGGAAAGCATATCGTAGAGACCGGAGCGGCTTACTGTTCTATCTTTACAGGGATGTACACGCAGTTCCTGAGCATCATCGACATCGTTGGCACTTTTGCCTTTGCCGTATCCGGCGCTTTTTCAGCCATGGAGCGTAAGCTCGATCCTTTCGGAACCCTTATCATCTCTTTTGTAACCGCTATCGGGGGCGGAACTGTAAGGGACGTACTGGTCGGAAACTTTCCGGTTAACTGGCTCAGGAACGACAGCACCATCCTTATCATCTTCTCCGCCGCCATCATCACGATGCTGTTTGCCTCCTATATGAAACAGCTTACACCGGCTCTTTTTATTTTTGACGCACTCGGGCTCGGGCTTTTTACCATCATAGGCCTGGAGATCGGTCTCAGGCAAGGCTTCAGCGTGGGTATTTGCATTGCGCTCGGCACAATTTCGGCCTGCTTCGGCGGCGTGCTGCGGGATGTGCTCCTGAACAAGCTGCCCCTTATTTTTCATAAAGAAATTTATGCGCTTGCCTGCATAGGAGGCGGCCTGATCTATTATCTTCTGCAGCTGACCCAACTCGACGAAAACATTTCGAAGGTGATCTGCATCCTGCTGATATTCGGAATCCGTATCATTGCGGTGCGTTTTAACCTTTCATTGCCCCGCATTTCGCTAAAACAATAAAGATGAAACTGCCTATTTACCAGGTCGATGCTTTTGCAAACAGTGTTTTCCGCGGCAACCCGGCCGCCGTCGTACCGCTTGAGGGCTGGATCAGCGATGAGCTCATGCTGCAAATAGCGATGGAGAACAACCTAAGCGAAACCGCTTTTTTCATGAAGACCGATGAAGGTTACCATCTGCGCTGGTTCACGCCGGAATATGAGATCGATCTTTGCGGACA
>DASTPZ010000264.1:0-9463 GCA_035761965.1 Flavisolibacter sp. | reverse complement strand
ACCTGCTGTGAGGGTCGTCGGTCTTGGATTGCCGTTAAAATCCACATCATTGCCGGTTATCTGCTCACCCCTTCCGTGGATAGCCCACACATCAGGACTAGCCAGGTCTGGTGTAAGATCGGTGGTACTGGTAAACGCAGGACGGTATACGATTGAGTTAAAATCATGGTATGACGTATCGCGCCAGTTCTGCAGCGATTTATAGGCAGTAGTTCCCCAATTGATGATTGAATCTCCATTGGTGTAGAACATGTTGTAATCGCTGTAAATGAACCTTGGATTGATCACATTCATAGCTCTTCCCGCACCGGTATGTGAGAATATATTGTTACGGATATTAAGCGGACCATTGGCTGCTGAGCTCTGACTGAAATAAGCCGCAAAATTGGCTGTCGTCGAAGTAGCCGAACTCTGTACCGTATTGTTATAATATTGAACACCTCCCGTGCTGGTATTATAAATACCATATGAGGTAGCGCCGGCGGTATTTACAACGATCACATTATTCAGCATCCGCGTGAATGTGACAGATGTAGCGTAAAGGCCATATTGATTACCGGTATTTTCAGCAGCAGCAGTGATTTTGTTGTTATTCACGATTCCCGGATTGGCGGCCGAGGCCTGGCAACCCGTCAGATAGATACCGTATACAGCAGTTCCGGTATTATTAATGGTCACTTCATTGCTTCTGACCCTGTAAGCCGAGTCGCAGTTACTGAGATAGAGGCCATAAGCCGATGTGTTCAGAAGACCGGAACGGGCTACCTTATTCCTGGTAGCGCTGGTCGAATTGATGTTGGCGAGATAGATACCATATTGATAGGACCCGCTCACGATATTACTGTCGACAATATAGCGGTCGGATACCCTGGTGGTTCCGGACAAATAGATACCGCTGGAACCATTGAGAATGGTATTGCCTTTAAGAACAATATCGCTACCCCTGAGCGCTGTGCCGAATACAGCTGCCGTGGTATTTGAAGTCGTGGCAACTTCCGGAGCCGAAATGCGCAGGTTCACCAGACTATCTACCGACGCTGTGCCTGCAAACTCCACTGCCCTGGCGTTGGTGGCGTTAGTGGCAGTGATTGTCATGTTCTTATAGGTAATAAAGCTGGCGCTGTCCAATTTCACTACGTAGTTGGAGTCGGCAGAAGTTGAGTTGTAGCTGATGGTTACAGAAGCCGGATCGCCATTCTGGCTCATAAAGGTCACGGTGCTGGTGGCTGAGGCGCCGGGAACCCTGCTGATCCTCATTTGCTCATTATAGGTGCCGGGAACCACGTGGAAGCGCACGGAGCCAGCAATACCGCACTGCAGGGCTGCAACCGCGGTTGCAAAAGACTGGAAATTGGTTGGACTTACCGGGGACGCTGGATCGATAGTGTAATCTCCTGCAACCAGGGCAGGATTCAGTAATACCTGAACAGGGGTTGAAATATCCTGAACACCACTACAGATAACGATCGCGCGGAAATAGGTATTTGTATAAGAGGAAAGCTCGTGCTCGAACTCAGGAGAGAAAAGCGTATCACTCAGATCTGTCCATGGACCGGTAGCTGAACTGCTGATCTGCCAGATATACTTCTGGAAGCCACCCGTGCTGTTGCCTGAAAGGTTGAGCTGTATCTTTTGACCGAGGCAGATATTCGAAGCAGGCGTAGCAACTGAAACACCAGGTGTTGGAGGCGTAACGCAAGGAATAACTGAAAACTCGATTGCGCCTGCATCTGGGGTTGTACCGCTTCTTGGTGCATTGAAGATATCTGTGGTTACACCCACCGGCTCGCCAATATTGTCCACCACGCCTTGCATAGGAATAAAGTTTCCGGCAGCTGCGTTGAAGAATATGGGATCGATGCTTGTAGAGTTAGCATCCTGCGAACTGGCCGTCTGCCAATCACTTAACGTAACCCTGTTGCTACCAAAGAAACCAAAGAAATTATCCACGGCGCTGGGACCATTCACAAAAACATTATTACGGTTCGATACGATAGTGCTGGCAGCGGTTCCAAAATACAAGCCGTGTTTATCACCTGTGCCAGGACGGGTAATATTGATGATATTGTTCTTAACCTCAATGCCATCTGCAGATAGGGTCTGATAGAAGCCGCGTGTAGCACTCGTAGACGTTGTCACCTGGTGATCGATCGAAATAGTATTATGGTAATACAGGATATTGTTGGACCCGGAATTATACAGTGCATAAACAGTTCCATTACCATTAAGATGGTAGATCATATTATTGACTACCCTGTTTGGTGCAGATGCTGGGGCATCACTCGAAGTAAAGTAAATACCATTTACTGCGTCTGTGGCTGTTGGATCGCCACCGGCCGGGTTTGTGAGCCTGTTCTTGGCAATCAGCGCATTGCTGCTGGCTCCTGTGAAATAAATACCATTGAAGGCGGCAAAGACCGTACGGTTAGGCCTGCTGATGGTATTGCCCTGTATTAATGTTTTGGTAGAGATATCTACATATACACCATAGGAATAGAAATCCTCTATCCTGTTGTTCAACACCTTGTTATTTAAAACCGGGTTTGCAGTATTTCCAACCATGGCTATTCCATAATGCCCACCCATGATTTTGTTGCCGTCGAAGACGTTGCCATCGCAAAGACTGACACCATTGGTGGTTGCTGAAGTAGCGGACGATCCAAGTACAATGCCGGCATAGCCCGTGGAGGTCGAACTCGTGTCGGCTATGATATAGCAACGAGTGAATGTATTGCTGTCGGCATTGCTTACCAGTTGCACGCCAAAGCCAAATGCACCTTCCGTCGCATCAATGGTCAAGCTGTCGAAGGTGACGTAGTCAGTGCCCGTGAGCTTAATGACAGCCCTTTGAGCAGATACAGTTGGAACAAACTTAATAATATTGCCGTTGCCATTGAAAGTAACGGTATTTGAAGCCGATGTACCGGGAATGGAATCCAGCTCGAGCTGTTCCAGGTAGGGACCTGAGTTTGGCTCTACCTCGAATACAACAGGACCGGCAATACCGCATGCCATAGCTTCCTTCGCAGCATTGAAGCTCACAAAATTGGTTGGGCTGGCTGGCTGGTTGGCATCGATGGTATACGTACCACCTGGCAGCGCCGGGTTTACCGAAAGAAATACAGGAGTAGAAAAGCTTGTATTGCCACTGCAGGTGACTGCTACACGGTAGTAAAGGCTGGCGGTAGCAGTTATAACGAACGAGGGGTTGGTGAGCGTTGTACTGATCGGTGCATAAGGGCCTGCAATATCAGAAGCAGCCTGCCAAACATAGGTCTGACCTGTACCAGTTGAGTTGGCCGTTACATCCAGGTTTACCAGCGTATTCTCACAAACCGGTGTCGCACTTACAATAGCGTCGCCTGCAACAGGAGGAGACACGCACACAGGCGGTGCAAATTCATAAGCACCCATATCAGGTGTAGCGGCATCCCTGGTTGCACCAGCCAGGTCGGTAGGCACCAGCGTGGCTGCGGCGGTTCCCAGATTATTGATGACTGAATTGGTCGGCACGAAATTTCCTGCCGGCGCATTCTCATATACAGGGTCGTTCGAAACAGAGTTTGCGTCCTGGCCGGTTGCCGTACGCCAGTTGACGAGCAGCACCTGGTCATTGCCATTATAGCCTATGTTATTGGATCCCTCTGTAGAAGAGATGAACAGATCGTTATAGTTTGAAATGATGTCACTGGCCGGGGTATTGAAATACATTACGTACTTCGAGCTGGGACCCGTACGGCTGATATGTACGATATTGTTTACGAATTGTATACCGGCGGCCGTCGTAGTTTGATGGAAGCCTCTTATTATGTCCGTCGCATCAGTACTGACTCCGTCCAGGTAAACAGTATTGTGATAGTACCATGCATTATCGGATCCTGCATTGAAGATGCCATTCACATCTCCATTGCCCGTAATGTTATAAATGAGGTTATTGCTCACAATATTCTCCAACTGCGCCGACGCATCGCTTGCATTGAAATGGATACCGTTGAATGTATTGGTACTGCCTGGATTTCCGCCAAATGGGTTAGTGATCACGTTTCTCTGGACCTTTACTCTTGTGTTGAGTCCGTTCAGGTAAATACCGGTGAAGGTGCTTACATTCGGACGGGTAGGCCTGGTAATGGTATTGCTGTCGATCAAGGTATTGAAAGAACCGTTGATAAAAACACCGTAGAAATAAAATTCACTGAAAGTGTTGTTGATGATCCTGTTATGCCCGTTAGCAACTGCACTTGAACCAACCAATGTCATACCATAATAGCCGCCTGTCACGGTATTATTATCGAATGTATTATAATCGCACTGCACGGTTCCCGTTCCAACGGCGGAGGTGTTTGACGCACTGATGACGATACCTGCATAGTTAGTATTGGTATTTGTGGTATCGATATTGATAACGCAATTCCTGATCGTGTTGGAATCGGCATTGTTTGCCAGCTGGATACCCCAGCCAAACTCTGTGGCGAGGCTGCCGGCTGCCTTGATCACGAGATTGTCAAAGGTTACATGATCGGTTCCATTCATCTTGATCACGGCCCTTTCGTTCGTATTGGTCGAAAGATAGGTTATGGTGTTGCCATTACCGTTGAAGGTTACAGTATTAGTGGAAGAAGCGCCAGCTATTGTATCCATCACAAGCTGCTCATTGTAGGGACCGCTGTTCGGCTTCACATTGATGGTAACAGGACCATTGATTCCGCATTTGATAAAATTATAGGCTGCTGTAAAACTGGTAAAGTTGCCAGTACCACCGGCATCTATTAAAAATGTGCCGGATACAGGCGGTGTTGAGGTAACCAGAACACTGGCCGATGGCAATGAGGTGGTGCCACAGGTCAGAATTGCCCTGTAATAACTTGTATTGGCCTGCGTGGTTGTAAGTGATAGGTTTGTGGCGCCAGCGATATTCGTCCAGTTTACATTATCAGGCGAAGACTGCCACTGATGAGTCTGACCATTACCACCACTTGCCCCACTCAGGCTCAAGGTAAAGGACTCATTAAGACAGATCACGGATTTATTGGTAATAGCAGTGCCCGGTGTAGGAGGCTCAGGGCAGGGAGGCGGAAGAAAAGTGATCTGGATAAAAGGACGCCTATTGTCAAGGCTGACCGTGGTTCCATTCACTATCGTTGATGAAAGTGTGGCAGTACCGGCGAGCGTCGTAGCAGCTATCCCATATATCTTATCGGGCACCGTTGACCATAGCCAGCTGAAAGGACCGGTGGAAGGATTGCCTGTGGCGGCATTGATATCCCACTCCGTCGACACCTCGAGCGATCCGCCTGTATACGTAAAATTGGTTAGGTTAAACGTAATGTAATCCGGATCGGCAGTAGCAGGTATGGTCTGCGTGAGGTTTTGGTAAACCAGGCTTGCTCCTGTATTGAGCGTGGCCCAGGTTTGCGAGGCAGCTGCGAAAGCAGTAGCCGAAGAATTTTTCAGGTAAATACGGAATATTCCGCTTACCGTGCCCGTGGTAGTGGCATCATTGCTCTTTACCCAGCCTAACCTGGAGATAACCGAGCCCGGCAGAATTCCTACCGCAGCTAACTCATCCTGCGTGTACAGGTAGACGAATCTGCTGGCGTCGACAGTACTGGACGCGGTTGCCCTGTAGATAGGCCCTGCGTTGTGAGCTGCTGTTCCCGGAGTTCCCGTATTGATGACCACGGTTGTTTGCGTGTGCGCACTAAGGGAGAGAAAAATGGTAAGGGTTGAAAAAAGCAGAACCTTTGCAACATTTACAGATGCGTAGAGTTTTCCCATAAAGCTTGTTTTGTCAGCTTATTTGCTTATTTGATGAATGTCAGAATAATAGCAGTTTACAACTGAGTATGATTGTCAATGCAGCCTGGTACGTCAACACGACGGTACCAACAGTATAATCTTCTAAGGTTATTTCCGGACGGGATAGTACACTAATTCTTCAAAGCAAACAAATCACCAGGCAACAGCGTAGTTTATATAGGGGTATTGGTCGCCGGAAAATGAAGGCCCGGCTTTTAGCAGTTAGTTTCTTGCGTTGCAATGTTATTAAAAAACTCTTAAAAAAAGTGCATTTTGTTTTTTAATTCCGGAAAAAAAATCTAAGTGTCCCAACTACACATTTCCTGCCTTCTCATATGCGATTCTAGCATCATATAATCCGCTGAAACCCGCCCTGGCTAAGGCATTAGAGAAATTCTAATTTGTAATCCCGGAAAAAATCGTTTACGTCTACCCCACTGCGTTCGGAAATATTGTTTAACCACCAGCGCAGATGCCCCATCGTGGCGCAACAGTTTTTACGATGCATCTATTTTATGCATTTCCCCTATACCAGGTCACAGTCCGTGTATGCAGAATACGTTTTATCAAAGTGGTATATACCCGGATGACAAAGCTGACAGCAGATCTTATTGAAGAAGATTCGATCAAGATCGCCATAGCCAACCATGATCATACTTATCGCATATGCGTATATGTTATATAGGCTCACGATTGCTGAACCGAGCATCCCCATCGATTTTATCCTTGCCACCATCCAGGATTACACAGACGCTTCAACGGACATTCAATTGTAAAGTGAGAAATGATGTAGAGCTTTTAAAACGGCTTAAGAATGCAGCGAAGACACTACTGTGGGGCGGCAAGGTGAAGCAGCTCATCATAGTCGGGAGCAGACCTTTGTTATTAGTTTAGCCAGCCTGCTTTGTTTTAAAAGCTAGTCCTTTGCAATAGACGCTGCCAAAAGCTGATGCATCCGCGCCTCAATCATTTAGAGACCTGCTCTTCGGGCTTATGAGTCAAGTCCGGGATAGTATCCTCAGCTAGTGCTGCACACTAGACTTTGGCCCTTTTTTCCTTTCCCGCTTTTCTCTTTTCATGCGTTCACGAACACCATCATCCACACCCCTGCCGCTCTGCACCGGTGTAAAGACGGCACCCGATGTTGGCGGCGCAGGAGGCGCATTTTTTATCTGGTAACGATGGATGATATTGGCCGACAGCCTTTCCGTGAAATGAGGGAACAGGTGATGCGATATCCAGCCGCCCCTTGCCTTCCATCCAACCGGCAATTCCTTTCTTGGCCTTAATGAAGAGCGGATCACCGCATTCACCACTTTACGCGGTGGGTCCATAGCTGCCATCCTCGGCGTACCACCGCTGTAATTGGCTGCATGACCCCAGAACGGTGTATCAACCGCCCAGGGCTCTACCGTTACTACCTTGATATTTCTATGTCCGTTCAACCGCAGCTCCTGGTTGATCGCCTGACCCAGGTTCAGCACCCCGCCCTTGGTCGCCGCATAGGAAGCATGATAGGCCAGGGGGTTCTCACTCTCTATCGAACCCATATTGATCAGTGTTCCATATCCCTGCGCCCTGAACTGTCTTATAGCAGCATGACTTCCGTAAATAAAGCCTTTCAGGTTTATGTCAACGATACGCGCCTGCTCCTCCACCGGTATATCCCAGAACCGGCCTATGGCGCCAACACCGGCCATGTTGATCCATACATCGATATCGCCGAATTGCCTGATCGCCGCCTCAGCCAGGCGCTGCACTTCCTCGGGCTTGCTGATATCGGTTGTTATAACAAGGGCTGTCCCACCGGCGGCTCTCACTTTTGCAGCCACTTCCTCCAGCAGGTCCGTTCGCCGGGCGGCTAACACCACGTTCGCTTTATAGGCCCCAAGCTGTTCGGCCACACCTCTTCCAAATCCGCTTGAGGCCCCAACGATCACAAAGGTCCGGCCGGCCGTCTTGCGTTGCCCGGAACGGCCAAGCTCCCACGTAGCGCAACTGCTGAGACAAACAGTGACAAACAGAAACAAGGCGATAGAAAAGCGAGATTTGAAACATGGCTTTGAAAAGCCGGGCTTTGACTGCAGCATGATAAATAGATATGAGCGATGGCTGAAAAATTCATACCATCGCTTACTGCCGGGCAATCAAACAACCCGCTGAAAAACTCAGCCAATTTCAAATCGACACATCCTGCTATCTACCAGGTTGCAAACCCTGTCAGGCTCCTTCTTCATCCATTTTATCATCATCATTCAAAGAGGCACGATCCCCACCCAAAAGCTGGTCTTCCTTGTTCTCATTGTCATAATCCGAAGCCTCCTCCCTGATCAGGCGTTCAAGCTCATTGCTCGCAGGCACTTCCTCAGCTGAGTCGTCTGCCGCGCCTCTTTCCGGTCTTTCTTTTTCATTACGATCCCAGGTTTCCCGAACATTATTAAGCTCGCTTCCCTTATGAACATTCTTTGCCATAATTCGCTATTTTATAAGCATGGGTATCCAAAAAATAATGCCTGTTCTTTGCACCGGGCAAGTTCCGTTACCGGCTCAGCAGCGAAAGAATGGATGACTGCGAATCCATCGATTCCTCCACGCATTCGAGGATATTTTACCACGTTCACTTACTAAAAGCTAAGCTCAACAAGCATGCTATAGCCGGACGCTACGGAGCTTGATTGTCTGCAGGGTATTTTGCGGTAGTATGACCTACTGCTACAGCATATCAATGATCTTTACCCCGGCCTGTTTTGGACTGCAACTCCTCGATCTTTTTTGATGCCTCAGCCTTTGAAAGGTCTTCTTCGGGCTTCTCACCTGCTTCATTTGAAAGGGTTTTCAGGTAAGATCGTTGAGCACCCGTCATCCTTTCCTCTCCTGTTGTCCATTCATCGGGATTTTTGATGGCATCATTGTCCGTCTGATTATTCTTTTTGCTTTTCATAACTATGTTTTCTTCATCTAAACAAGGACTGGGCCAAATACTAAAATAATTAGCATTTCTTAATGCACAGGTCTTCATGATATACCGTTGTGATATCGATCGCACCGGCGCGAACCAGGCTGTCCCCGTATTTTTCGGTATGTACATCCTCCTCAGACACCATCGTCAAAACAACAAAAAGAATGAAAACAGCTAAATTCACATGCAGGCGGACCCAATTCACATTCCGGGAAAAATGACCAGCCGCGCTGGAGAGCTTTGATGAAAATTATATGTATGAAAAAGATCTTTTTGATTTTTCTTCCACTGCTCTGCATGCTCCCGGCTTTTGCCCAGATCAACCTTAGCCAGTATTCCTTCATCTACCGCGGAAAAGACAAGGATAGCCCTGCGCTTATGAGCGCCATAAGGCAGATGCCTGGCGGTTACACACCCGATTTCCCGATTGCGGGCGAGACTGTTTTAGGGAACCCTTTTTCCTCCGATCGCCAAACTGAAAATTTTTATTCGGCCTTTAGCTACGATACCGCGCTTGTGCATTTTTTTGCCACTGGTATCGAGCGGCAGAACCTCGGCCGCTATGAATTCCGCGTATTGAAGAATGGGGAAACAGTTGTCGCCGGCTGGACGGCCGTTACGGTGCCGGCCGATGAAAAGATCGCACGTACGATCAGCCGCAAGCACATCAACTACCTGGGCGGTTTTCGCACGGAGCCGGGAAATTTC
>DASTPZ010000263.1:0-5679 GCA_035761965.1 Flavisolibacter sp. | reverse complement strand
GTTATCCTGCAGCACATTGGCCGTGAAGATCACTACCTCCTGGGACCTTACGCCAGCCTTTAGCAGCTTCATCTCTTTACGGGCCATGATAGTGTATGGAAAGATCTTAACCACCTGGTAAATGCAGCAAAGCACGAGTATAGCCGCCAGCCACCAAAAAGAAGCGCCCAGCCCCTTTTCAAACACCAGCACACAGCCGAGCAGCAGGATTCCGATCACCAGCTTCTGCAGCCTGGGGTATTCCAGGATGCGAAAGGTCCAGAAATCGCTGCGCACAAGTGGCAGGAAGGTCAGCACCAGGAAGACAGTAACCAGTATCCATGCTATGATTGATTCCATAATCTCTACTCTGCTGGTCCATACAATAAAATTTCATACCGCGCTGCCGGGCACAAGGATTTTTTTACTCTATCCAAAAAAAGATAAATTACAATTGGTTTATAATCATTCATTATGAGCAAAAATCTTCAGCATTATATAGAGCGGCAACTGGTGGAACTGGAGAAGCAGAAGGACATGAATGACCTGCTGAACAAGGGGAGGTTCTCGTTTGGTGCAGACTCGCGGAAATGGGGACACCTGCCGGCATGGGCCGAACTTGTAAAACAGAAAAAGATCATGATCAGGCTGATCTGGGTAGAAGCTTTTTTTGCCCCATTGCTTATTGTTGCAATAGCAGGAGATATATGGGAGAAGCTGGAAACAAACTGGATCAGTGCCGTGGCGGGCTGGATCTTTCTCAGCGCCTTTGCTGGAATATTCTATGTACTCTCTCTTTACCATACCCTGTTCGTTCAATACAGAAGAACAGAAAGAGAGATCAGGAAGCTGATCTACCAGGACCTGCTCGAAAAGATAGCCATGGAAGAGTCAAGCCCCAACACATTAAAGGAACCTGCCTAACGGCGTTTGCTTGGACCAAGCGGAACGGAGGGATTGGGAATGGCACCCATAGGGCGTTCTGCTTTTTTTCCCTGCACCGTGGTTACGCTCCAGGCATTGGGGATAGCTGCAATGCCGCTTACATCGGGCACCAGGCAGGGCATGCCGTCCTGGGGGAGAAAATGTACGCCAGGCGCCAGCTTGGGAGTCACATTGACAAAACCCTGGCTGAAATTTTGTCCAGGCGCCAGCCTGTAAGGGCCGAGGATGGAGTTTTTTTGCTTTTGATAGCTATCACGAAGCTTTTCCATGACTTCCGGGTCTACGGTCTGGCCAGACGCATTAAGGCAAAACCCGGTTAAAACAAACATCAGCAGCTGTTTCATTCGAAAATCTTTGAACTAAAATACAAAATTGGTTAGATCGAACATAGTAAAATTTACCAGCGGCTGGACAGGAAGGCCAGACCCTTTAGCCGGTGTTTTGCTGTACCGTACTGCCTCAATACATGAAGCCGCGTCCGGCTGCCGGGTGGATTTTAATAGTAATTTGCGGTAACGATATAATCTGTGAAAATGACAAAGGGAAAAGAAAAACTGAGGCTAGACAAATACCTGTGGTCGATCCGCCTTTTCAAAACAAGAACGCTTGCCGCAGCGGCCTGCGATTCAGGCAAGGTCAAGCAGGGCGGTACGGCTGTGAAGGCTGCTAAAAATGTGAGCGTAGGCGATGAATATGAGGTCAGGACCGAAGATAAAAAATGGGTTATCAAGGTGGCAGGCCTGTTGCCAAACAGGGTAGCCTATTCGGAAGCCATTAAATACTATATCGATATCACACCACAGGAAGAGCTGGATAAGCTCCAGTTCCAGGCAGCTTCTTTCCATACGGGCAAACGAAAAAGCAAGATCGGCAGGCCAACCAAAAAGCAAAGAAGGGAGCTCGACGATTTTTTCGAAGACGAAAGCTAACTCCTCTATTGGAGGTGCCTTCTTATGCTTTTCTTGATCTCGTCCGTACAGTGATCGATAAAAAGCTCTGTGATCACTTCCATCTGCTTTACGTCCAAAGGCTTTGTTACAAAACCCGCATTGTATTTTTTGGCGAAGCTCTCATCCTGGGGAAAGGAAGAGGTCGTGAACAGCACAACCGGCACAGACTCGTAGCGCTCTATTGTACGGATATGCTTCAATACTTCCTTTCCGTTCATCGCCGGCATGTTGATGTCGAGAATGATGAGGCAGGGTGTAGGATCCGCCTCGGACAAACTGCTCAGGTAATGCAAGGCCTGGCTTCCATCTCTGGCTGTAAGCACTTCCACGTTCTTCGAGTAGCGTGCAAACGCATCCTGGACCAGGTCGAGATCATCCGTATCGTCGTCGGCATAAAATACAATGTTCTTCGGCATCGCAGACTTCGTCATATATAAGCACTTGTAGTTTTACTTCAGCATTGACCCACGAGCTGATCCACATCTATCTGTTCCAGGTAAGGCTCAAGTATCGAAACAGCGGCAGAGCTCCTCAACTTTTCGATATGCCTGCGATAGAACCTGTAGAAGACTTCTACATAAAAGCCCTCGACCTGGTAAAGCAGCACAGTGATTGCCTCTTCCTTCCGTTTGCCGATATAAACACCCTGCTCATATAGTATACCGATCTGTTGCTCCTCAGCCAGGAGCTGAAAATCAAACAACGTCATAACCCGGGCCCTCCTGAATGCTGACGCACAAATACCATGCAGCGATTTTTATGAGTCGTATAAGGGTGTTCCAACATAGATGGGATTGCTGTGCTGCAAATGTAAAGCAGTTGACCCATTCTAACCAATACTTTACCGGCTAACCCTTACCGGTAATCAGCTACAGAAAGAGAGCATTTCCCTGATGCTTTCCTTTACTTCGGCAAAACCTGCTTTTTTCTCCAAAAAAGCTGTGGCATTGGCCGATATGCAAAGCTCCCTCAACCCTCCGTTAGAGGCCGTGCTGTAAATGATCTTGGGTATGTGCATATAGCGCCTGCTGATCTGGAGCTCTTTAAGTGTGTCAAGCCCGCCCATGACAGGCATCTTGTAATCGAGCACTATCAGCGAGGGGAGCTGGCTCTCGGGCAGGGAATCCAGGTGCTCTACCAGCTGCCTTCCATTGGAAGCAAAGTTGAGCCTATGGTGTGGCGCCACCTCACTGAATGCTTCCCTAAGCAGCAGTTGATCGTCTTCATCATCCTCAGCAATCAGCACGGTCATGCTATCCGGCATCGTATCTTCCAGCGGGATCGTTACAAGAAGACTGCACCCATTGCCAGGGCTGGATTCTATATGCATCGAGCCATTGTACAGCTCTGTCCTGTTCTTGATATTAGCAAACCCTACCCCGGTTCTTTTTGCCAAAGGCTGAAAACCTTTTCCATCGTCCCTGATAGTCAACCGAACCAAGCCTTGCTCGATCGCGAAGCTGATCCATACATTTTTTGCTGCCGCATACCGCGAAATATTGACCAGCTGCTCCTGGAGTATGCGGAAAAATGTTACCCTCAGCTCTTCGGGCAGGTAGTCTATCTCACGCATGGGCTTGAAATGGAGACTGAACCGGCCGGCGATCCGGTAAGATTCTACCAGCTCCTGCAATGCCTCTGAAAGACCAACATCATGAAGCGTTGGCGATATCAAAGATTTCGAAAGGGACCTGATCTCATTTATAGTGCTGTTCAGCACCCGTTCGCTCCGCTCTACCAACCCAAGCCGCAACGACTCGTCTGAACGGGCCAGGTCGAGGTAAAGCTTGACGGTGGTCAACTGCTGGTTGATATTGTCGTGCAGCTCGCGTCCGATTTCGAGGCGCTCCTTTTCCTGGCCTTTGATCTGGGCCCTGGTTATTTTCTTTTGCTCAGATACCTTAAGCCTGGTGACTTTTTCTTCAAGCCTCAGCTTTTCGGTAATGTCGTTCATGGTTACCAATACAGCCCGACGGCCATCATAAGCAATCGGCGTAGACAGGCTCTCCACGATAATGTGCTCGCCACTTTTTTTTATGTGAGTCCATATGCCACGCACCGTATCCTCCGCATTCTTCAAATGCTCTATATATTTTTCTACCCGGGGCACCTCATGCTGAGGACGGATATCGAGGGCCGACATGGAAAGGAATTCTTCACGCGAGTAGCCATAGTGGCTGATCATTGCCTTGTTCACCTTTAAAAAGCAAAGGGAATCGATATCGTAGATGGCTTGGGGAAGCGGCGCATTGTTAAAAAGCTTACCGTATTGCCTTTCCGTTTCGGCAAGGGCACCCTGCGCGAGCTTGTGGTTGGTAATGTCTTCAATACAACCTATAATACTGCTGATCCTGCCTTCACTGAGTCTCGTATACCCCCGCAACCTCGCGTTGGCATATGACCCGTCCTGCTTCCGCAACCGGCATTCTGACACCCATGAGGCTAAACGCTGTTCTAATACAGCCTGTATCTCCTCGAAAACTTGCTTGCGGTCACCGGGATGTATCACCTGCTCCGTCAGGAAGGCAAGAGGACGGCAGTCATTCACAATATCATAGCCAAAAATATCCCGGAAGTTTTCGCCATGGTAGAAAATACTTCCGCCCGCAACATCCCATTCCCAGATAGCTCCGGCAGTGGCCCTGGACAAAAGGCTGTAACGCTCGTTCATTTCCTTTAGCACCAGCTCCGCCTTTTTTTGTGCAGTGATGTCAAGCATAAGAATGATGAGTCCTTGCGGCAACGGGAGCACCCTGATCTCCAGCCAGGTTTCAGTACCCACCGGCCGGGCTTCGAGCCGCGTAGCTATTCCTTCACTCATTGCCCTTTCCATCTTTTCGGCCGCTGCCGCACCACTCAGCCAGCCGGGCACAAATCTTGCGCCCGGATTATCAAGCTCCGGCTTGCCTAAAAAGACCTTTGCAGGTTTATTTATATATCTGACCAGCCCCGAAGAATCCAGTTCCACAACCCCTTCACTCATCATGTCAAAAACAGCAAGTCCAGCATGCGCAAGGGACGGCTTATTGGCAGCCGAAAGTTTGCCTATAAGCTGGTATGCTTCGCCTTCCTTTCTTGCCGTCCAGCTCACAGGAAGATAACCGCCCTCAGCGCTTTTAAAGCGGCCGGCCAGGTGAACAGCACCTTCTTCAAGGTCTTGAAGCTGACGGAAGATCTGCCTGTCATCAGGATGAACCAATGAATGGAAGCTTAAGCCGGACAAGTACTGCCGGCTAATACCGGTAAACGAGCTAAAAGCGGCATTGATATCCTGCAAAAGCCCATCCTTTCGAAGAATGCAGCATAGATTCAGGTTCATTTCGAAATAAAATGAAACCTCTTCCTTTTCTTCCATGTTATAGCCAATCCGATTATACCGATCATTCATATGGAAAGGGTTTATGTCAAAGAAACATAATATTAAAAATATTTCACCTGCTCCTTTCTTCGACTACGACTTTGCTATACGGTTTGATAAGAGTATTACCCTACCGGGCAGGGCTTTTGTTCTGGATATTGATCTTCAGTAAGCCCTTGCACTACCGTTCGTGGCGAGCCATAATCTTTTCACCGACTATATGGGCCTGCTTGTCTAAGCTGCCTCCTGCCTGCCACCTTTGAGGTGTAAATTTGCAGCCTACCGATCAGTCTTTTTAAGGCTGTGCAGCTAACCTTTTTTAAATCGGAGGAGTAATGAAGAACACCATTCTTTGGGCAGATGATGATGCGGATGATTTACAGATGATGCGGGAGATTTTGCTAACGACCGATAAGGAATTCGATATTATAGAGGTTCATAATGGCA
>DASTPZ010000262.1:0-14713 GCA_035761965.1 Flavisolibacter sp. | reverse complement strand
ACCTGCTTACCAAGGTCAGGCTGGGCGTGGGTCCCAGGCTGCAACTGCTTATCGGCACCGGTCTTTATTTTCTGGGGCCTTACTGCCGGGAGGTAAGCATGATGTCGGACTGGATGGAGTATTATATTTTTTTCGCCATCGGTGATGCCATAACCGGCTTTTTCTTCCGGCCTTCCACCCAGCAATTCCTGAAAAACGCCTGGGTATTCTTGCTGGCCATACCTGTGTTTGCGCTTACCCAGCTGCATTACCTGGATAATTATTACCTCAACAATGGCTCGGTTTATTATTTTGACGACCAGCTTGGAAGGCTGGAGTTCCTGCCCATCGTATTCATCGGGTGCTTCAGCATGTTTGTGCTCGCATTCCGTCTGCAGATCTGGAATGTGTTGTCCTTTATAAGAGTGCTGGGCTTTCACTCCCTGCAGATCTACGTTATGCACGTAATCGTTTCGGCCTTTGTACGCACCATCCTCACCAAATACTTCGGCATCTTTAATCCTTATGTGCTGCTGCTGTCGGGGATTGCAGCCGGCGTGCTTATACCCGTTGCCGTCTACAACCTGCTGATCAAAGACAATATAGGCTGGTTTCTTTTCACCCCTCGAAAGCCTCGCAAAAGCGTAGCGGCCGAAGCAGCTGTGCAGCATAAAACAGAGAAGTCGGGTGAAAAAGCCCTTGGGTAAAGGCTAAGTTTGCAGATCGGATTATGCGGCAAATCTCTTGGCTGTAAAAGCTTCAATAAAAAAGCCCCGGGCTTTGGTGATCAACGATCTTTCCAAAACCCGGAGCCGTCGGCAGGTGTACTGCCTAATTTTTTTCGAATACCATCATCGGGTACTCACCCTTGAGCCCGAACTTCTCCGGGTTCTTTTCTTCCTTTTCATAAAGCCAGTTGAGTATCTGCTTGCCGAACAGCGGCTTGTGGATATATACTTTCATGAAGGGAACACTGACGGTACGCCAAACCCGCAGTTTGAAATCGAAGGGAAGATTTTTTTTGAAGTACTCGTAAGGATGGGCATGAAAGTAAAGCAGCTTTTTGGGTGCGCTGCCGTTTACCTTGCTGAACGCCCTGTTCACGCGGTTCTTGATAAAAGTAACACCCCTGAAAGGCAGCAGGCCTATGTTCATCCAGGGTGAGTGCTTGAACCATTCGTAAACGATCACGCCCTTGCCCTTGGGTGCCAGCACGCGGTACAGCTCATTAACGGCTGTAAGCTGCTCGTCTTTTGGTATATGGTAAATGGTATTGAGCGAAACAAAGCCATCGATTGTGCCGTCTTTAAAAGGCATATTGGTCATATCGCAAAGCACGCAGATTCCTTTGTCCCCCAGCTTGCGCTTGGCCTCCAGGAGTGCCTGGAAGGAAAAGTCCACGCAGATGCGGTATTTGTAATTGGCCGAATACTGCAGGTAGTCGGGGAACTGGAGGGCTCCCGATGCGGCATCGAGCATGTAGGTGCCGCTGGGGTTCAGGAAACGGTTTACGCGGTCATGGCATCTTTTGATGTATTCCTTGGCCACATCCCTCAGGTCTTCGAAGATCACGGCATCCTCGTAGTTACCTTCGGAATCGGCAAACCAGCCTTTCTCATCATAAAAATTCTTCACCAGCTGCTTGTCGGCGCTGATGGTATCCTTACGCAGCTTATCCTTCGAATCCACCACGGCAAGGTCTTTCAACAGCAGTACGATCTCGTTGATGATGGGATAGATATAATCGCCATTGGCGGCAATCAGCCCCTTGGTCATTTTAGTTGTAAAGGCCTTGCCATCGGTTTGCCACAGGCTGCCTGCGGCCATCTTGGCATTCAGTGCATCAACCTCCTGCTGCTCCAGGACCCTGAGGTCGCTGCCTGTTATCGGACATTTTAATATTGAAACCCATTCCATATGCTGCTGTTTTGGTAGAATAAACTATTTATGAATTGATCTTTTGTTTTGAAACGACCGATATGGCCTTGTATAGCTCGGCAATGCAGTTTTCCCAGGTGTGGCTTTGTGCAAAGGCAATTCTTTCCCTTTCCAGGCCCGGACTGTTCTCCAGCAGGGCCTTCCTGATCAAGGCAGGATAGTCAGATGGCTCGTTGGCCAGGTAGGTCTGGCTTTCGAATATCTTCATGGCTCCTGTGCGTGTTGCTACCACAGGTTTTCCCATTGCCAGGTACTCATCGATCTTCAGGGGATAATTGCCTCTCGTGATCTCGTTGCTGAGCTGGGGATTGATGCATACATCAAAATGCTGAACATAGGCAGGCAGCTGTGCGAAAGGCTTTCCGCCAAGGAAAAGCACATTTTCCAACTGGTGCAGGCTGCTTTGCCTGAATACCTCATCTTCCGGACCTACCATTACCACCTTCCATGAAGGCTCTGCCCTGGCTATGGCTTCGATGATACGCAGGTCAAGCCTGGCCGAATCTAACGCCCCGATATAACCGATCAGGGGACCGTTGGTCCGGCTGATGTCTTCGGGTACGGCGAATTTTTTTGTGTGGTCGAAATGCTCAAAGCTGCATCCCTGCCCTATATAGTATGATCGCGGGTTGATCGACTGGCTGTATTCGGCATAGTATTGAGAATTGGCTACAACCAGGTCGGATTTTTTAATGAGCTCCGGTTCGAGCACCGAAGTGTGCTTCTTCCAGTAGGTATAACCTTGCAGGAAATCCCTCATATAGTAGATATAGAGAGAGGGCCTCAGCAGCTGCTTCAGGTAAAAGCCATTGTAGATATCATTATCATTGAGCAGGATGATATCGCTAAAACCCAGCTCCGCTGCTGCTTCCCTGATATCTTTCGCAAAGCGCCGGTTGTTAAGGTAATTGACCACCCTCAAACTGCCTGTAGTAGGCAGCCAGTTTACCGACTCCACCAGGGTTTTGGGATAGTATTCCCAAAGATTGTTGCTGATCTCCCTCAACCGCGGACGGCCTTCCTTGAGAATATTGACATGGTCCTCGATCTTACTGTCGGGATTCTTGGAGAGATAGGCTTTTCGCTTGAGCTGGAAGTTCACATACAGCACACGGTTGTGCAATGCCAGCTCCTGGGCCATGTTCTTTGCATTGCAGCCCGTGGGAAAATACCAGGGCTGAAGACCAATAATGACAATGTCCCGGCCCCTGATCGGGCCATGCCGATCCTGCTCTATATGTAAATAGTCTGTTTTATGAAAGGCCGGATTCATGTACTGTTAATGGTGCTTGCCTTGGCTTAGCCCTTTAGCTTGCTTATACCTTTTAAAATGATAGGAGGTGTGAACAGCCTTACCGTTTCCTTGAGGGAGCTGGTGAGACGTGATTTGGTATCTTCCTTCCTGTGCTTGAATATCGTGGTATGATCGGCAATGCCCTCGATGATCTCTTCTTCGGGACGTCCGTTGGTGTAATAATAAAGGGCAAGCGATTTTCTCGTCCTGTCCGGCGGACAGGTCAGCGGGTTGGGATGCCCATGATAAGAATCGGAAGTAGTGGAGAACATGGCCATCCTGTTGAACAATGGCAGGATCTTCTTCCGGCTTTCCTTCATCTCCTTATCCCAAAGCTCGAAATGGCCACCATAAGATTCATCCCAGTCCTCGTTCAGGTAAACCAGCACATTCAGCCTGCGATCCAGTTTGGTACGCGGGTGTTTATTGAAGTCGGCATGGATCTTCAGCATGCCGCCCGGCTGTATCTGGTGACAGCCGCCGCCATCGAAGAAGGGGTCGGGAATGAGGTTCTCGATACCCGTAAGCTCCGTAAGAAATTCAAGAAAAGGCTGTGAATTGAGGTAATGCATAAAGGCCTTTGTATTGGGGCCAAAGCGATGCTCGCCTTTCGAAGCCAGCTTAACCTGGTTAGGATCGTTGAACTTGATATCGGCCTTTTTGGTAAGGTCAGGAAATTCTTCCAGCACTTCCTTCAGGCGCTCGGGAACGAAAAAATTATCGAAATAAATATTGGGAAAAGGATCTGCGGTAACGTAGGCATTTTTATGTTCTGCTCCAAAAGCCTTGAGCTGATCGGCGGTTTTATTGATAAATTCCATAAAAAGGAGATTAGGGTAACTGCTTATATTATATTTTATTTTATCATGTATCGCGGGGCTAAAATAGAAATAACTGCAGGACTTTAAAAGCTTTTTCCATAGTTTCTGAACAGATTGTCAAAATAACTGCTCAAACCGCCTTCTGCCGTTCAGCCAAGCCCTGCAGGAATGGCTTCAGGTTTGGCCTTTTCCTCTTTCCTGGCCCGTCTTGCAGCCAAAAACCCATCCCATGCCTGGCCAAGTAAAAGCAGGAAAAGCGGCTCAATTTCGAACCTGAACCGCATATTCTCGTAATGCTCAAGCAGCGAGCTCAGCAAGAACACGTATAAGATCACGGCGACCAGGAAACGGTTCACCAGTTCCGGTCGCTGTTTTTTATACATCGCCTTGCCAATAGCGAAGAACACCAAACAATACAAAAGGAATTTTGGAAGCGCCGAAACCGTCAGGGCGATCCGCCTCGCTGTTTTGCCCTTGGCAAAATGCGAAAGGTTGAAAGAGTACAACAGGTCATAGTACCTGATTTTGGCGGCCTGGGCCTCGATCACGGGATAACGCGTAGCCGGTGCGAAAAAAATAATGGACGACTGCACCACGTTCTTTGCATAGCCCAGCGGCTGGGCCTTTGCATGCTCCTTGCAGGCGGCGAGGTAAAGGGCCGATACTTCGAGATAGCTAATGTGGCTCAGGTTTCGCAGCGAGTCGTTCTTCAACGGACTTAAAAGGTCTGCATCGTTCTTTCCCGCAAACTGCCGCTCATACCTGCCTGTAATAAACGGGCGATATACAGTGATCGGTGAGAAAGGCTCGATGGATTCTATTTTCGAAGAATCAGTAACAACAGCATCATGAAAAACATTTCTTGCGAGGTTCATGCCTATCCAGGAGGAGGTTGAGAACTCGCCGAACATAAAATAGTTCTTCACATACCAGCCACCCACCATGAGAAAGGCCACCGCACCTGTAACAGCCAGCTTGTGTAAGCCTCTTCGCCTGCGATAGAAAAAAAGCACCATCAAAGCCACGAGAAAGATCCAGGCAAGATGGTACATGCTTCGTGTAAGGCAGATGAGCACAAGAGGAAGAAAGAAACCTGCAGCCCGCTTCCAGCCTGGGTTCTCACCCAGGGATAAAAGCATGTATGTGCTGATCATCAGCAGCAGCGAGATGAAGGTGGTATAAAAAAGCTCATTCTCAAACACCATGGATGCAGGACTGAGCAGGTAAAAAAGCGCCAGGACCAGGGGCAGGCGGGGATGCTTTACCAGCCTGCGCAGGATCAAGTAGACAAGAAAGCCGATGGCAAGGGTGACAAGCTTGAAAAAAAGCGCAAGTACAGCGGGTGCTGCCCCCCCGGCAAGCTTTAGTACCGCTCCGAGGAAAAGATTGAACAAAGGCGGTTGCGCATGGTTGTACCATACACCACGCAGAAGGTTATGCTGCAGTGTATCCACATCCAGGTATTGCCAGTACTTGTAAAGGGCATCGTACTGGAAGTCGAGTCCAGACAATTGGTAAATGATACGGGAGCCGGCAAAGACGAGGATGATGACCCAGGCATCTGTTCTTATTCTTTTCATGGCAGTTCCTCTTTGTTTTGGCGGCATCGCTGGCGCTGGGTTTATGAAATCGGCTCCTATTCCTTGTTCTGGCATGGCCTATCGGTTTGGCCTAAGACCGGAAGGGTTTAAAAAAGCTCGACGAGGCAAGCCTTAGCATGGGCTTGTCGCCGCTGGTATCGCCATAGGCATAGATTTCGCCATATTGCGACAGGTCATATTTTTCTTCGATCCGCCTTACCTTTTCATTGCCATGGCAATTGCTGCCAAGTATCTTACCGGTAAGCCGGCCATCCTTGACCTCAAGGCGGCTGCCGAGCAGCTGCAGGCCGAGCGAAGAGGCCCAGTAGCTGATCCAGTTCTCGGGGGAAGCCGATACGATAACCACCGTGGCGCCATCGCGCTGCAGCCGCCTGATCTCTTCCACGGCCTTTGGCCTGATAAGCGCCGGCAAGGCTTTGACCGAAAAATCTTCGCAAAGCCCGCGGAACGTATCCACCGGCATACCGCTGAAAAAGAAACGGAGCACTTTTTCCTTTGCCAGCTGGTTGGGGATCAGCTTGAGCTTATAGGCCACCAGGTAGGGACTGTAAAGCAAAAAGCCAAGGTAAAAGCGCGACCTTCCCCTGCTGAACTTGATGAACTCCAGCAAAGTGTCCTTGGTGGTTATGGTGCCGTCGAAATCAAAAAACGCGATCCGCTTTTTCACAGCTTTTTCTTTTTGAACATGGACTCGGGAATGTTGGTGATGATCTTCATGATCCAGCGCCAGAACCATTTTACATAAATGATATTCTTCTTTCCCTTTACACCCCTGTAAATGGCTTCCGCCACTTCTTCTGGCTTGGCGGTAAGTGGTTTAGGAAGCTTGAGGTGCTCGGTCATTTTCGTATAGACAAAACCCGGCAGCACGGTCATTACATGCACGCCTTCATGGAACATCCTGTTGCGCAGCCCCGATAGGTAGGCCGTAAAGCCCGCCTTGGCGCTGCCGTAAACATAATTGCTCTGGCGGCCCCGGTTGCCGGCAACGGAGCTGATGCCCACGATGGTGCCGGCCTTTTTGGCCGCATAGTCCTTGGCAATGATGTTCAGGATCGACACAGCACCTGTGTAGTTTGAATTGATGGTACGCAAAGACTCGCTCCAGTCGCCGATCACCTTTTCGTTATCGTTCATGTAACCGATCACATAGATCGATACATCGGGCCTTGGCAAAAGGGATGAATAGAAAGCAGCATGATCCTCGGGACGCATGGCGTCGAAGGCATGGGTGGTGCATTTAACCCCGTACCGGATCTGTATATCAGATTGCATGGGAGCCAGCTGCGCCGGGTTCCGGCCTGCCAGCTGAACATCGTACTTATCCTCCGCAAATCTTTTTGCAATGGCGAAACCTATATCGGAAGTGGCACCTAGGATCAAAACGGTTGGCATGGTGGTATTATTGAGTGATGTTGAGCCTTGAGGCCTGGGTGGATTTTATCTTGAACCTCGGGTTGTATTTTTTAATGATGTCCAGGAATTTCCCTGCATTCGGATAGCTGCGCCAGAATATTTCGGGTTTCATCCTTGCATCCTTGGAAAGATAAAGCCGGCCGCCATATCTGAGCACGATCTCATCCAGCTCATCAAGGAAAGAGAACAGGTTGCCTCTTACCGGGAAGTCAAGGGCCAGCGTATAGCCTTCTGTAGGAAAGGAAATGAGGTCATCCTGCTTACCGAATACCTTGAGCACGGCAAGAAAGGAGCCCAGTCCTTCATCACTTATGCGCTTAAGTATTTCGATCAGTCCCTGCTTGCTTTCGAGCGGAAGCACAAACTGGTATTGAACAAAGCCTTTTTTCCCATAGCCCCTGTTCCAGTGAAGGATGGCATCGAGCGGGTAAAAAAAAGGTTCATAAGAAACGACATTGTTGATCTCCCTTTTAAAGTTCTTGCCATAATAAAGGAAGTTGAAGGCCTTTACCGTAAACTGGTTCAGGGCAAAAGAAGGAAGATTGAAAGGGAATGTGATCTGCTTTTTGGCAGGCAGCTTCAATGGCTCCTTTTTTTTCTTCTCGTCGAGGTCGGCCAGGGTGGCGTGCTCTCCGAGAATAAGTATGCTTCGGCCAAACGCATCACCTTTTTTAAGACAGTCGATCCAGGCAACGGAATAAGTAAAGTCCTTGTAGGTCTCAAACAGGCTTATCACCTCCTCGAGGTTCCTCGCCTTTACCTGCTTCTGTCTTATGTAAGAAGTTTCGATCTTTTTAAGGTCAAAGCGCACTCTGGTGATGATGCCGCTGAGACCCATTCCGCCGCAGGTAGCCCAAAAAAGGTCGGAATGTTTCGATTGGGAACAGGTTACCGTGCTTCCATCGGCGAGCAGCACATCCATATCCAGCACATGGGCGGAAAAAGAGCCATCCACGTGGTGATTCTTTCCATGCACATCGCTGGCAACGGCCCCGCCAACGGTAATGAACTTGGTTCCAGGCGTAACCGGAAGGAACCATCCCTGCGGAACGATCACATCGAGTATGCGATCGAGGGTAAGCCCGGACTGGCATTCAAAAATGCCGGCTTTTGTATCGAAAGAAAGTATTTTATCGTATTTCAGCGTCGATACCGTGTTGGTAGAAAGGGAAGCATCACCGTAGCAGCGTCCGTTGCCGCGGGCAATGATGCTGTCACCCTCCACAAGGGTCTCTTGGAGCTGGCTGGTGAAGGAAAAGCTCTTTTCGGTAGTTTCCATCAAAGGGTAGTTGCCCCAGTTGGCAATAGTCTTTTTCATCATTTAAATATGGTTACATCCTTCATGTAAATGATCAGGGTAAAGCTGGCGATCCAAAGGAGAATGGTACACTGTATGAAACGGTCTTTGTAGAGGATCTTGGTGGGAGAGCCGGAAGCGGCCTGTACAAAGATGATCTGCAAATATCGCATAATTCCGGCCAAAACAAAAAGACAGGTGTAATACAGGCGGTAAGCGCCACCCGTGCTGCTGCCGGCTCCTGGTCCAACCGTGGCCAGCCTGTTCTGCACTTCGGGCGACATGGTATACATGAAATAGGCGACCACAATCACCGCGCAAACAAGGGCCAGCACCACGTTGAGGTATTCAAGGTTATAGCCCTTGATCGATTTCCGCATATCGGTGCCGGAGGAAAGCTTGAGCAGCACATCATCCCTTCTTTTTCCAATGGCCATAAAGAGGGCGAGCAGGAAGACCATGATATTCAGCCATTCAGATACACCCACATTGGCAATGACGGCACCGCCCTTGACCCTGAGCACAAAGCCCGCAGCCACGATCACGATATCGAGAATGGGTATGCTTTTAAGCCCGAAGGAATAACCCAGGTTCAGCACAAAATAGATCGCCAGCACAAAAAGGAATTTTTCCTTGATCAGGTAGCCGAGTGTAAGCCCGGTAAGGATGAGCAAGGCACAGATCACCAGGGCGGCTGGTTTTGAAACGGCTCCCGAGGCCAGCGGGCGCTTTGATTTTTCAGGATGCTTTTTATCGTCCTCGATATCCCTGTAATCGTTAATAATATAAATGCTGCTGGCCATGCAGCTGAACGCGAGAAAACCCAGCAATAGGGAAGGATAGGTTTCCCATTCGAGTATCTTCCCTGAAAAGAACAACGGGATGAACAGGAACAGGTTTTTAGCCCAGTCCTTGGGACGGAGTAATTTAAGATAAGCCACACTCAGACGGTTTAGATGGTGCGGTAAAAATATATGTTCTCGCTTAAACCTCATAATCTTAAAGAATAAGAATGGCGATGGCGCCGCGTTTGAACGGTAACCCCGGTTGGCCTTTAGCGGCCGGAGCGCCGTAAAATGCGTCGGCAGAAACATCCGGGCTCCAAGGTTCGGCCCTTCCTTTACAATTAATTCATATACCGCCGTTGCCCTTGCTCCAGTTCCGCCGATTAAAAAGGAAAAGCCATAACCGGCAGAATCAGCATTGTATAAATCGTAATTCATTTTATATCTTGGCGCCCGATCTATATACCATAACTGCAATGACTGAAATTAAGACCGATAGCAAGCGGGTGCGATTGTTCTCCATCCTTGAAGTTCTGCTGATCGTATTGCTCGCAGCCGTTCCGCTTTTCCTCACCTTTCCCTATCGTGTCAACATCTTTCTTTCCTGGGAAGGCGCTTACCGCATGAGCCAGGGCCAGATACCCTACAAGGATTTCGGGATGCCGCTCGGTTATATGTATTGGGTGATCCCTGCATTCTTCTTCAAGGTCTTTGGTCCGCAGCTGATTAGCCTGGTCAAGGCCCAGGTGCTGATCAACATTCTTTCCGGGCTTGCTTTCCGATCTGTGCTCAAGCACCTCGGTGTTCAGCCCGGCATCAGGCTGCTATCGGTTTTGCTTTATTGTCTTTCTTATTCCTTTTTCAATTTCTGGCCCTGGTACAATCATACGGTCATCGTATACGAAATGATCGCGCTGGCCTTCCTCACCCGCTATGTTTTTGCAGAGAAAAAGCATTGGATCTGGCTTAGTCTTTCCGCCCTTTTTGTTTTTTTCTCCTTTTTTACCAAACAGGACGGCGGAGCGCTGGCCCTGCTGATCTGCCTGGCACTCCTTGTCTATCATTGCTTTTATGAAAAGAAATGGAGCCCCCTGCTCATCTTTGCGGGAAGCTTTGCCGTGGTTTGCTTTGCCATTATCGCCCCGCTTACCCGCTATAGCTTTGGCTATTGGTTCAACCATGGCCAGGCCCCGCACACCTCGAGATTTTCTTCTTTTGATATTGTTGACGAATTCTTTACTGGCTCACAGTGGATCAAGTTCTATATTTTCCTTATCCTGCTGCTTGCTGCCGCTCACTATAAAAACTGGAAAGAGTTGCTAACCGACAAGCGGTCGACCTTCTTCCTGCTGCTTACACTGGGCATACTGGCCGAAGCCGCCATCCTCCAGGTAACCAGTTACACGCCGCCCGACAACAATATCTTCTTCCACAGCTTTGCCTTTGCATTTATCATGACATTTTTGGCGGGCCGGCTCAACTTTAACTTCACCCGCACCAAACCCTTTCTTATAGGGCTGTTTGGACTGCTGCTCTGGTGGAGCGGCGTAAGCTGGAAATATGTGCAGCGGGTGGCCGAGAGAATGCTGCCTGCCAGCCAGGCCCAGACGGCGAGCACGGAAAACCTCGTCAACAAAAAAACATTTATGATCAGCAACGATCCTCCCGAAATCCCGGTATCGGAATGGACGTTCGCCGGTCTGAAGACCTTCGATAAGATCTATATGCCCAAGCCAACCGTCGAGGGTATACAGAGACTGATGCAGAACGATGTGCTGAAAAAGGGAAAAGATCTCCGTCTCCTGAACATGACCGAGCTGACACCGCTAGCGGCTGAGATCCCATTCCAGCTCGAAACCGGCACCAACATACCTCTTTGGTATCACCTTGGCGTGTCCATGTTCAACAGGGAAGCGGCCATGTACGAAAAAAAGATTGCCTCAGGGCACTATGACCTTGTTCTTTTTGAGCATATACCGACCCTCAATAATTTCTATCCCTTTCGTGTACGCGATTCGCTGCAGGTGCACTACCGCAAGCTGGACTCCTTCCCTGCCCCGCGCCGCGGCGATACACAAGGCATGATAGAGGTGTATGGAAAATAGTACCTCGGATCAAGGCTTGAAAGGCGGTCCCATATCAATAAACCCCCATGATAATAGGCCCGTGATAATGAAATGAAAAATTTTTCATCAGATCGTTTTTCCCCTTAATTGCTTCGTCGGCTATACAGGCCTGTTGACCGGCGCAAAAAAGTGTTTCATCGATGGAAACACCTTGCAGGCGGCGCCAGCGCAGGGTTTGCTTGAATAACTAACTGCAAAGAATATCCGCTGCAGCTGTTCGGGTTTGATGTTCTGGCATTATATTCGCTAAACCGTCCTGCCTTATTAAAGCAAACTTTGCCCTCCTGAAAGCCTTTGCCTTGTTAACCTAAACACTTATATAGTTTATGAAAAACCACCGTTTTTCCAGAACGCTCCTTGTGGGTGCCTTCTTCTTTTTGCTGGCTGCTTTCCAGGTCGCAAATTCCCAGGTTCAAACCGCCCGTTATCTTTCAATGGGCCCCAATGTCAAAGGATTTTATGAATACCTGCCCCAGGGGTATAATGCATCGGGAAGCGAGACCTATCCGTTCATTCTCTTTATTCACGGCCTGGGTGAAACAGGCGATGGAAGCCCGGCCAACCTGCCCAAGGTTTTAAGGAACGGCATTCCTAAATTGATCAACAACGGCCAGTTTCCGGCCTCCTTTACGGTTAACGGGCAAATGCATCGCTTTATCGTAATCTCCCCGCAGTTCAATGCATGGCCCAGCATCACTGATGTAGACGCCGTAGTAGAATATGTGAAGTCCAATTATAAAGTTGATACAAGAAGAATCTATGTCACGGGCCTAAGCATGGGTGGAGGCGCAACTTGGGATTATGGAGGCTGCTCGAGCAATCTGTCCTATGTACAGAAGGTGGCGGCTATCGTTCCTATTTGCGGTGCTTCCTGGCCCAGTCCTGAAAGAGCGCAGACCATCGCCACTTACAATCTGCCTGTATGGGCGCTGCATAACCAGGGCGATGGCACGGCTCCCGTTTCTTATACCAACGACTATATCAACCTTATCAATAACAGGCCTTCGCCACCTAACCCGCTTGCCAAAAAAACCATCTTCCCTGTAAGCGGTCATGATGCCTGGACGAAGGCTTATGACCCCAATTACCGTGAGAACAACATGAACGTGTATGAGTGGATGCTGCAATACAGCCGCGGAACTGCAACGCCCCCGCCCCCTGCGCCCAATGCTGCACCCATCGTGAATGCAGGAGCCGATGCTGCCATTACCCTGCCTTCAAGCACAGCTTCCCTCACCGCCTCTGCCTCCGATGCCGATGGTACGATCGCATCCTACCGCTGGGAGATTGTATCGCAGCCTGCCGGCGCTGCTGCCCTCATCAGCAGCTCAACCAGCGCTGCAGCCAGCGTTTCGGCAATGACCATAGCCGGACTTTACCGCTTTAAAATAACTGTTACTGATAACAAAGGCGCCGCAGCCTCAGACCAAAAAGACATTGTTGTAAATGCTGCTCCCACCACGGGTACAGGCAGCCGTTCCGTTAAGGTGAACCTGTTCAGCGGGACCAATCCCGAACCGGGATGGAATAACTGGAATGTCAATTCATCGCTTTCATCGGGCAGCCTTAACTATGATAATGGAACAGCCTCCGGCATCAGCGCAACACTGTCGCAGCAGGCAGGCGTGGCAGACAATACTTCCGGGTATGCAACGACCATGTGTCCTGCAGGCGTTGGCCGCTATGCGAGCTACAGCATGGGTAGCCGTACGCTTACCATCGATGGCCTGACCGATGGACGCAGCTACAGTCTCGAAGTTTACTCTTCAAGACAGGGAGCAACAGGCAACTCGACCAGGCTTACCATCAATGGCACCAGCCAAACCGTATCGACCGATAATAACCTTGCGAACAAGTTCTACTTTGCTTCGCTTTCTTCCGCCTCTGGCCGTATGGTCGTTACGATCGACAAGCTGACGAGCTATAACTATGTCAACGGTTTCGTGCTCACCGAGGCTGGAACAGCGCCTCCGCCTAACCAGGCACCAGTAGTGAATGCGGGTACAGACAAGACCATTACCCTTCCGGTAAGCAGCATCGCCATGACTGCCTCGGCTTCCGATGCTGATGGCTCTATTGCCTCCTATGCCTGGACAAAGCTGAGCGGACCTACTTCCTTTGCCTTTTCGTCTGCCTCGGTTCTTAACCCTACCATCTCGACACTGGTGCAGGGCAGCTATGTCTTCCGCCTTACGGTAACAGACAATGCCGGCGCTACCAGATCAGATGATGTGGCAATTGTTGTTAACCCTGCGGTAGTTGTTACACCACCCCCACCACCACCGGCTGTTACAAAATACATCAAGGTTAACATCTTTGGCGGAACCAATCCATTTACTTCAACTGAATGGAACAACTGGAATACCAATTCCTCCCTCTCTTCTGCTGCACTCACCTACAGTGATGGATCTTCCTCGACAGTGAGGGCTGCGCTGAGCCAGCAAACAGGCGTTGGTGACAATGGCACAGGTTACAATACCACCATGTGCCCAGCAGCAGTGGGCCGTTATGCCTCCTATTCCACAGCCACGAGAGAGCTGGTTTTGACCGGGCTGGATAACAGCAAGACCTATGACCTGGAGCTATATGCTTCAAGGAACGGCGCGACAAATAACACAACACGTTATACCTTGGGCACAGCCATTAGCATCAAGACCGACAATAACCTTACGAACAAAGCCAGCTATACAGGCATAAAGCCTATTGATGGAAAGATCACGGTGACCATTGAAAAGCTCACTACTTACAATTACATCAATGGCTTTACGCTGACAGAAGCGACCGCAACAACTGTCGCTGCCCGCAGCAGCGCTCCTGGGGCGAGCGCCTTAACAGAGCCGGAAGCGGGGCTTCAGCTTTTCCCCAACCCCGTACAGGACAGGTTTTCACTCAAGCTTCAAAATGGATACAAGGGACAGCTTACTGTACTCATCACCGATATGAGCGGTGTAGTGCAAAAGCGCTTCACTCTTAATAAAACAACCGAAGGCGCTTACCAATCTTACCTTTCCATACAGGATCTTAAGCAGGGAGAATACATACTGAGCGTACAAATGGGTGACACCATCCTATCATCCAAGCTTTCCAAGCTTTGACGCAAAGACACAAGAACTAAGTATGCGTACACATATTTAATAAAAGGCCCCCGGGGCCTTTTATTTTGTTCGGGAATAGTACAGTAAGGTACCTGCTTTCATATAGAAGAATACCTTTTTATCGACCACAGGTTCCAGGCATAAAGGATTTCCGGCAACAACCTGCTTCGCCCCTGCTCATATCTTCACCCGGTAAAAAAACTCCAGGCAATCAATGATGTTTGCATATCGAAAATGTATTGTAGCATCTATCTTCATAAAATGCTTGACGCAAGCCATAATTGAAACAGGCTCTGCCGCAAAGAGAAGTATGCGAGAAGCCTGGTCTATTCACTGCTATCATTGTACGAAAAGCCAGCAC
>DASTPZ010000261.1:0-4627 GCA_035761965.1 Flavisolibacter sp. | reverse complement strand
AGTGGAGCGTGCGGATAGTCTGCCTCCGCCTATTGAGGTTCGCGGCCGTATTATAAGCGAAACCAATGAACCCGTTCTTGCCACCGTATCGGTAAAGGGCACCACCAACCGCACCGCCACAGATGTGAATGGTTTTTTTGTTCTGAAAAATGTGGATGAAAACGCCACACTCGTTATTACCTCTGTTTCTACCCAAACTTTTGAGGTATCGGTAGCCCGCCGAAGCTTTCTTGGGGAGCTAACTGCCAAGACCAGGAATGTGGCCATGGATCCTTTTACAGTAACGGTCAGTACGGGTTATCAAACTCTTACGCGGGAGAGAGCCACCGGGTCGTTTTCCAAACCCGATATGGAGGTATTTGCCAATCGTGTGGCAAGTCTTGATGTGATCAACCGGCTGGATGGCCAGGTGGCAGGCCTGGCGGTTACGCAAGGCGGCCTTAATCAATCGGTCAATGGAAACGGCAACGGTTTAGGGCAACAGCGAAGTGTCGTACGTGGCCTGACCAGTAGCCGGCTGAACTCTGATCCACTTTATGTACTGAATGGTGTTATCGTTACGGACTACAATGCGATCAATGTCAATGATATTTTAGATATTACCGTGTTGAAAGACGCCGCAGCAGCGGCCATCTGGGGTTCAAGGGCGGCCAATGGAGTGGTTATCGTTACTACCAAATCGGGTGCTTCCAACAATAAAATCAGAGTAAGCTACTCCGGCTCAACCAGTTTTCAGGGAAAGCCTGACCTGGGCTATACGCAAGTGCTCAACAGCCGGGAATACATCCAGGCAGCCAAAGAAATTTTCAACCCGGTAGTTAATCCCTATGCTTCCGTCTCCGGCTCGCCTTCGGGTTATCTGGCGCCACATGAAGCTATTTTATACAACCGCCATCGCGGAGTGATCAGCGAGGCGCAGGCAAATGCTCAACTTGACAGTCTGGCCAACCTGAACAACCTGGGGCAAATAGAAGATATCTGGTTTCGAAATGCCGTGACCTCTAACCATACGGTTTCGGTTTCCGGAGGTGGCAGCGTCTACTCATTCTATACATCGCTATCTTATTCCAATGTCAAGTCAAATGTGGTTGCGGAAAAGAATGAGTCCTTTAACCTAAACCTGGGTCAGGAGATCCGGGGTGGCAAACGCTTAAAAATAGGACTTAACACCTCGCTTCGAAATGTGGTTTCAAGCAGGAAGCGGCCCATTAGCATTGGTAGCAATTGGGTACCCTACCAACTCTTCCGGGACGAAGCTGGTAATTCGATCGATTTGCCCTGGGCACAGGGCTGGTCGGATTCCCTGCGGCGAGACTATCAGACCCGTAGCCGGATTCCGCTGAACTATAGTCCTATCAACGAAATCAATAGCGGATCCACGGAAAACAATATTCTCCTCATTAACCTCACTGCTAATGTTTCGCTTAATCTTTGGAAAGGCCTGAGTTTTTTGGGTACCTATAATTATTCTAAAACACCAGGTACTACGATCAGCTATGATGATGTCAGCCAGTTCGCTTTGCGTAAGCAGTTAGTGAATTTGACGGTAGCACCTACCCCGGCATCAACTCCTGTATACTACCTCCCTACCACCGGAGGCACCTATTCTGTTTCGCGCAACGACGACCGGGTTTGGACGGTACGGAACCAACTTTCATATGCCGGCCACGTGCGCCAGGGAAAAGATCATCTGTCTGTCCAGGTGGGCCAGGAGGCTAATGAACGCTTCTCGTTCAGGGAGTCGAATACGCTTTATGGCTATAACCAGGCCTTACAGACCTCTGTACAATTGGATAACGTAGCACTGAACGCGGGTATCCCAAATACCGTTACGAGCGGTCCGTTCGGTCGTGGCTTTTTCTTTAGTAGTCCTTACTTTACCAGCCAGGATAAGTCACGCTTTATTTCCTACTTTGCTTTGGGCAGCTACACCTTCAACAACAAATATAGCCTGGACGGCAGCTGGCGGGTGGACCAAAGCAACCAATTTGGCTCCGACCGTTCGGTGCAAAACCGTCCTGTGTGGAGCATCGGCGGCAAGTGGCACATCAGCCGGGAGCGTTTTTTGGCAAAGACCAAATGGGTGAACGATTTGGCGTTGCGCGGCACGTATGGTAGAACGGGTAACTCGCCAAATAGTGTCGCTACCAGCCTGGATATCCTTTCAGCGCAGTCTCCTACCTTCTTTGGCAGTTCTATTGTTGCAGGGCCAGCACTGGTCATTAGTTCTCCTGCCAATCGCAGCCTGGCCTGGGAGATAACACAAACCTTTAATTTCGGCATCGACTTCAGCTTATTCAACCGGCGAGCCACCGGCAGCATTGACATTTACCGGAAAAAAACAACGGACCTTATCGCGTCACCACCGCCAAATCCATTTTCAGGGGTCACCTTTTATAATTCAAACGCCGGCGAATTACGCAACCAGGGTATTGAATTTTCTATCCGTGTCGCGAATATCGACAAAGGAAACTTTAAATGGAGTACCAATTATGTCTTCAGCTATAACCACAATAAGTTAATTGATTATGGCCCAATCCCATCGTTTCTAACCAGCGCCTCTTCTAAGACCACCACTTCGTATTTCCCCGGGTACAGCCTTCAGCCGGTATTTGCTTACCAGTATGCCGGCCTGGATTCTTTAGGTGATCCGTTGATTCTGCTCGCCAACAAAACTACTACCAAAGCCAATATTGCCACAGGCGATGATGTTGTATACATGGGTACTGCCCGGCCGCCTTATAATGGCGGTATCACCAATACGTTTTCATACAAAGGCTTAAGTCTTGCGGTAAACCTGATCTACAACCTGGGCCACGTGCTGAGAGCCGATGTGAATACTTTTTATAGCGGGCGGTTTTGGACAAATCCTGGTTCTTTTAGTGCTGGTAATGTCCATGCTGAATTTGCCAATCGTTGGAAAAAAAGAGGGGATGAAGCTTTTACTAATATTCCTTCCTACGTAGCCGATTTCACCTCTTTTACGCGGAGGGTGACGGACTATTATGTCCGGGGGGATCTGAATGTAGTTAGTGGCTCCTATGCCAAGATAAGAGATATCACATTAAGTTATTCCATTCCTTCGGCGGCTGCCAAGTTGTTGAGGCTGGACGCAGCTACCGTGAGCGTGCAGGCTACTAACTTTTTGCTTTGGACAGCGAATGACCGGGGCATCGATCCGGAATTTTTTTCCAGTTCGTTTGGTTTTGGCGGACGCATCAACCCGCCCTTCCGACATGCTTATTCCATGTCCGTTAATCTTAATTTCTAACTCTAAACCGCTTTTATGCGCACCAATATTTTTCGGGTTGTCACCCTATTGTTCTTGATGAGTACTTTGGCCTCATGTAAAAAGGATTTTCTGGATATCGTGCCCAAGGGGCGGCGTGTAGCACAAACCACCGAGGACTACAATCTACTTATGAATGCCAATACGCTTTATTTCTACAACGGAAATAGCGGATGGCAACTTCCTGTGGTGATGGGTGATGAACTTAACGCAGAAGCACAATTCTTCAATACCGTGCCTGCGCAGTTTCAGCGGGCCTTTCGCTGGGAGGCGGAGATATACGAGCGAAACAATTCTACTTACGATCTCACGCCCTTTTTGCAGAACCTCTATGTATGTAATAAGGTGATCAACGAGGTGCAGGAATCAGAAGGTGGCACCGACCAGCAAAAGGCTGTTCTTCGGGCGGAAGCTCAAGCCACCAGGGCCTGGCTTTATTTTCAGTTTATTAATTTTTATGCAAAGCCCTATCGCACGCCGGACGCTGCCAGCGATCCTGGTTTCCCAATTATCAGGGAAGCCGACATTGCGCAAAAAACCTATACCCGCAGCTCAGTGCAGGAAGTATATGATTTTATCATCACTGATCTTATGGCTGCGATCCCCAACCTGCCGGTAAAAGTGACCATTCGCACCCGCATGAGCCAGCCGGCCGCGCAGGGATTGCTCGGCAAGGTCTACCTGTTTATGGGCAGGAGTGCGGAAGCTATACCGCACCTGGCTGCCGCCTTGCAGTCTATCAATACTGCAAGTGGCCAGGCCCGGCTTTTCAACTATAATGTGGAACTCGCAGCGGGGGGTTCTTTTTTGCCCATCAGCCCTGTAACCGGCCCTGCCGGTCCGGGTAATAACTTTGATAATCTCACCGAATCAGTAGTATCTAAAGTGTTTTACAATGGGTCGTTCAATGGTTCTTATGGAAACGCAGGCTTGGTGCTGGACCCGTCAACAGTAGCCTTGTACGGTACAAATGACTTGCGGCTGAAATTCTATGCAGCGCTTACGCCAAATGGAACTGCAAACCCCTCTGGGCGTCTGCGTAAAAACAGCGTTCAGTATTCCCGTATGGGACTGGAACTAGCTGATCTGTATCTGATCAGCGCCGAGTGCAAAGCGCGGACCAACGACTTAGGCGGCTCAAAAGCGGATCTGGAAACCTTACGCAGGGCCAGGATGCCAGCAGCTGATGCCGTAGTACCGGCACCGATTGCTGGCGACCAAGAGGCGCTGATTAAATTCATCGTTGATGAGCGGATTCGCGAATTTGCCATGGAAGGTTACCGCTGGTTTGATATGCGCCGCCTTTCCCTGGACCCGATCTTTTCGGGGCGTGTACAC
>DASTPZ010000260.1:0-4004 GCA_035761965.1 Flavisolibacter sp. | reverse complement strand
GACAAGGAGCACAAGCAGGACCGCCAAAAACAAAGTTTTCCTCATGTGCATTTTTTCCTGTGTGATCCTGTTTGACCTCTCTCCCGGAACCATATCCGCAATGGCCAAACATCTGCCCGCATAAGGGCGGTATATGGATAGACAAACCGCTTATCAATTATGCTGCATAAAATTTTCCCTGCGTGATCTTTTGCTGTCAAGGGTCGTTTTCTTTTTCCTGCTTGTGCCTTTCCCGCTTGTCCCTTAAATAAAACATCCCGGTTTTCCCGGGATGCATAAGAATAGGCTGATCTTTTTTATTTTTTCTTCCGGTAAACGGTAATGATCAGGGCTGGCAGCAAGGCCAGGTTGGCAATGGTAGCCGTGATAAGCGTTAGTGAGGTCAGCCAGCCCAAGGCCTTGGTGCCGCCAAACCCGCTAAAGCAGAAGATCACAAAACCCGCTATCAGCACAATAGAGGTATAGATAATGCTTAGGCCAGTGGAATGGATCGTTTCCACAACCGTTTTCCTCGGGTCGGCATCCCTGCCCGACTGCTGTTTGTAATTGACCAGGAAACGTATGGTTATATCGATAGCTATACCCAACGCCACGCTGAAAACCAGTACGGTGGAAGGCTTCAGGGGCACACCCGCCCAGCCCATCACACCTCCTGTTATGATCAGAGGAATGATATTGGGCAGCAGGGAGCAAAGCAGGATCCGCCAGGAGCGGAAAAGATAAAGCATACAGAGCGTAATAAGCAGGAAAGCCCAGCCAATGCTTTCTTTCAGGCCATTGATGATAAACTGGCTGCCCTCCAGAAAGGTAACGCTCGAACCCGTAAGCCTTACCTCGTAACGCGAGGTATCGAACAAACGATTGGCTTCTGCCTGTACGCTGTCGAGTATAAGCGGCAGCCTGGCGCTTCCTACATCTTTCATATTGGCGCTGATCCTGGCCAGCTGCTTGCTGCTGTCCATAAAGCTCGCCACCAGCTTGGAAAACGAATTCTGCGGACCTGCATTGGCCGCATTGCCCGACAGGTAGGGACGCAAGGCGATCAGGTCATTGTCGCCCGGCATGATATAATAGGTGCTGTCGCCCTCAAAAAAAGCCTGCTTGGCAAACTTAAGCCCCTCTGTGATGGTAAGCGGCTTACCAATATAAGGCCTTGACGAAAGGTAGCTGGCCAGCGAGTCGATCTTCAGCAGGTTGGGAAGGTTTCGAGTTACACCATACTTCTTGCGGGTGTCCACCACGATCTCCAGGGGCATCACACCCTTGAAATGGGTTTCGAAGAATTTAAGATCCGTATAGATCCGGTCTGTTTTCGGCAGGTCGTCTACGATATAGCCCACACTGGTAAGACGGAAAATGCCTGCGATGGAAAACGCCAGCACGATTGCTGTAATTCCATAAATGAACTTACGGTGGTTGAGCGACCAGAGCTCAAGCCGGTCAAGCCAGCGCTGCAGCCGGCTGTTGTCGAGATAGCGGGTATGACGGGCCTTGGGTGCAGGCAAAACTTTGAGGGCCACGGGTATCAGCACGAGTGAAATAAAGAACAGCGCCATGATATTGATACCCGCCACCAGACCGAACTCCTTCAGTATCTCACTCTTGGTGAGGGCAAATACCGCAAACCCGATCGCAGCCGCAATATTGCAGAACAGCGTTACAATGCCCATCTTGCTGATCATATCGAGCAGCGCCTCTGTCCTGTCGCCTTTCTCCCTGTAGCTCGAATGGTATTTGTTCAGAAAATAGATGCAGTTAGGAATGCCGATCACCACGATCAGTGGTGGTATAAGGGCTGTGAGCAGTGTGATCTTATAACCAAACAGGTTCATCACCCCAAGGCTCCATACCACTCCTATGATCACAACTGCCAGGGAAAGCAGGGTGGCGCTCAGCGAGCGGAAAAAGATCAGCAGGATAAGGGCCGACAGGAGCATGGAGCCGATAAGGAACCAGCGCATCTCCTGCTGTATCCGGTCTGCCATCATGGTCCGGATCAACGGCAGCCCGCTCAGGTGCACGTCCAGTCCATGTTTCTTTCCGAATGCTTCTGCCAGCGATACGACCTCGTTCACCACCTTTGTACGACCGGGCGAATTGAGCACCTGTCCATTGATTCTCACACCCATCAGCCATGCACCGGTCTCCGGGTTATACAGCAGCCCCCTGTAAAAAGGAAGGTTCAAAAAAACACGGCTTGCACTGTCTGTAAGCCCGGCCGCCAATATGCTATCCGAAAAGATCGGGACAGCCTGCAGCCTTTCCGTTTCTTCCTCCCGCACCAGGTTGATGGCAGAAGGGACCGATACCACATCCTGCACTCCCTGTACGGACCTGATCTGTTTTGAAAGCGATACATAGTCGCCGAACATCCCGGCTGCAAAAAAATCTTTTGTGCGGATGCCTATGACCATCAGGTTCCCATCCTCACCGAACTGCTTTCTGAAAGCCTGGTAATCCAGGTATTTTGGATTATCTGTTGGGATAGCCCTCGAAAACTCATAGCTCAGCTTTACCTTGCTCGCCTGCCAGCCCAGAAAGGCCGTGGCAATGGCAAGGATCGCCAGCCATACATAACCATACTTCAGAATAACACGGGCAACTGATCTCCACATGGGATTGAATTTGGGGCAAAGAAAAGGATAAGACCGGGATTAAGGCTATTGGACCTTAAAAAAGAAAAACAGGTATGCAGGCCCCGGGACCAAGACTGGTCCTTTCTTTTCCTTGACGCCATATACACCAGGAACAAAGAAAAAGAAGCCAAGTGGCCGCCTCTAATTTAACCCTGCTTTCTGCCTTTGTTCTCCTTTTCCGCTTAGCTTTGAAGGGTGAGACCGAGCTTATTGTTTTTTCTGCTGCTATCCTGTGTTTGCCGTGCGCAAAATAACCCGCCAGCCATCGGCATGTGGCGCGAGCACCTTCCTTACCAGGGAACCATCGACGTTACCGCTTCCTCCAACAAGGTATATGCAGCTACCGTACACAGCTTTTTTAGCGTGGACCTTGTTACCAAAGAGGTCAGCCGGTTTAGCAAGGTGAGTGGGTTGAGCGAGACCGGCATCAGCACCCTTCGCTTCGATCCTGTTTCGAAAAAACTGTTCATTGCTTACAGCAACAGCAATATCGATGTGGCTGATGAAAAAGGCATCCGTAATATTCCCGATCTAAAAAGAGAAAACATACCGGGCGACAAGACCATCTATCACATCTACCCAAACAACAGCCGCTGTTATTTGTCCACGGGCCTGGGTGTTATCGTACTCGATGCCGACAGGCTTGAAATAAAGGATTCCTGGTTTATCGGAAATTCGGGCGGACAGGTTAGGACAAATGCCTTTACTATTTCCGGCGGCTTTTTTTACGCCGCCACGCAGGAAGGGCTGAAAAGAACACCGGCAGGCGGAGCCAACCCAGCTGATTTCAACAATTGGCAAAACCTTTCGGGAAGCAATGGGCTGCCGGCAGCACCCGCAGCTTCTGTGCTGACCATCCAGGATAAAACGGTGGTGCTGACCAAAGACAGCCTTTTTGCATTTAACGGAGCAGCCTGGGAGCTGCTCTTTGCCAATGGACTGCCTATCCTGTCGGTAAATGTTTCCGAGAATAAATTGATGGTATGCCAGGATGGACCGGCTGCTGGCGCCAGGGTGCAGGTACTTGATGCAAACGGAACTGTGCTCCGCACCATACAACAGCCACAGGCCATCGTTACGCCAAAGAATGCCATCATGGTGAACAATGAGCCCTGGATAGCCGATCTTGCAGGCCTTTCGCATTGGACCGGCAACAGCTTTGATCAATACAAGCTCAATTCCCCGGAAAGCACTACGTCGGGTGTCATGCTGGTGCAGAACGGCACCCTTCTGGCAACAGCGGGCAGTGTTAACGATTCCTGGAATTACCTCTACAACCGCGGTGGCATATTTCGTTTTTCAGAAGGCCGCTGGTCGGCTTATAACCAGTACAGCGATCCGCAGCTTGATACATTGCTCGACTTTCTT
>DASTPZ010000259.1:0-6218 GCA_035761965.1 Flavisolibacter sp. | reverse complement strand
CACAAAGCTGTTGTGCAGGGTGAGGCTTTCGGTGTGATCAGGGGTTCAAGGTTCCTGAGGGACGGAGCCGGGAACCGCATCATTGGCGCAGACGGCTTTCCCCTTGCAGACCCTGTAAAGGGAGTCATTGGAAACCCCATTCCCGATTTCGTGGTAAAGATGAACAATAGCACAAGCTGGAAAATGTTCACCCTCAATCTTGATTGGGAATGGAAGAAAGGTGGTGATGTGTGGAATGGAACGCAGGCTGTGCTTGACTATTATGGCAGGTCGGAGAATTCGGCACGGCTCAGGGGCACTACCGGCTATGTGTTCGAGGGTGTAAGGCAAGATGGCCACCCTAACACCCAGCCGGTAAGGTTTTACGACGAGGGGCGGCCTGTAACGGACAACCGCTGGACGAGATACGGCCATGGCGGCATTGCCGAAGAGTATATCGAAAAGGGGGACCACCTCCGCCTGAACAACATCGGCTTATCGTGCAAATTGAAAATGAAAAAATACCTCAAAAGCATGACCCTGACGGCGTATGTGCACAACCTCATGATCTGGACGGCCTACGACGGGGCCGATCCGGACCGGTTGCTGCAGGACCAGCCCGGAACGCAGGGACTTGATTTCTTCAATATACCAACGGCCAAAACCTTTGGCTTTAATATGTCAATTCAATTCTGATCTATGACACAGCATATCCAACGATACCTGCTCCTGCTCTCCCTTATGCTGCCTTTAGCCGTACCCGCACAAACCGGTGCCTACGAGCAGGATAAGGAGAAAGTTTATGTACATACCAACCACGTGTTCTTTTCGCCCGGGGAGATCCTTTATTTCAAATGTTATGTCGTAAATGCCAGAACCCAGAGACCCAGCCGGCAAAGCAGTGTGGTGCATGCAGAGGTGCTGGGGCCTTCGGGCAATACGATCGAAAAATTGAGCTACCCGGTAAACGATGGCTATGCGGAGGGCTCATTTACATTCCGGGAAGAAACACCAGGCGGTATTTACAAGCTAAAGGTCTATACCAACTGGATGCGCAATGAAAAGGACAGCAGCTTTTTTGTGAAGGAGCTCACACTTCAAAAATTTCTTGTCCCAAGAATATTGATGAAGCTCGACTTCCCCGAAAAAGGTTATGGAGCGGGACAAGAGGTGAAAGCACAGTTCTCTATGCGGAACCTCGCCGATCAGCCAATAAGGAATTATGCTGGCAAATTCACTGTCTCACTCGGCGGTCAGAAAGCCCAAACCGGCAGCTTCACCACAGATGCGGAGGGCAAAGCCCTCATCAGGTTCTCACTGCCAGCCAGCCTTTCCACCATCGATGGCTTACTCAACCTGACTATTGACTATGATGCGTATACAGAGTCGATCTCACGCAGCATCCCGATCGTATTGCATAAGATAGACCTCCAGTTTTTGCCCGAGGGCGGAAGCTTTGTACAGGGCCTACCCACTACGATTGCCTTCAAAGCTGTTAATGAATACGGCAAGGCAACCGACGTGAAGGGAGAGATCATTGACAGCAAAGGAGCGATTGTAGCAGGCTTTGCAACTTATCATTTCGGCATGGGCAAATTTGCGTTCGTACCGCAGCAGAACATGCATTACCGTGCGAGGATAACCAGTCCCGCCGGGGTGCGCCAGATCTATGACCTGCCCCTGGCCAGGCCCGAAGGCGCCGTAATGAATATCAGCAAAACAGATGGAAAAATCAGGATCAGGATTGCCTCTACAGCCGAAAGAGAACTAAAGCTGGAAGCCCGCTTCCGAGGAGAGCTGCTGTATACCGAACAGCTGCGCCTGCAGGCAGGGAAAAAAGAGCTGGAGCTCGACGAAAAAGCCTTTCCTGCAGGTATCAACTGCTTTACGCTATATGCCAATGGTCTTCCGCAGGCGGAAAGAATAGTGTTCATGAACCAGGACGACCAATTGAACATAACCATCCGGCCCGACAAGACACGCTACCAGCCCAGGGAGAAAGTAAAGCTGACAATCACAACAAGAGATAAGCAGGGAAAGCCCATGCCTTCCAATCTTTCCCTTTCGGTGGTAGACGACAAGCTTTGGACGATGGCAGATGATAAGCAGGATCATATTCTCTCCTGGCTGCTGGTGAGTACAGAGCTAAGGGGAAAGGTGGAAGAGCCGCAGTTCTACTTCAGGAAGGAGGAGTCAAAGGCCCTTCCCACACTCGACCTGGTAATGATGACACATGGCTACCGCTATTTTGACTACAGGAGCGAAATCGTGGACAAACAAAAACTGCTCTTTCTGCCGGACCAACTCAATATGCTGAGCGGCGTTGTTCTTGGCAGGGCCAAGAAGCCTGTGCCCTCAACTATTTTTCTTGTCCCGAACTTGGCGGGTGGCAAGGCCATGAAAATGACCACAGGGCCCGACGGCCTCTTCTTTTTCTCAGGGTTGCAGCATAACACCCGGTACCATCTTTTTGCCCAGGCGCTGGGCGGGGAAAAAGCAGCCAGTATCGAGATCCTGCAGAAAGGCATAGGATATAATCCCCTTGCGGTTACCAAAGGTTCAGCAGACGAAACCATTGCAAGGAGCACGAACCTGAAGGCTGCGGATGAAAAAGCGTTGCTGCCAAAGACCACTGTTGCGAAACCTTTGGAAAACAAAGATAGGGCCCTGGCCACGCCTCCTGCAAAGCCAGACCTGAACGCGAATGCCAATTTGCAGGAGGTAGTGGTGACAAGTTATTCAGCCGGGAAAAGAATACAATATGTAGGCGCATCGGCCAGGGTATGGCCCGATGATCTCAGGCCCGTAAACAACTCCTTCATGGCCCTGCAAGGCAAGATCCCAGGCCTTTCTGTAACGCAAATGGGTCAACCCGGCATGGCAAGCTCAGTTAGTATCAGAGGGCAAAGAACAACAGCCAACAATAACCCTCTGTTTGTCCTGAACGGCATACCGATGGAGAATATCAATTTCAACAATCTCGACCCGCAGGACATCAATAACATCACAGTGCTAAAGGATGCAACAGCCATTGCGCTCTATGGCTCAAGGGCCGCGAATGGCGCTATCCTGATCGAGCTGAAAAAATATTACAGCGAAAATATCCAGTTGAACCTGGGCAAAAAACCAAGATACATATCTCAAGTGGTATGGGCAGAGCCGTCTTATTTCTCCCCTGTAAAGCGGTTCTATGCACCCACATATCATTCGCCCGAAGCAGATGAAAGAAACGATTTTCGGGAGACTATTTACTGGAACCCGGTTGTACAAACAGATAAAGAAGGAAAGGCTGTGGTTGAATTCTACAACTCAGATGCCTCGACAACTTTCAGAGCAATTGCAGAAGGACTTGACTATAGTGGAATGGCTGGAAGAAACGAGACTACTTATGCTTCAAGTAGCGCCATGAGCGTGGACGCCAAGATCCCGCCCTACCTTACCGTGGGAGATAAGGCGCTGATCCCGCTGGTGATCAGGAACAATCATGAGCAGAACCTGGACATCAGCATAGCTATAGACCTGCCCGGGCACATGAAAAGCGGAGCTTTCGAAAGACAGTTAAGAATCCCTCCGGACAGCGCAAGAGAGGTAGCCATTCCATTGGAAGCCCAGGCAGGCCTGAGGGAAAAAATCATCTTCCGTGTGCGCAGCCAGTTTGGTGAAGAAAGGCTGGTCCTGCCGGTCGTAGCTGCTGAAAAAGGTTTTCCTGTGATCGCAACCTTCTCCGGCAATAAATCGCAAAGTCATCGATTTGACATCGGTAAAGCCATTGAAGGAAGCCTTCGCGCAGAGCTCAAGCTTTTCAAGAGTCTTGAAGGGCAGCTGCTGGACGGCATAGCATCCATGCTGAGAGAGCCCCATGGCTGTTTCGAGCAGACCTCCTCTTCCACCTATCCCAATATCTATGTGCTGAAATACCTCAGGGAAACAGGCAAGGCCAACCCGGAAATAGAAAAGCTTGCGATGGGCTATATTGAGGCGGGCTACAGGAGGCTGATCGGTTTTGAGACGGCACAGCATGGCTTTGAGTGGTTCGGCAATACGCCTCCGCATGCAGCACTCACGGCTTATGGCCTGCTCGAATTCACCGACATGAAGTCTTTCGTCAGGGTGGATGAAAAAATGCTTGACCGCACAAAAAAATTCCTGCTCGACAGAAGAGACGGCAAGGGAGGATTCCTGCAATCCTCCGGAGGCTATGACCGCTTTGCCGCTGTTCCGAATAAGATCGCCAATATTTACATCGTTTATGCGCTCACACAGGCAGGCATTGGCAGTGAGATAGGGCACGAGTATCGCACGGCGGTGCAGAAAGCACTGGAAAGCAATGATGGCTACCAGCTGGCTATGATGGCCCTTGCCGCCAGCAACATGAAGCATCTCCAGGATTACCGGAGCTTGATGGAAGCGCTCGGGATAAACTACCGTAAGAATGGACTGCAGGCTGAGACCAGTGTCGTTAACTCGCGTGAAGCTTCGCTTAAGGTAGAAACGCTTGCGCTCTATGCGTTGGCCCTCATGCGGGAACCATCACCAAACCTGGGGGTCATTGCAGAATTGATGTCGGCGATACTATCTCAAAAAACCTATTATGGTTATGGCGCTACGCAGGCGACCGTATTGGCCCTCCAGGCCATTACCGAGTACTCTAAGCTTGCAGGCAGGATCGCCGCTGAATCGGAAGTAGAATTTGTTCTCAACAAAGAACCGCTTTCTAAGGAAGCCCAGCCGGTTCGGCAGATAAGGGAAGGCAGCAATGAATTTTCCGTAGCATACCGCGACGACAAAAAGACCATACCCTACAACCTGGAGATAGCATACAATACCCTGATACCACCCAACAGCGAAAAGGCCGAACTCAGGATCGGGACAAGCCTTGATGCAAGTAAGACCAGGGTTGGAGAAACGGTAAGAATGGAGATCAGTGTCAGCAATGAAAGGGACAGCCTGCAGGCAATGGCTGTAGCCAAGATCGGGATCCCGGCCGGGCTTACCGTTCAGCCCTGGCAATTGAAAGAACTGATGGAGAAGAAACAGGTCGCCTATCACGAGCTCTTCGATAACTATCTTGTATTTTACTGGATGGGCTTTGCAGGCAGGGAGATCAAAACAGTCAAGCTCGACCTTAAAGCGGAGATCGCCGGCGCTTATCTTGCTAAAGCAAGCAATACCTATTTATACTACATGCCGGAGCATAAACATTGGAATGAAGGGCTCAGGGTAGAGATCGAGCGTTAGTCAGACAGATGGAAGCAGCTGGCCCCTCCTGGGGCCGCTGTTACATTACCTGTTCTTACTAATCCCGGCCGGTAGATAAAGTTTTCAACAGGAGGTTCATTCTGCCTGTTTTTGATTAAGGGAACAGCAGCGGCGCGAAGACCTAAGCCCCTATTGATAAAGCACGCTTCTAAAAAAATTCACGGACTGCTTCATTTATATTCATCTTGTTTTTCACACCTGCGCACAGGCAGGATGTTATGCCTAATTTGCCCCTTCAAACAAGAGCCATGACAGATGTATTAGACCTGCGTGATGTATTCGAGTACGGCCATGGAAAAATGCTCCAGGTCGAGACCAAGTATGGTGATGTTATCCAGGGGAAGCTGATCATTGTTGATATGTTCAGCGGAAGAAAAGGCACGTTCAGAAAGATCGTGGACCTCCAGGAATATTCTGAAAGCCGCGGCCAGCGGGGCATACAAGAGATCACCCTGCATACGATAGATATCAAATCGCTCCGGCACCTGGAATGATTAGGCTTTAAGTAAGTCAATACCGGATTTTTTTTCGAAAATGAAAATGGGACTGCCATAGGGTTGTCAGTAGCCGCTGCTAATTTTGAGAACAATCAATCAAACAGCAGTTATGGAACAAACTATCAATCAGGCAGAGGCCACGGTCATTACTTCGCAGGCTTTCATTGAACACTGGCAAGGTCACCGCAGGCTGACCCGCAAAGTGATAGAGGCTTTCCCTGAAAAAGAGCTCTTCAATTTTTCCATAGGAGGCATGCGCAGTTTTGCAGAGCTGGTGCAGGAACTTTTGGCTATTGAGGCTCCCGGAGTCAAAGGCATAGCAACCAATGAATGGAAGCCCTTAGGCGAGGAAAGGAAAAACAAAAAGCCTGAAACAAAAGAAGAAATACTTCGCCAGTGGGACGAAGCCACCGAACAGATCAATGAATACTGGAAACAGATAAGCCCGCAACGCTTCAGGGAAACTACCCGTGCATTCAATCA
>DASTPZ010000258.1:0-25751 GCA_035761965.1 Flavisolibacter sp. | reverse complement strand
AATGATACTGGCTGTTCAATAATGCAATTCACCGGCCGTGCTACACGCCCCTTTTACTTACCTGCTGCCTTCGCGGTACGGTTATATTCCTTCTGCGAACGACACTCAGCGTTCTCCAATAGAGCTTATGGAACATCTGCCTCAGCAGGAGACAATTGAGAAGGGCATTCAGCAATAGAACGCTGGGACTGTACCGCTGGTCGCGCCACCGTATCCTGGGCTCGTTGTGCAGGTACATGGTCCTGATATTCTCCTCCTTGTCGGGAGAGATCATAGTCTTATAGAGACCCGCTTTTTTATCGACGAGGTCTTTGTTGATATATCCCAGGTGCTTCAGCCTGAAATTGGTCGGCATTTTAATGCCCTTGATGCCTTTTACATTCGGCGAATCCATGATCAGGTCTTCGAAATAACCCGATGGATGCTCACGCCACATGATCCTGTCATGCCCGGCAGAGTAATTGAGCCGGAACCAGGAACCGGCAAAATATTCCCGGTCGATAAAGTGAAAACGCCTGAAGGCATACTTGTTGACCATGCGGTTGCGCATCAGCCTGTCGAAATGAGCGCGGGTAAGCCCGGGCTCGAAGATTTCGTCCACGTCCACCCAAAGACACCAGTCTGGGTTGCGGCGGCGCAGGTGTGCATACAGCAGGTTCTTGTCCCTTCCCTCATTGAACCCCTCGGTACGAACGATGTCTACCACTTTTGGGTGTTCTTTGAGGATCTCATAGGTACCGTCCGTTGATCCGTTATCCAGGACCACGATCTCATCTACCAATTTTTCAAAACAGTCCAGCCACTCCCTTACAAATGGAAGGCCGTCCTTTACACGTAGCATTACAACAAACTTTGGCATAAAAAAGCATTTACAGGGTGTTCGGCACTAGGCTCGTATATATTTATAGATGGGTGTAATTACATAGCGGGTGGCCAGGCTCTTGGCGCCCTGGCGCCAGCTTGGATCGATAAGCAATACCAGCGCCAAAAAGAAAAAGGAAAAAAAGCCGGTATTCAGCAAAAGCTTATTGAAATACAGTCCTTCCGGAACGAGGCTCGCAAATAAGGCTTTGAGGCCCCACCCTGCCAGAACGCTCAGGGGCAATAGCAGCGGCCAGTAGCGAAAAGCGCTTTTAAGCAGCGCACCGTCCATATAGCCCAGGCGGTGCAGCCGGTAGGTATAAAAGAAGAGATCGGCCAGCAGGGTGATGGCGATGGACACTACCAGCGTGCCCACGATCCCATAGTTGCGTGCCGCAAAATACATGAGCACACCAAAGAAGATATTGCGAAGGATATTATAAACGCTGTTCATCTTGATATCACCCAGCGCATAACCGACGATGGCCATGAAATAGGAAAAAAGGCTCAGAAAAAAACCTGCCACCAGGAGATAGGCCACCAGGTGCCCAATAAAATTCTCCTTGCCCGTCCATGCGCTAATCAGGTAATCATAGTTAAAGCAGAACAGCAGTGAAACAAAAACCGTAGCATAACCATAGATACGCAGCTGTCGCGTGAGCAGCTGCAGGATAGAGCCTTTATCGCCGCTTCCTTTTGCATGGGAGATCAGCGGCATCAATGCCACCGAATGCCTTCCGATAAGCGAGTAAGCCACGTTCACCGGCCGCTTGTTGATCTCAAAAATCGCGATCATCGCAGGCGGAATATAGCGGGCGAGCACGATCATATCCACACTGTATGACAGACCCGTGATGATCTTCGAAGCAGAGGTAAAGGAGAATATACGGATGAATTTTTTGAAATGCAGCCATTCGAAAACAGGCCGCAGGTATTGCTCCCTTAGCACTTTAAAAAGCGATATGAGGTTGTGAATGTTGATGTACAGGGCCCGGCAAAGGTTTGCAAGCGCAATCGACATTACGCCAAAACCTTGGTAGAGCAGCACAAGGTTGACAAAAAGGAAAAGAAAATTAGCGGTGATCGAACAGATAGCCACCTGGGCCGAATTGTGCAAGCCCTGGTTGATACCCGAAAGACTGAAAGATACCAGCGAAAGCCCGGTGGCTACTACTGAGATCACCAGTGCCATCGGCAGATTTCCATAAGCGCTTATGTCCTTGTCGATGAGCCGGCCGGCAAAAGAATAGCAAACAAGACCGAGACCAAAAGCGAGCAGCAGGATGATGCCTGAGGCGAGAAAGCCGGAGCCGATCGTTTTTCCGATCTCATAGTGCTTTTTTTGTCCCCTCAGCTCTGCGATCTTTTGCTGCAGCACCTCTCCCACTCCCGGATCAACCATGGTCATCCACCCAAGGATGTTGCCGGTAGCCAGCCATATACCAAGCGAATCCTTATCAATGTTCTTCAGGTACAGCGGCAGGAGCAAAAGAGAATTGAAGATATTGGTCAATACCCAGCCGTACTGAAAAACAAAGTTCCACCTTAGTATCTTTTTATCCATGCTAAGAAATGTATAGATGATGTTCTGTTACTGGCTGCTCGCGCTTCCGTTTGAAAAAGGCCCTGATCTCTTCCTCGCCCATGTTTTCCCAGAACCTTGTTGAATGAATGATTTTTTTACCGGAGTCGAAAAGACGGGCCGGGGATGCCGGAAGTCCCTTCCAGGCGCATCCAAAGGGAAGATTGCCCGAAGAAAGGTCGCCGAGGCGAAAACCGATCGAGCTTGCGAGCAGGGCAAAGAGATGGTCTTCCTCCAGCTTGATGCTGCGCAGGCCATGATGGGGAAGCAAACCGGCAGCTTCAAGTGCAAGCAGGCAGGCCTCGCTGTAAAAACAGGCACCACCGAACACGCTTTCACCCGTGCGATAGCCTTTTGCTACGGCGCGACGGTGAAGCTTTCTCAGCCTCCAGTGCGGAAGCGGATTAAGAAGCAAGCCCATTTTGCGGTTGGTTATCCATTGCAGCTTCGACTTTGGCCAGGAGATATCCCAGGGCAATCCATTGTAATCGAACGGGTACTGGCCTGCAATGCCAATTCCCGGATCGGACTTAATAAGCGCGATGGCTTCTTTCTCCGGGGCCTTTCCGATCACCAGGGCATCTGTATCCATCCGCAGCAGCACGTCGAAGCGATAGCGGTCAAGCGCATGGCGGAAAGCCAGCGAGAGAGTGATATACAGCCCGCAAAGCTTTCCCATGGGCGCTTTCATCGGAAGCAGGTCCACATCGGGCCATTGCTCTTGCACACGCTTTCCGGTGCCCTTGTGCGAGTCATCGGCGAGAATGATCTTAAAGCTTGAACGGCTGTAGTAAACAAGGCTGTTGATGGTATCCCCGATGTATTCGGGCCGGCAGCCTGGACCTACCGGTATAACAACAACCATCTCGAAAAATTGCTTCATAGTTTCAGATACATGTTTTCAGGCATTGACAGGCGCCGGTATGTTCTGAGCCGCCGGCTGGCGTTGCTGGCTGAAATAGCGCCTGATATCAGCCTCCTTCATTTCCTGCCAGTAACGGGTAGAGTGAATGATCTTTTTGCCAGCACGGTGCAGCTGCTCGGGCGAGGCAGGTAACCCTTTCCAGGCACAACCAAACGGAAGCCCGTTTGTCGAAAGGTCTCCCAGTTCAAAACCAAGAGCCTTTGCCAGCAATGCAAAAAGGTGATCTTCTCCCATATTGAGCTTTCCCAGCAATTGGTTGGGCAGGTATTTGTGCTCATACAGCGCCTTCAAAAAGCTATGCCCCATAAAGTAGGCACCGCCAAATACACTCTCACCGGTCCGGTAACCATGCTTAAGAGCGCTGATGTAAAGCTTTCGAAGCAGCACGTTGGCAACAGGCCGCCTGATGAACTTCCAGGTCATGGTGCCATTCACAATCCTCGCCCTTGGCCAGCCCACATCCCATGGCTTGCCTTCATAATCGAGCGGGTACTGGCCTGCGATCGCTATTTCGGGCCTTTTCTCGAACAGCTCAAGTGCTTCCCTTTCGGGCTCTGAGCCTATGACCAGCGCATCCGTATCGAGCTTGAGCAGCAGCCTGAAGCTGTATTTCTCCAGCGCATGGCGAAATGCCATTGACAAGGTGATGTAAAGGCCAGCCATGGCTCCCATCGATTTATTGGTACGGATAACATCGATATCGGGATAGGACTTTTTCACTTCCTCACCAATTCCCTGCTGCGAATCATCGGCAAGGATGATCTTGTACGAAGAAGCGGTATAGTGAATAAAGCTCCTGATGGTATCGATAATGAAATCCGGGTCCGTACCCGGTCCTACAGGTATCACTATCGCGAGGTCAAAATATGGTTTCATGTGTCGGGGCTTCAGTGGTCAATATGGTGGGGTTACTGCTGAGAGGCTGGACTTGTTTCTCCCTGGTCAGAAAGTGATCGTCGATGAGGTCGAGGATATCGGGATCAACTGCCTGGTCGAATTTGCGGGCAAAGAGCGCCTCGGTGGCCTTGAGCTCTTCGAAATAGTGACGCCCGATCAATTCAGGATGAGAGGCAGACATATCTTTCCACCTGATAAAGCGACGGTCGTTGTTAATGATCTCCGATGAAAGCGCACCCTTGGCTGCATTGAGCAGGATGGTATGAAAAAACACTTCATCGGGTGCAAAAGTAAACCGGTGAAAGGCCCAATAGCCGGGATGCCCATCTACAAAATCAAGGATGTAGTTCAATGCCTCTTTATCCAGTATCCACCACATCGATCCTGCATAAGGCTTCATGCTGTTGTATACCTTACGCCTGAGAAAAGGAAGGAACCTCGCAGCCAGGTTAACGGCCTTTGCAGTATAACGCTGACGAAAATCTAGGCCCATATAATATTTGTTTACCCTGTACAGGCCACCATTGGGCTTCCATTTAGCGGGATCAGGGAGACTGAAGTATTCGAGGAAGATCTTTTTCTTGTTTTCACTTAAGAAGCGGTCGATGTGGGAATTGCTCTTGATGGGATAATCCTGTCCGCTGAGCAGGATAAAGTGCTCAGCACCCCTGTCTGCCTGCCTGATGGCCCTGAGACCGTTGAGCATTGCTTCAACAATTCCTAAACTTCCCCAGTCTGCTTTCGCCCTTGGTACAAATTGCAGCTTGTCGCTGAACAGGTTCAAAGATTCAAACTGCCTGATGTCGCTTTTGGTATCGATATGTACATAGAAAAAAGACGTACCATCATCCAGCTTTTCTATCAGCCTGTGAACCTGCTCCGGTCCTTTATGCGCCAGTATCAAGTAAGCTTTTTTCATCTTTCGTATGTTTAGGTTTTTTTAAAGTTCTGCTTCCGGCGCCCCGCTTTTCAGATCGCTTCCGCATAGCTGTAGACATAGTCTACGCCATAGGACCTGAATCGTTTTACATCATGCATGATCATCTCACTCACCAGGGTTTCGAGGCTATGGCTGGGTTCCCAGCCAAGCTTCTCTCTTGCCTTGGAAGCATCACCTATAAGAAGATCAACCTCCGTTGGTCTGAAGTAAGCCGGGTCAACAGCGACTACCTGCTTACCGATAGGAAGGGAAAATTCTTCGTTATCGCAGGACACGACATAGGCCTTTTCATCCACACCCTCGCCGCTGAACCGGAGTGTGATGCCAAGCTCACCAAAGGCCATTTCGATAAAATCCCTTACGGTAGTGGTAACACCGGTAGCGATCACAAAATCTTCGGGTGTATCCTGCTGCAGGATACGCCACATAGCCTCCACATAATCCTTTGCATGTCCCCAGTCGCGGCGGGCATTGAGGTTACCCAGGTAAAGGCATTCCTGCAATCCCAGGGCAATGGCGGCTACACCCATCGTGATCTTCCGGGTTACGAAAGTTTCTCCGCGCAGCGGGCTCTCGTGGTTAAAAAGGATGCCGTTGCAGGCAAACATATTATATGCCTCGCGGTAGTTTACCGTGATCCAGTAAGCATAAAGCTTCGCCACGGCATATGGACTGCGGGGATAAAAAGGCGTTGTTTCCCGCTGGGGTACTTCCTGAACAAGCCCATACAATTCCGAGGTGGAAGCCTGGTAGATGCGGGTCTTTTTCTCCAACCCCAGGATGCGGATAGCCTCCAGCAGGCGGAGCGTGCCAAGACCGTCCGCATTGGCAGTATATTCAGGTGTGTCGAAGCTCACTTTCACATGGCTCATGGCCGCAAGGTTGTAGATTTCATCCGGCTGTGTTTCCTGGATGATGCGGATCAGGTTCGTGCTATCGGTAAGATCGCCGTAGTGAAGCTTGAACCGGATGTTCTTTTCATGAGGATCCTGGTAAAGATGGTCGATGCGGCCTGTATTGATCAGTGAAGAGCGCCGCTTGATGCCGTGCACCATATAACCTTTGTCAAGAAGTAATTCAGCCAGGTATGAACCATCCTGTCCGGTGATGCCGGTAATGAGAGCCGTTTTCATGTATTGAGCATTTATTGGGTGATTGTTTCTTGCAGGAGCTGTTCGGCCCCTGAATGATGGGTTTGCAGAAAATCGCGGAAAGTAGCCTCAAGGCCTTCTTCCAGATCTATCTTATGCTTCCATCCCAGTGCATGAAGCTTTGATACGTCCAGCAGCTTTCTTGGTGTTCCATCTGGCTTCGAGGGATCAAAAACGATCCGGCCCCGGAATCCTGTTACCTCTCCGATCAGTGCTGCCAGGCGGGCAATGGTGATATCTTCGCCTGTACCTATGTTGACAAGCCCTGCTTCATCGTAATGCCTCATCAGGAAAACGCAGGCATCGGCAAGGTCGTCGGCATGAAGAAACTCTCTCCTAGGCTTGCCGGAGCCCCAAACCACAACCTCTTCTTCACCACGTTGAGCGGCTTCATAAAATTTGCGCAGCAGGGCAGGAAGTACATGAGAGCTCTGCAGGTCATAGTTATCATTGGGGCCATAAAGATTGGTCGGCATCACTGATATGAAGCGGCAGCCGTATTGGCTGCGGTAAGCCTCGCAGCTTTTGATACCGGCAATCTTAGCAATAGCATAGGCTTCATTGGTTGGCTCCAGCGGACCGGCAAGCAGGTATTCCTCCTTCAGTGGCTGCGGCGCCATCTTGGGATAGATGCAGGACGAGCCAAGGAAAAGCAGCTTCTTTACGCCGTAGCGATACGACTGGTGAATGATATTGGACTGGATCATAAGGTTATCGTACAAAAAGCTGGCAGGCTGCGTGCTGTTGGCCAGTATGCCTCCTACCCTTGCGGCAGCCAGGAAAACGTATTCAGGTCTTTCTTCCTTAAAAAAACCTTCAACAGCCTGCCCATCCCTAAGATCCAGCATGCTCGAGGTACGCATAACCAGGTTATCGTAACCTTCGGAACGCAGCTTCCTTACGATGGCGCTGCCTACCATGCCCCTATGGCCGGCGATATATATCTTAGATGAAGTTTGCATGCCTTATGTAGTTTTTTGTGGCGTTGGTGGTATAGGGATCTATCACCGTTACCCTTTCCTTTCTTACCTCAGCGGTCATGGCATAACCAAGACTGGGAAGCATGACCTTGACCGACTTGCTCTTTACCTCCACAACATTGCCCTCCCTTTCGCTGAGCGGCCCATCCACGATTCGCACCCTGTCCGACACATTTACGTTGATCTTTTCGAGCCGTACATCCTCGTGCTCACCAAGAAAATACCTGATCGCATCTATTTCCTCGTTCCTGATCAGTGCGGGCCTGCCAAGCCAGTAAACAAAATTCAAAATGCCATCAGTCTGTTTGATCGCGAGGTGTTCAGCTTCCGTTGCGTGTACAAAAACATAAGAAGTAAAAAGCGGTTCCTGGATCGTCTTTTTCCTGTCCGCCCATTGTCTTACAACCTTATTCAGGGGACAGAAATTGTCTACTTTCTTCCTGGTTAGCAATTCCGAAACTTTTTTCTCCCACCTTGGCCTGGTATAGACTGCATACCACTTCTTTTCACTGTTCATACTGGTGTTTTTGATATTGAAACGATACTAACAGGCTCCGCCCATTCCACTTACAGGCAAGGCTGTAACCGGTTAATTTAATTCCCTTTCTTTCTAACAGGCTAATCAGTTGGCCGGCTTGCGCAGGCGTTTGTTTTGACTCTTACTGTCGTGATAAATATATCCGTACCCATAGCCGTAGCCGTAATTCTTGTTGCCAAAGCCACGGGGCCGGACACCATTAAAAACAATGGCTGTGTTATTCAGCTGGTTGATCTTGTTGTTTTCGTCGATGCGTTGCACAAAGACTTTTGGCGTATAGCCGTGTCTTACCACGAACAGCGTGGCATCGCAGTAAGGAGAGATCATGTAGGCATCCGTAACAGGACTTACCGGAGCCGTATCAACCACGATGTAGTCGAAGGTTGCATCGAGGTAGTTGAGAAGATCCTCGATCCTGCCATTCATGATCAGTTCTGCCGGGTTGCGCGGAAGGCTACCCGCGGGAATAAAGAACAGGTTCTCATGCAGCCCCGACCTGTTAATGATCCCGTCTGCCTCTGCCTCATCCTGGAGATATTCTGTAACACCGGATAAGCCATTACCAATTCCCAGTTTTTTATTGAGCGAGGGATTGTTAAGATCGCAGTCAAGCAGCACTACCCGCTTGCCGGTAAGCGCCAGGCTGAGCGCCAGGTTGGTGGCTACAAAGCTCTTTCCCTCGCCGGAGATCGCAGAGGTTACCAGTATGCGCTTACGCTTCGAATTGATACCCATGAACTGGAGCGAAGCCCTGAGGCGCCTGAACTGCTCTGCCACAAAGGTCTTTTTGCCTTCGCCGATAACAATCGGTGTTTTCGAATCTTCGGAAACGATCTCACCAATGATCGGCAGATCGGTCAATGCCTCGATCTCGTGACGGAACATTACTTTGCGGCTCAGCGATTCCCTGCCGGTGATCAGCGCAATGCCACCGGCAATGGCAATGAGAATTGCGGAGAGGTAAACCACTTTGCTTTTGGGACTGACCGGTGTAAGCGATGACTGCGCGCGGTCGACGATCCTGCTGTCGGATACTGTTGAAGCATGCGTAAGGGCTGTCTCTTCGCGCTTTTGCAGAAGGAAGGAGTAAATACCATTCTTGATGCTTTGCGCGCGGTTGATATCAATCAGCTCTCTTTCTGTTTCTGGCATGGTTTGAAGCACGCTGGAATAGCTGCTGTTGGTGGCAGCGAGGTTGCTTTTGCTAGCAGAAAGGCTGCGGCGCTGGCTTTGGATATTTTCCAGTATGCTGGGCTTTACTTTTTGGATCTTATCCTGCAAAGCCAGCATGGCCGGGTTGTTTTCGGCTGTAGTTGATTTAAGGCTTTCATATTCCAGCTCCGCAGAGTAAAGTTTGTCGACCAGCTGGGAAAGAATGGGATCAGATACACCCAGTGTAGAAGGGACGATGCCGGCGCCGTTGTTCTTGGACCTTACATAATCCTCAACCTGGTTGAGTACGGCCAGCTGCATATTGATATCACCCAGCTTCTGATCGTTGGCGCTGACATTCTGCAAAAACAGCCTGCCCTGCTCACTGATATCGATAGCGCCCTTTCTAGACTTGTATTGCTGTGTTTTCTTTTCAATGGAATCGAGGTCACGCTCTACACTTTTAAGCCGCTCTTCCACGAAAGAGAGTGTGTTGACGGCAAGACTGTTCTTGTCATTGATAGTCGCCTTGTTGTAGGCCACCAGCAGCTCGTTCAAAATATCCTCACCCCGCTGCGGCACTTCATCGCGCAAGGAAAGTGAGAGAATACTCGACTGTTTGTTGGTTGCCTCTACCTTAAGCCTCGACTGTATATCAGAGGCCACTTCTTTTGGATCGACAAGAGTGAAGAACAGCTTCTCGCCATTGTAGGGCTTCCTGGCCTTGTCATTGGCCCTGAACTGAAGGGTACCGTAAGGCGTTTCAACCCATTGGTTCAGCGGATACCTGCGGCCGTTTATGGCAACTGTAGCATTTGAAGACTGATAGCTGAATTCGACTTCTTCCGTCTCGGTGATATTGTCTACATCCTTCACCCTGATCTTGACCGGGGAGCTTGCATAAGCCGCGCGCTGGCGCAGGTTGCCTTCCACAGACACAGGCGCATACAACCCCAGGTTCTTAACAACATCATTGAGAAGGGTTCTTGATCGCATCACCTCTATTTCGTTCTCTATGATCTTTTTGGTGGAAAGCACATTCAGCTCTTCGAGCGCCTTGGTATCCATTGCACCTTTTTTCTGATCCTTGATCAGCAGGCGGGCATTGGTCTCGTATAGCGGAGTCGTATAGCGCAGGTATAGCCATGAACCTGCCAGCGATAGCAAAAGCAATAAAAGGAAAAGTGGCCAGTAGGGTAAATAACGGAACAGGGCTTGACTAAGGACATTGGAATCCTGATCAACATGCGCTCTCTTCGGTGCTTTCATAAATCACAGTATTATCGGGTTAATCGGTCTACAACAATCGCCGCAAAGGAAAGACCACTCAAGACGATAGGAAGTAGCTGGGTCGCACGGCTGGAGCCTGCTACCTTGGCCTTGTTGGGCTCAACGTAAACAATATCATTCGATCTCAGGTAATAGTAGGGAGAGCTCAAAAGCTCAGTCGAGTTGAGATTCAGGCGCTTGATGGTCTTTTTGCCGGCTTCCTCCCTGATCAGCATCACATTATCCCTTTTACCGTAGATCGTTATATCACCGGCAAGTCCAAGGGCTTCCAGCATGGTGATCTTTTCGTTCGGAACATTGATGACAGTAGGATGCGCGACTTCGCCCAGCACGGTGACCTTGAAATTGAGGTGCCTGACTGTTACGATGGGATCGAGCAATAGTTTTTTGTCGACCAGGCTCTTGACGATCTGCGTCCTGAGCTGGTTTTCTGTGAGCCCGGCCGCCTTGATAGCGCCGAGGATCGGGAACTGGATATAACCCTCCGGGTTAACGAGGTAACCACCTGCTTGTACAGGGGTGCCTTGTGCCGTGGTTGTGTTAGCGTAAGAAAGGTTAGGCATGTTGAAGACAGAAGATGCCTGTGGATTGAGGCTGCTGACAGAAATGCTGAGCAGATCGTTGTTCTGGATAACAGGCTCAGGAATGCTGATCGTTGATAAAAGTACTTCGTCGTTCTGGTCGGCGAAGTAAACCGACTTCCTGGTACTTACACAGGAGGAGAGCATGAATAGAAAGCCCAGTAGTGAGCCTGCCAGTGGCAACCTAGATGTATTCATAGTTGTTGTTGAAAATGAGTGACCGACTCTATTCATTGTTGCAGGCTAATCGGAAATGGATTATTCAAAAGGGCCGGATTATTTTCAATTCGTCTTAGGAGTTGCAAAAAGCGAACCAAGGGTATAAACAGCCTCTTCATTCGGCCTCAGCCTTAAGCTGTTGCGTCTTATATAAATACTTTGAGGTAGTAAAGAGCAAAAGCAGGAATTTAAGCGCAAAATCTACCAAAACTCATGCATAAGAGTACTCTTGCATGAAGCCCGGCCGTAATGAAAAAATAACCTGAGATTTTTCTACTCAACGCTTACTGCAAAAGCATTTCACAATTATTGGGTATTTAAATTCCCGAAGGAAACATCCGTTCTACGAATGTTTATCGCCTATGCACAGTTTATACACAAATCTCTGCACAGCCGGACGATTTCTTACCTGTGGAAAAGCTATAGCAACGGTTTATCTCCGCAATTCTGCAGTTTACTAAGCCAAAACGACGGTTCACTTAGTTCGCTACTCTTCAAAAACCTTATCCACCCTAGCTTTGCGGCGACAATTACAGATAAACCAATTAAAACAAATTATATGAAGTACTTCTTGATCACGCTGATGCTGGTCTTTTTCTCTGCCACCGGCATCCTTGCCAAGACCGATACACCCGTTTCTTCTGCTGCCCTGAGATCTTTCAAACGTTCATTCAGCGAAGCCAGCGATGTATCATGGACAAAAGGCAACCAGGTATACAAAGTCCAGTTCCTGCTCAATAACCAATACATTACGGCTTCTTATAACGAGCAAGGCGTCCTCATCAGTCTTGAGAAAAAGATCGTTTCAACCCAGCTCCCGCTTATGCTGGAAGCCAACCTGGACAATGTTTTCAAAGGTTATTGGATAACCGACCTCGTCGAGATCTCTACCGAAAGGAAAATAATTTATACCGCTAAGCTTGAAAATGCACACAGCAAGCTATCGCTCAGATCGTACGGCACAAGCTGGATTGTTTACCAGCGCACGGAAAAATAATACCTGGACATCGGAACCATAGGGCGGTCGGCTTGAGCTGACCGCCTTTTCTTTTACGGTTCTATGCAGAATCTGTTGGATATATGCCCATCCTCGTGCATGATGAAAACATATCATTCATGCCGCCGGGCCTGGTTGCTGAATATTGCAAGCATCCCTGCAGGCTGCTAGGATAAAAAGTGGTATTGATGAAGAAAATGAATAAGCACCAGTACAGGGAGCAAACGATTATCAATCAGGTGAAAATGCACGTCCGGGGTCTACAGCCGCCTGATCATGATATTCCTGAACCATACATCGTCTCCATGATCCTGGAGCGCGATCCGGCCTTTTTTGTAGCTGCCAAAGCTCGGCAATGCTTTGAACTTGCTCCGGCCAACCATGTTGCGCCAGTTCTCATCCCATAAGCCGGTGCTGAGCGTGTGCTGGCCATTCATATAAAAATCGAGCTGGCCATTGTTGGCTACGATCTCCACCTTGTTCCATTCGCCGGGAGGCTTTACGGCTTCCTTTGAAACCAGCAGGTCGTAAAGATCCCCGGCCCTGTGTGATGTGATCTTTGCATCGGGGTGTCCTTCCCGGCCCTCAGCCCCGTTATCGAGCACCTGCATCTCCGGACCGGTATGCCAGGGATAGGCAAACCGCGCCGTATCCTCATGCACGTAAAACATAATGCCGCTATTGCCCCTGGGCGAAAGCTTCCATTCCAGCTTGAGGTGAAAGTTCTCAAACTCCTCATCTGTCACTATATCCCCACCCTCGGCTGTCTGCCAGTCCTTTTTGCTTCGCGCATCCAACCGAAGCGTTCCATCCTCCACCTTCCAGGCCTTGCCGGCAGCCGGCTTTCCATAGGTATGCCATCCCCTGGTGGTCTTGCCGTCGAACAGGGCGGCCCATCCGCCCTTACCCGGAGCATTGTCATTGCTGCTCATAGTCTGCCCATTGTTTTTAGTTGTGTTGCAGGCAAGAATGGCCAGCATGGCCACTGCGGTTGCGAGTTTGTGCATCCTCTATTTTTGAAGCGATAGAATATAGGCCGCCATGGCCCTTGCATCTTCTTTTGACACTGCATTGGGTGGCATAGGTATGGTGCCCCACTTCCCTACTGAGCCGTTCACAATGCGGTGAACAAGGGTATCTATGTTACCCGGCTGCCCTTTGTACCGATCTGATACATCCGCATAAGCGGGGCCAACGAGCTTATCCGAAACATTGTGACATTGAAAGCAGCCGGTGCTTGCCACCAGCTCCAGCCCTTTTTGTATTTCCGGGTTGTCGCTCGCTGCAGGCTTTTGAACACCGGGCTGATCTTTCGGCTGGTCTGTGGTATTGGATGGGCTATCAGATCCCTGGGTGTCATCATTGCTATTGCATGCCGATATGCCCAGCAGCAGAGATAGACAGAAGATTGCTGTTTTCATTTCTCAAATTCCTTTTAGTGATTGGTTTACCTGGATCAAAGATATTACCTGTTATAAGCCGAGCAGCTTTTTATTCAATTCTTTATCTGCACCCGCGCTGGCAAAATCATCGAAAGCCTTGTCAGTTACCCTGATGATGTGGTCTTTGATAAAACCGGCCCCCTCGCGTGCTCCATCCTCCGGGTGTTTGATGCAGCACTCCCACTCCATCACGGCCCAGCCCTTATAGCCATATTGGGTGAGCTTGCTGAATACGCCTTTGAAATCTACCTGTCCATCACCGGGGCTTCGATAGCGGCCCGCCCGGTTGATCCAGCTTTGGTAACCGCCAAAAGTGCCCTGTCTGCCGGTTGAATGAAATTCAGCATCCTTTACATGAAAAGCCCTGATACGCTCATGGTAAAAATCGATGTATTGAAGATAATCCAGCTGCTGCAGTACAAAATGCGAAGGGTCATACAGCAGGCAGGCCCTCGGATGATTGTTCACATGCTGGAGAAAAAGCTCATAGGTCTCTCCATCAAACAGGTCCTCCCCGGGATGTATCTCATAACACAGATCCACGCCGCATTCATCAAAAGCATCCAGAAGGGGCTTCCATCTCCTGGCAAGTTCCCTGAATCCTTCCTCTACCAGGCCGGCAGGACGCTGTGGCCATGGATGAAATAAATGCCATAGGAGGGCTCCGCTAAAGGTGGGGCAAGCAGCAAGGCCCAGGTTTTGCGAAGCCTTTGCCGCGTATTTCATTTGCTGAACGGCCCAGTCGGTGCGCGCGGCAGGGTTGGCTTTTACTTCCGCCGGCGCAAAAGCATCGAACAGCTCATTGTAAGCCGGGTGAACCGCTACCAGCTGTCCCTGGAGATGGGTTGATAGCTCCGTGATCTGCAGCCCATAGCTGCCTATCCTGCCTTTCAGCTCATCGGCATAGGTCCGGCTTTCTGCTGCGAGCCTCAGATCGATGCAACGTGCATCCCAGGCTGGCAGCTGCACGCCGGTAAAACCCAGGCCCGCGGCCCATTCGCATATGGAAGAAAGCTCATTGAATGGAGGTTTCTCTCCCAGGAACTGGGCCAGGAAAATTCCCGGTCCTTTGATCGTTTGCATTGCCATGTATTAATTGATATGTCCGACGGACTGTTACCTGTATTTTATCCTTATCTCCTTTAGCAATAAAAAGCTGTCACTGGAAACATGCTGCAACCCTTCAGCTGCTGTGCCAAACCTCATTTACACTTCCAGCTCCAGCCATTTCTGATCTGACCTGCCCGAAGCAACGACCGCTTCAATAAAGGCCATACCCCTTACGCCCTCCTCTATTCCCGGGAAGTCGAGCCATAACGCTTCCGGCCTTCGCCCTTCCAGCCTGGCCTTCAGGCAAAGCGCAAAATTGCGGTAGTGGTTGGCAAAGGCTTCTATGAATCCTTCCGGGTGACCAGATGGTGTTCTCGTATTGTGCCGGGCTGCCTCGCTCAGATAGCCTGTTCCTGTCCTCAGCACCTGGGCCGGCGCATCCGGCCATTTCATGAGCAAGCTGTTAGGATCGGCATGCCGCCATTCCAAACCGCCTTTTTCTCCATATACTTTAATTATAAGATCGTTTTCCTCACCGGCCAGCACCTGCGAAGCTACCAGTACGCCGCTGGCACCATTGTCGAAACGAAGTAGCACTGCTCCGTCGTCGTCGAGCAACCGACCATCGACCACCGTATTGATATCGGCGCAAAGCTGCTTTACACGCAGGCCGGTCAGGTATTCAGCAAGGTTGAAGGCATGTGTGCCAACATCGCCCATGGCGCCTGCCTTGCCGCTTCGCGAGGGATCGGTTCTCCAGGCTGCCTGCTTGGAGCCGGAGCCTTCAAGAAAATGACTGAGCCAGCCCTGCGGATAGGTCACAAAAACCTTTCGCAAACTGCCCAGCTCTCCACGACCTACACGCACCTTTGCTTCCTTGATCATGGGATAGCCGGTATAGGTATGGGTGAGACAAAAATAACAGCCTGTATCCTCCACTACTTTTCTCAACCTCCTTGCCTCGTCCAGATCAAAGCTCAGGGGTTTATCGAGCACTACGTGAAAGCCGCTTTGAAGGGCCATTCTTGCCGGCTCAAAATGCAGGTGGTTGGGTGTTACAATGGAAACAAAATCCATGCGCTCGTCTTCCGGCAGCTCTTTTTCACGTGTGAACATTTCTTCATAAGAACCATAGACCCTTGAGGGATCGAGATAAAGCGAGGCGCCGGCCGCACGGGACTTGCCGGGATCGGAGCTAAAAGCCCCGCAAACAAGATCGATCTCGCCGTCCATGATGGCCGCCGTCCGGTGAATGGCGCCGATAAAGGCCCCGGGGCCACCCCCGATCATGCCCATTCGAAGTCTTCTCATAAGTCTTGATTGATCGAGCGAAAAAATTATAGATGAATGTAATCCATTTATTGAAAATAAAAACCGCTTAGAACTTATTCACAGGATTATGACATTGCTGATTTTTTAGTTCACTGAGAAACAAGCAAGCCATTTTAATTTGTACATTTAGTTTGAACACTGGTAATAGGAATTAACGAGACGCAAGCTATATACTACTGCCGCCCTTTCAACCTCCCGTACCGGCCTGCATCTCCTTGATAGCCCCGCATAAAACGATAAATTCATGAAACCTTTTATCCGCATACAGCTTTCGGCCATGATGTTCCTCAACTTCTTTATTTGGGGAGGATGGTTCGTAACCATGGGCACCTATCTTTCGTCCAGCCTTAAAGCCACCGAAAGGGAGATCGGCGCTGCCTACATAACGCAGGCGCTTGGAGCCATCGTGGCTCCCATGGTAGTTGGTCTTGTGGCAGACCGCTTTTTTGCTGCGCAGAAAATACTGGGCTTTCTTCACCTTGCCGGGACTGGCCTGCTTTATTACCTTTCAACACTCGATACCTTTTCTGCCTTCTATCCTGTGCTGCTGGCTTACATGATCCTTTACATGCCTACACTGGCACTGGTAAACTCCATTTCCTTCAACCAGCTGAGGGACCCTGAAAAGCAATTTGCCAATATCCGCGTATTCGGCACTATCGGGTGGATCGCCGCTGGCCTCATTATAGGCTGGCTGGCCTGGGAAAAGAGCGGCAGCCTGGTCAATACCTTTCGCCTCACGGCCATCATCTCAGCCTTGCTCGGCATTTTCAGCTTTACGCTTCCCAACACGCCGCCGCCAAAAGCCGGTAAGCAGGTAAGATTTGGCGAAGTGATCGGGCTCGATGCCATGGGACTTCTGAAGGATAGAAACTTTCTTTTCTTTTTTATGGCCTCCATGCTTATCTGCATACCACTGGCCTTTTACTACCAGCAGGCAAATATTTTTCTTAACGAGATCGGCGTCGACAGGGCGGCTTCCAAAATGACCTATGGCCAGATGTCGGAAATGATCTTTCTTTTTGCCCTGCCGCTTTTCTTTAGCAGGCTTGGTGTAAAATGGATGCTGCTCATTGGTATGGGTGCATGGGTGCTCAGGTACCTTTGCTTCGGCTTTGGCGATACAGGCAGCAGCATGTGGCTTCTTTACAGCGGCATCATCCTTCATGGGATCTGCTATGATTTCTTTTTTGTAACGGGCCAGATCTATACCAATGAAAAAGCAAGCGAAAGAATACGGTCTTCTGCGCAGGGACTCATCACCCTGGCAACCTACGGCATCGGCATGTGGGTGGGTTTCTGGATAGCAGGTATCGTGGCAGAAAAATATGCGGTACCTGGCGGTCACGACTGGAAGAGCATCTGGCTTGTACCGGCGGCTATTGCAGGCGGCGTACTATTTCTTTTTGCCATCTTTTTCCGCCAGCCCGGTAGAAAACAAATCACTCAAAGCAAGGTAGAGAAAGGTCTTGCTGCCAGCCCAATCAGTTGACCATGCCGAACAAAACTTCCAGAAGAACGCTGATCAGGAACCTGCTGCTTGCAGGTCCCGCAACAACGCTTACACCGGCGCTCTCCTTCGCAGGCGCTTATCCCGTTAAGGAAGAGATATTAAAGAACAATATTCATCATTCGGTGTGCCGCTGGACCTATAATTTCCTTTCGCTCGAGGCTCTTTGCACTGTTGTTAAAGAGATCGGCTTTGCAGCCATCGACCTGGTTGGCCCGGCAGAATGGCCTGTGCTCAAAGCCCATGGCATTGATTCCTCGATGTGCAATGGCGCGGAGATCAGTCTTACTGAGGGCTGGAACGACCGGCAGTACCATCCCTTGCTCATTAAAAACTATACAGAGCACATCAGGCTTGTATCCGATGCCGGCTACAAGAATCTCATCTGCTTCAGCGGCAACCGGAAAGGCATGGATGATGAAACAGGGATGAACAATTGCGTTGAAGGACTTAAGAAGATCATGCCGTTGGCCGAGCAAAAAGGTGTGATTGTACAGATGGAGCTTTTTAACAGCAAGGTGAATCATCCCGACTATATGTGCGACAGATCGGCCTGGGGCATCGAGCTCTGCAAACGCCTGGGCTCTCCTAATTTCAAGCTCCTGTACGATATCTATCATATGCAGATCAACGAAGGGGATATTATCCGCACCATCCGGGACAGCCACCAGTATTTTGGGCACTATCATACAGCCGGCGTACCGGGCCGCAACGAGATCGACGAAACCCAGGAGCTTCATTATCCTGCCATCATGAAAACCATCAGATCCACTGGTTATGAAGGCTACGTGGCCCAGGAGTTCATTCCGACCGCGCAGGATAACGCAGGCAAGATTGAAGCATTAAAAAAAGCAATTGCGATTTGTGATATCTAACATAAAAAGACTCATTCAAATACAAAGCACAAACCAAAACCACCTACCTATCTATGGCTGACAATACGTATGACGCGATCGTTGTGGGATCGGGAATCAGCGGTGGCTGGGCCGCCAAAGAACTCACCCAAAAAGGACTTAAGGTGCTCCTGCTTGAACGGGGCCATAATATCGAGCATATAAAGGATTACGTTAATACCTCCAAGGAATCCTGGGAGTTCCCGCACCGTGGCGGAAGAACACAGCAAATGATCGAAGATTATCCCGTGCTGCGCCGCGACTATCCGCTTAACGAAATGAACCTCGACTTCTGGGCCAGGGATAAGGATAATCCTTATACCGAAATAAAACGCTTCGACTGGTATCGCGGTTATCATGTAGGCGGCAGGTCCCTTATGTGGGGAAGACAGAGCTACCGCTGGAGCGATTTCGATTTTGAAGCCAATGCAAAGGAAGGCGTGGCCGTAGACTGGCCCATCCGCTATGCCGACCTGGCCCCATGGTACCATTATGTAGAAGGCTTCGCGGGCATCAGCGGATCGACGGAAGGACTTCCCGCCCTGCCCGACGGAAATTTTATGCCACCCATGGAAATGAACTGCGTGGAAAAGGATGTAGCGGCTAGAATCAAGGAGCGCTTTAATAACGAACGCCATATGATCATAGGCCGCGTGGCCAACATCACGGTTCCGCACAATGATCGCACCAATTGCCAGTATAGGAACAGGTGCTGGCTGGGATGCCCTTTCGGCGGCTACTTCAGCACGCAATCGGCAACCCTTCCCGCCGCCATGAAGACGGGTAACCTTACCCTGCGACCCTTCTCCATCGTTACGGAGCTGATCTACGATAAGGATACCCGGAAAGCCAAAGGCGTCAGGGTGCTTGATGCCGAAACAAACAAGACCTACGAGTTCTTCTCGAAAATCGTTTTCCTGAACGCTTCTACGCTCAACTCCACCTGGGTGCTCATGAATACCGCAACGGATATCTGGCCTGACGGATTGGGAAGTTCCAGTAACGCGCTTGGACATAACCTCATGGATCATCATTTCCGCGTTGGCGCTTCGGGCGATGTGGATGGATATACCGATAAATACTATTATGGCAAAAGACCCAACGGCATCTACATAGTCCGTTACCGCAACCTTTTCAATGACAAACGCGACTACCTGCGCGGCTTTGGCTACCAGGGCGGCGCCGGCCGCGAGGGATGGAGCCGGGAGATCGCGGAAATGAGCATCGGTGCGGATTACAAAGATGCGCTCTGCGAACCTGGCAACTGGAGCATGGGCATGACCGGCTTTGGCGAAATGCTCCCCTACCATGAGAATAAGGTTACCCTTGATAAGAACAAAAAAGACAAATGGGGATTACCCGTACTGTCTATCGATTGCGAGATCAAGGAAAATGAAAAAAAGATGCGTATTGACATGGCCAACGATGCCAAGGAAATGCTGGAAGCCGCGGGGCTAAGGAACGTACGCAGCTTTGAATCGGATTATGCACCGGGCATGGGCATTCATGAAATGGGAACCGCAAGGATGGGCCGTGATCCAAAAACTTCGGTACTGAACGAATGGAACCAGGTATGGGATGCAAGAAATGTTTTTGTGACCGATGGCGCCTGCATGACCTCCGCCTCCTGCGTAAACCCTTCGCTTACCTACATGGCCCTTACCGCAAGGGCCTGCGATCATGCAGTAAAAGAATTGAAAAAAATGAATATCTGAAACTTTATGAAAGAGCAGGACCCATCGCCAGCCAATGCTTCCAGACGAAGCTTTATACGCAACACGGCTATCGCTGCAGCGGGCTTCTTTATTGTGCCAAGGCATGTACTGGGAGGCAAAGGATTTATTGCGCCGAGCGACCGCCTGCTGATAGCAGGCATTGGTGTGGGCGGCAAGGGGGAAAGCGACATCGCCAGCTTCTTCAAGTCGGGTAAGGCCGACATCGCTTTTCTCTGCGATGTGGATGACCGCAGGGCTGCCGCTTCGGTAAAGAAATTTCCAAAAGCAAAATATTACCGCGACTGGAGAGAGCTGATGGATAAAGAATCCAAGCATTTTGATGCTGTCTCCATTTCAACTCCCGATCACAACCATGCCGTACAGGCCCTGGCAGCCATGCAGCTGGGTAAGCATGTATATGTACAGAAACCGCTTACCCACGATATATACGAGGCAAGGATACTGACGGAGGCTGCTGGGCGCTACAAGGTTGTGACCCAGATGGGTAACCAGGGCGCATCGGGCGATGGCGTGAGACAGCTTATCGACTGGTACAACGCAGGCATCATTGGTGATGTGCATACGGTATATAGCTGGACCAACCGGCCTGTTTGGCCGCAGGGTATCGAATGGCCCACCATGAGGGCCTCCGTGCCGCAGGGACTGGACTGGGACCTCTGGCTGGGAACCGCTCCCTACAAGGATTACATAGAAAAGCTCGTCCCTTTTAACTGGCGCGGCTGGTGGGATTATGGCACCGGCGCCCTGGGCGATATGGGCTGTCACTTGATCGAGCCTGCATTCAGGGTACTTAACCTCAGGTATGCCACGGATGTACAGGCCAGCGTCGGCAGCGTGTATGTAGATGAATTCAAACGCGGTTATTTTCCTGAAAGCTGTCCGCCATCGAGCCATGTTACACTCCATTTTCCAAAGACAGATAAGACCGCGGGCATGGTAACACTTCACTGGATGGATGGCGGCATACAGCCCGAACGCCCCTCTGAGCTTGGCCCTAATGAGCTGTTTGGCGATGGAGGCAATGGCACCCTGTTCATAGGCACCAAGGGCAAGATGATGTGCAGCACCTATGGCGCCGATCCAAGGCTGCTGCCGCTTTCACGCAACAAAGAAGTAGTGGTTCCGCAAACGATCAAAAGAGTTGCCGGTGGCGCCGAAGGGCACTATGCCCAGTGGGTAGACGCCTGTATAGCCGGCTATGGGAAGATAGCGCTTAGCTCACCTTTCGAGATTGCCGGCCCACTTACCGAGTCGCTGCTTATGGCTAATCTCGCCATCAGGGCGCATGATATCCGTTATCCGAACGCAGATGGCAAGGGCTTTAGCTACCCAGGACGCAATATCATGCTGCTGTGGGACAATATCCAGATGAAAGTGACCAATTTCGACGATGTAAATCAGTTTGTAAAACGAAGCTACCGGGATGGGTACAAGCTTGGCAGCTAAACCGATACCGGGTATAAATAGCAGAAACCTAAATACGATCACATGGAACGCAGAGAAGCCGTTAAATACATCAGTCTCCTCTTAGGAGGCGCCGTGGTAGGCGCCAGCTCCTTCCTAACTGGTTGCAAGAGCAAAACAGGTGAAGCAAAATCCTTTTCACCGGAGCAGATCGCCTGTTTAGATGAAATAGCAGAGACCATTTTGCCTGCAACCTCTACACCGGGTGCAAAGGCCGCCAGGGTCGGGCAGTTCATGACCGTCATGATCAACGATTGTTATGAAGCTTCAGACCAGCAGACCTTTATGGACGGGATGCGCAACATCAACGAGGAAAGCGAAAAAAGGTTCGGCAAGGATTTTATGTCTTCCACGCCCCAGCAAAGAACGGAGCTGCTCACCGCGCTCGACAGAGAGGCCAGGGATCATCAGCATAAGCTGAATGATTTTAATGCCAAAGAAGATCAGAAGGAGAAAGAAGAAATAGCAAGGGGCAATACGAAATATGTAAAGAACCGGATGTCCCCTCACTATTTCAGCATGATGAAACAGCTCACGCTTCTCGGCTACTTTACTTCGGAGGTAGGCGCCAAACAGGCCCTGCGCCACAACCCCGTTCCGGGCAGGTTTGAGGGCTGCATTCCTTACAAAAAAGGCGACCGCGCCTGGGCTTAATTATCCTTTATGTTTTATCAACGAAGAAATTTCCTGAAAAGGGCCGGTATGCTTGGTGCAGGACTCATTGCCGGCAATCTCCTGCCTGGCTGCAAAACCGCATTTGCCTCCAGAAAGACCTGGAACAATTTTGGTCTGCAGCTCTATACCCTTCGAGATGTATTGCCGGCCGATCCTAAAGGCATCATCACACAGGTTGCCTCATTTGGATATAAAGAAATTGAAAGCTATGAGGGCCCCCAGGGTATGTTCTGGGGCATGAAGAATACCGGGTTCAGGCAACTCCTCGATGACCTGGGCATGCGCGTTGTTGCCAGCCATTGCAATGTCGAAAAAGATTTTGACCGGAAGGTAGAAGAAGCCGCCGAGATAGGCATTAGATACCTTATCTGTCCCTGGCTGGGGCCCCAACCAAAGCTCGATGATTACAAAGCGGCAGCCGAAAGATTCAACCGGTATGGCGAAACCTGCAAAAAGCATGGACTGCGCTTTGCCTATCATAACCATGATTATAGCTTCGTGCCGGTAGAAGGACAGGTACCGCAGGATGTACTGATTCAGCATACTGACAAGGAGCTTGTAGATTTTGAAATGGATATCTACTGGGTTGTAACGGCAGGACAGGATCCTCTAGCCTGGTTTGAAAAATACCCGGATCGCTTCAGGCTCTGTCATATCAAGGACAGGAAAAAAGCCGCGGAGGCATCAGACAAAGATGCATCCACCACCCTCGGAAAAGGCAGCATAGCATTCAGCAGCGTACTGAGATCAGCAGCAAGCCATGGCATGAAGCATTTTATTGTAGAGCAGGAAAGGTATGACGACACCACGCCCCTGGATGCAGTAAAGGACAATGCCGCTTATCTTAAGAACCTGGTTTAGGTGGAGTGCTGTCGAAAGAGGAACTATCCTGTGCAGGGCCATTGTCGAGATTGATACTGCTGCTTGTATCTGGCATATTGCCATTCACATTTTGAATATTGGTCATGCCCGGGCCGCTATTGCCTTCGGATTTGTCATTGCCACAGGCAGTCAAAAGCAGTAAAAGAACAAAGAAGGGCATAGGCTGTTTCATAACAAAAGCTTTAAAACCGGGATGCAATTTTCCGGCCAGTGAAGTGCATGGGACCTCGGTAACAACTATGCATTCATTGCATTGTCCAGCTAAGAATGAGCTTAGCCTATCCATGTCCTGGTATGCTTATACCGGTCAGCCTCCTGTACATCTCGGTTGCATATTCATCGGTCATCCCGCTCAGGTAATCGAGCGCGCTCATAACCTTTTCATATCCTGATGTTGCCTCCTCGAATTCTGTGAACTGATATGGAAAAAGGCGAAGCACCTTCTCTTCCTTATGTGAAGGCTTTTTCCTCAGCAGGGCAGGTACAAAAAGCGCCAATAAAGCCGACATCACATTATAGCCGGCTATCTCGATCTGCATAACCGTATCGTGTCCGTATATCTTCTGCACCGAGATCTCCTGAACGGTACGAAGGGCACCAGTCTGCTTTTCGATCACATCTACGAGGGTCTCGGCAAACCTTCCTTCGATCAGCTGCTCACGGTGATCAAGGAAAACATCCGAAGCCCTGTTTACCAGGAGGTTGATGATCCTTGCCCTGAGGAATGCGATAGCCTCATTCGTATCGCTTATTTGCTTATAATAGCCATAGGTCCTGTCCACATCGGATGGGGCCAGTTTGCCAATCACTTCCATAAAAGCCACTTCCACCTCCTGCTTCCTCAGTATCCCGAGTCGCTGAGCATCCTCCATGTCTACAATATTGTAACAGATATCATCCGCAGCCTCCACGAGGTATACAAATGGATGCCGGCGGTAGATTAGGGGCTCGCCACTTTCCCTGATCATATGAAGGTCATCGGCTATTTTCACCACGGTGTCTTTTTCCGTTTGAAAAAAACCATATTTCTTCCGGTGCTTATATTGCTTGTTGACCGCAACCGATTCGCAGGGATATTTCAGTATGGAGGCGATGGTGGTATAGGTGAGTCCAAAGCCGCCCTTGAACCTCCCCCGATAGCTATGTGTAAGTATGCGTACCGCGTTGGCATTGCCTTCAAAAGAAACAAGGTCTTGCCATTGCAGCGGCGTGAAAAAATCCTTGAGCGAAACACCATCGATCAGGCTGTTCGCCTGCTCAATGAAGTAAGCCGATATGGCCTTTTCGCCGGAATGACCAAAAGCAGGGTTGCCTATGTCATGAGCAAGACAGCCTGCTGCTACTACATTGGCCAACTCATAGCGGTAAAACTCGTACACTTCATCATTGCCCTTAAATGCACCGCTGATGCGCTCGCCGATCATTTTACCGAGCGATCTTCCAACTGAGGCCACCTCGAGCGAATGCGTGAGCCGGTTATGTACAAATGCCGTTCCCGGCAGGGGAAATACCTGGGTCTTATTTTGTAGCCGGCGAAAAGCAGATGAAAATATGAGCCTGTCAAAATCGCGTTGAAAGCCCGAACGCGGACCTGAAGGTATCTTGTCGGAGCCAACTCTTTTCTCAGTAAAAATGTTTTCGAATTTCATGCAGCCATTTTACGATAGCGGTAAATGTACAGCAGAAAAACGAGCCGGGCAGACAGCCTCTGAAAGCCGTCGTTAAAATAAAATATCCCGGTGCAAGGCTGGCCGGGATAGAAATACAATAAAGGGATTGAGGTCAGACTTTGAAATACCAGAGTACAACAAGCAGCAGAACGAGGAATACAATGGTGTCTAACAGGTCTTTGCCATAGTCTTTTTCAACAGGTCTTTGTTTCATAGCAGGTACTTTAAGCGTTAACAATACTCACAGAATGATTGGATGCTATGATTTTTCAGGACTGGGATAAACTGTTCTTAAGCGAAGCGAAAAAACAGCGGACTAAATCGTGCAGGTGCACGCCATGTTGAAATTCTTCAGTAGGAATGGAATCAAAACCGGCTGTAAACATACTGCCTGGGCCAGGAAAATGCAATCGGATTTTTACGAATCCGGCGTTTTTAACAATTATCAGGGCAGGTTTAAACGGGGAATGTGGAAAAACTCCATCCGTTTTTGGCAAAAAAACGAAGGCCCCGTTAAGGATAACGGGGCCATAGGCCAAAAAGGCTAAATAAAATCAAGGCAAGTCCGCATCTCCCACTCCATAACGCTCTTTTATTCTCCTCATTACTTCGTCCATGCTGGCACGATGATCTTTCGGATTCCATTCTCCCCTCTCCCATTTATCAAGCTCCTCATCTATATGTTTTTTTTGCAGCTCGGTGAGTTTGCTTACCAGGGAATCTGACATTTCTTTTTGCTTTTGGTAGAACAGCTTCTTTTTCTCAAAAAGCATTTCCTTGCTTTTGCGGAGCTCATTCTCGTCTTCGGCCATTTGTACGAGCTCTTCCCTTGCAAGTGCTATATCATAAGGCCCTACAGGCATAATGAGCTTCGACAAAATAGGGCCTATTTCGATCAGGATAATCAGAAGCGAAAGCAGGAGGCTGGTCCACCATACGCTGGACTCCTCCTTCGACAAATCAGACAGCGCCTTGTTCTGCTCA
>DASTPZ010000257.1:0-5636 GCA_035761965.1 Flavisolibacter sp. | reverse complement strand
CACAAAAGCGCTGGGTAAAGGTTCTATCGCCAACTTCATCCGTAAGGTACAATACCATCTTGCCAACCGTAACGTAGATGCAGCACTTGCAGAGTGTGACAAGCAGCGTGGCTCAGTAGCGAATGTAATGAAAGCCGGTCTGCGCCGCTACAAGGAAATGATCAATAACAATGAGCTGGATACAGAGCAGAAAGTGATCGCCATCCAGAAGGAAGTGGAAGAAGCGACTGCGCTCGAGCTTCCCATGCTTCAGAAGAACCTGGTATTCCTTTCAACAATTACCTCTGTGGGTACGCTCGTGGCCCTGCTCGGTACGGTGATCGGTATGATCCGTTCCTTCTCTGCCCTCGGTGCCGAAGGCGGTGGTAATGCAACGGCCCTGGCAACAGGTATCTCCGAAGCCCTTTATAACACGGCTCTTGGTATCGGTACCTCGGCTCTCGCTCTTGTGATGTATAACGTTTTCACAACCAAGATCGACAGCATTACCTATGGTATCGATGAGTCTGGTTTTACCTTAACACAATCTTTTGCTTCCCTCTACAAATAAGAAGGGATTGTTTTATGGATTTCAGAACCGGAATGACTCTCAATAAAAATTAATTTTCAGTATGCCAAGTATCAAAATACCAAGGAAAAGCACGGCCACGGACATGACTCCGTTCGTGGACGTGGCTTTCCTGATCCTTTCCTTCTTTATGCTGGCAACCAAGTTCAAGCCGCCGGAACCCGCGCCCATCTCCACACCCAAATCGGTATCGGCCGACCAGCTGACCGAAGAGAACGCGGTGTTGGTGGAGTTCGATTCAACCGGCAGGGTGTTTTTCTCCATGAGCGTGAAAAAGCCTGAGCATGAGCGGTTGAAGCGTACACTGATCGAGACCATCAACACATCAAAGAACCTCGGGTTGACGGAAGCGGAGATCAGGAGCTTTGAAAGGAACACCGTGATCGGTGTACCGTTCAGGGAACTAAAGGCCACGCTGGCCATACCTCCGGATGATCGTTATAAGAAGCTGCCTGCGGGTATCCCCACCGACTCTACCAATAATGAGCTGGCGGAATGGATCACCACGGCCAAGTCGACTTTTTACAACGAGTCCCGTTCGATGCAGGTGTTTTATATGATCAAGGGAGACAACAACGCGGTTTATCCCTCTTTCGACGGAGTGGTCGAAGCCATGCGAAGAGCTGACCAGTTCAGCTATAAGCTGGTAACCGATCCGAAGGAAGCGCCGGCAGGTTCGGAGCTTTACCGTCAGCGCCAGCAGGCAAGGGGCGCCAGTGTCACACCCTGATTAGACAGTAAAAACATTGTAAACAATAAAATTCATTCAACATGGCAGATATAGATGTAGGCAGTGACGGCGGAGGCCATAAGAAAGGCCCGGGGGTTAAAAAGGCCAAAAAGCTTTCTACCCGTGTGGATATGACCCCGATGGTGGATCTCGGATTCCTGCTCATTACCTTCTTCATTTTCACGACAACGATGAGCACGCCCAATACCATGGCGCTCAATGTTCCAAAGAAGACTGAAGATGAGGACAAGCGGATCGATGTAAAAGAGTCGAATGCCCTTACGATCATGCTGGGCAAGAGCTCTGAGGCCAATCCAGGCCTTTATTATTACCTCGGGCAGCTCGAAGCCGACGGCTCGAATTTCAAGACCAGCAACTTTGCAGATATTCGCCAGGTGATCGTCGACAAAAGGAAAGAAGTCATGAGCCGTCACTTGCATGAAAATAGTTGCCAGGAAATCCAGCAAAAAGCAAAGGACAAGAACAAGCCCAACTGGCAGAATGCTTGCCTCGACAAAGATTTTGTAGTAGTTATTAAGCCTAATAAAGAAGCCAAGTACGGCCGTACCATCGATGTGCTCGATGAAATGGCTATCAATGATGTAAAAGCCTTTGCTGTGGTGGATATCACACCCCAAGAGAACGAGCTCATCATCAAAACCCAGGGAGGCAAATAAGCCGGGTTTCTTTATGGATATTAACAAGCTATTGCATCTAATTAAAAAACAAGACAATGGAACCGAACAAAATACTTGAGGCGGATGTGCTTGACCTGGTGTTCGAAGGCCGCAATAAGGATTACGGCGCTTATGAGCTCAGGAAGAAGTACAATAAAAGGATCCTGCTGGCCCTGGGTATTACAGCTGCCCTGGCTATCCTGGCCGTGACCAGCTCGCTGATCGCCCAGAATGTTGGTGGCTCCGAGACAGCCGATATGGAAGTGCGTGATGTAGATCTTAAGAAAATTGAGGAACCACCACCACCACCGCCGCCACCACCACCGCCACCAAAGGCACCACCGCCACCTCCCCAGATGGAGCTGACCAAGTTCACGCCCCCCATCATTAAGAAAGATGAAGAGGTACAGAAGCAGGAAATGCCTCCCCAGGAAGAACTCCCTGATACCCACATCGCGGAAATTAACCAGGAAGGAGACAAGGACCTGAATGCCCAGATCCCACCTGTGGTGGAGGAAAGCAAGGGTACTGTGGTTGGTCCTGCTATCGACGAGAACGAAGTATTTACCAAGGTGGAGATAGAAGCCAAAGTGGACCAGAAGCAATGGAGAAGACACCTGGAAAGCCAGCTCCAACGTTATATCGAGGATGCTGCTTCACAGGGAATGAACCCCGGCCAGTATACGGTACAGGTTCGCTTCCTGGTGGAAAGGGATGGATCCATCACCGACGTGCAGGCCCTTAACGATCCTGGCTTTGGCTTGGGTAAGGGAGCTGTCGATGTGGTGAAAAAAGGTCCAAAATGGGCACCTGGTGAGCAGAACGGAAGAAAGGTACGTTCCTATCATACCCAGCCTATTACATTCGTAATCTCTAGCGAATAATCCAGCTTAGAAAATTTGCAGATCCCTTCACTTTGTGAGGGGATTTTTTATTTGGATGGGAGCCTAATTTTGACCTATGATGAAATTAAGCGGCTGGGACGATACTATTGTTGCCCTGGCCACACCACCCGGGGTAGGCGCTATCGGCGTAATCCGGCTTAGCGGACAAAAAGCGGTTGACATCGTTAATGCGCTTTTCCCCTCCAGGGATCTTACCGCACAGCCATCGCATACCCTGCACGTTGGCCTTTTGAAAAATAGTGCCCAGGTGCTTGATGAGGCAGTAGTATCCCTCTACCGTTCGCCGAGGTCCTATACCGGTGAGGATGTGGTTGAGATCAGCTGTCATGGTTCCCCTTTTGTACAGCAGCAGGTGATCGAGGCCTGTATCGACGGCGGAGCGAGACTGGCCAAGCCGGGTGAGTTCACACAGCGGGCCTTCCTGAACGGCAAGATGGATCTTGCACAGGCAGAGGCGGTGGCCGACCTCATTGCCAGCAACACGGAAGCATCCCGGAAAACAGCTTTGAACAATATACGTGGCGGTTTTTCGCACTCCCTCCGGCACCTGCGGGAGCAGCTCCTGCAATTCTCAGCCCTGATCGAGCTGGAGCTCGATTTCTCACAGGAGGATGTTGAGTTTGCGGACCGCAGCCGGCTGATGCAGCTGGTCAAGGATGCACAGGTACAGACCGGGCAACTGGTGCAGTCCTTCCGCCTGGGCAATGTGATCAGGAATGGCGTTAGTGTGGCCATTGTGGGGCGGCCGAATGCGGGCAAGTCCACCTTGCTCAATGCCCTGCTCAACGAGGACCGGGCCATTGTAAGCGACATACCGGGCACCACCCGCGATACGATCGAGGAAGTGATCAATATCGACGGCATTCTTTTCAGGCTGATCGATACGGCCGGCATCCGCGAGCATACGGCCGATGTGATCGAGGGTTTCGGGATCGAAAAAAGCCGCCAGAAAATGAAGCAGGCCGATATCGTGATCTATCTCTTCGATGTGAACGAGACAACGCCGGAGGACCTGCAGCAGACTGTACGCGAAATGGAAGGCAGCAACATCACCTTCCTGCTGGCAGGCAATAAGCTTGACAACCCGGTGGGCCAGTCCGCCAGGGAAAAATTCTCAGGCATAGCCGGCATCATCTACCTCGCCGCCAAAACAGGACTGCACCTGGAAGTGCTCAAAGAACGCATGATCGACCTTGTACTGCGCGATGCGGCCGGCTCGGAGAATGTGATCGTCACCAATGCCCGCCATTACCATTCCCTGCTCCAGGTCACCCATGCACTCAAAGAGGTTGAAGAGGGATTGGTGAACAGGCTACCCGGCGACCTGTTGGCCCTCGACATCCGCCGCTGCCTGCAATACCTGGGTGAGATCACGGGTGAGATCACGAATGAGGATCAGCTGGATTATATATTTAGTAAGTTTTGTATCGGAAAGTAACTTCACAAAACAAACGATTACCATCTTTATAAAATAAATATAAAGCCTTGTTTTATAGGGCTTTTTTGGTGCTTATACCTTGTTGTTTGTTAGGGTTATTATTTGCTTTTTCAGGGTTTGTTTGTACCTTATTTGTACCTTAGGCTGGTGCAGGGGCAGAATACCCTATGTTAGGCGAAATGATTGCACTTAATTATACTTATTTGTTCTTAGGTTCATTAAATGCTACTAAATGAGTTCAAATATTAGAATAACAAGGGTTTGCCAGTTTTGCGGGAAGGAATTTGAGGCAAGAACAACGGTAACAAAGACCTGTTCCGATTATTGCGCAAAGCGGCTATATAAGCAAAGGCAAAAAGCTGTTAAGATTGAAAGCAGCAATGCTGAAACACTAGCTATAAGACAAAGGCCAATTGATGAACTCAAAGCAAAAGAGTTTCTGACCGTAAAAGATGCTGCCAAACTGCTTAACTGTTCAACACGAACAGCTTACCACCTGATTGCAAAGGGAAGCTTAAAAGCCGTGAACATTTCACAAAGAAAAACTCTGATAAAACGCAGCGATATTGATGAGCTATTTGCATAACTTTCTAAAGCACAAAGGACAATGGCAACAAAAGTTACACTAAGGCAAAAGCCTATTTCAGGGAACCGGCAAAGCCTGTACCTGGACTTTTACCCACCCATCAAACACCCCGAATCCGGCGAACTTACCCGAAGGGAATTTTTAAACCTGTTTATCTTCAATGAATACGAAACACAGGAACAGACCTACACTGAAATAGGCGGTAAAGAGAAAAAACGTATTGTGCCAGTGCTGGACAGGAAAGGCAACCCCAAAAAGGTAAAGCTGAACCCTATTGATAAGGCCCACAATGAAAACACCTTAAAGACTGCCAACCACATACGGCAGAAGCGGCAAAACATTTTAGATAAGCCGGAGATTTATACCGAACATGAAAAGCAACAGTTAAAGATTAAGGAGAAAGGCGAACAGGATTTTGTAGCCTACTTTAAAAAACTGGCTAATAAGCGTAAGGCATCCAATTCAGATAATTGGCTTTCAGCTTTGAAATATCTTGAAGCTTTCAGCGATGGACATTTGAAATTTGCAGACCTTGATGAAACCTTTTGCAATGACTTCAAAGAGTATTTACAAACCACTAAAAGCAATAAAAGCAAAGCTGTCAGCCTTTCCCGAAATTCAACAGTATCCTACTTTAATAAAATTAAGGCAGCCCTAAAGCAAGCGTACAAGGACGGCTATTTACAGCAGGACTTAAACGCAAAGGTGGAACCTATTAAAGCAGCTGAAACC
>DASTPZ010000256.1:0-9234 GCA_035761965.1 Flavisolibacter sp. | reverse complement strand
AAGGCCGGTAACAGATCGAACAGCAGTCATAAACGGATAATATTCGGCTGCAGAACATTATCAGCCTGGCGTACCTGCCGTTTGACTCTATAGGAACAGGATTCTCTTCAGGCGAGCTTTTAAGCCCTACTCGTGTGGGCTGACGGCTTGAATCATGCTTATCCGGTAAATGATCGGTCTTTCAGATTTAAAGTCGCCCGCCTGTTATGGCGATTAGTTCAAAGGGATCTTGCCGGGGCTATCGATGAAGATGATTTGCTGCATTTTACTTGAACCTGATAGAAATAACTGGATATGGCTCAAGAATGCTTGTTGTTAAAGCGGCTGGCGCATCCGGTTGCTGGTGGCAGGATGACCAGGCCGAAAGGCCATGCCGGCCATTCGGTGAGGCCTTATTTGGAAGACTTTGAAATCAGCTGCGGGTGGAAACTGTGCCGGCAGTTTGGGGAACCCTTATCCTTTGAAAGATAAAAACACTGGCAAGCATAATGCACAGCAGCACTGCCAGACCGGCTATCTGGGGTATATTCTTGAGAAAATAACCGAGGGCAAGCACAAGGGCATGAAGTCCGCATATAAGCTTTGACGTGAAGCTATGGCTCCAGCCATTGTTGGTAAGCAGGTGATGAACATGCGTTTTGTCTGGACTGAAAGGCGATCGCCCACGCCAGGTGCGCAGGGTAAAGACGCGCAGCGTATCAAATACCGGAATGGTCACCACGCTCAGGGCAAAGATCGGCGCATGGGGCAGAAAGGGGAAGGGCTGGCCCGTATTGAGCTGGATAAGCCTGATGCACAGCACCGATACCACAAAGCCCAGTACCAGCGATCCCGTGTCACCCATAAAGATGCGGGCCGGGTTGAAATTATAATACAGGAACCCAAGTAAGCCCCCGCCAAGTGCAAAGGCCACGATGGCATAGTTCATATCGCCTGAAAGCGTCAAAAAAAGACCGAGGATGATAAGGCTCATAAACCCCAATCCGCCTGCAAGTCCGTCTATGCCATCGATCAGGTTGAATGCGTTGGTAATGCCGGTAATGGCCAGGATGGTAAACGTATACTGTGCCGATACCGGAAGTTCATCTATGCCCAGCAAACCATTGAAGCTGGTGATGCGCACGTTGCTGAATGCAATGAGGAAGGATACCGCCAGCTGGATAGCCAGCTTGTAGCGGGCGGGAAGGTTGCGAAGATCGTCCATGATGCCAATGGCCATGAGCACGGCGATGGAGAAAAAAAACGAGATCGTAAAAATGTCCCGGGTGAAATGAAACCATAGCAGGCAGCCTACCAGCATGCCAGTGCACGAGGCGATACCGCCCATGGTTGGGATGGGAGTACTGTGCTCCTTTCGCTTGTCGGGAACATCAAAAAGCTTGAAACGATTGATGAGCTTGATCAGCGGAGGCATCACGATCATCGCTGCTACAAAGGCTGTTACAAAAGCAAGAATGCCAAACTTAAAGAGTGAGAGATCTACATCTATTTGCAGTAATGGTTTCAGCATGGCTATTAGTGATGAGCAAAATAAGCAATAATACCTAGCCTTGCAAGCATAGACCCGGGAACGGCCGGTAATCAATATCCTTCAGGCTAGGAACTATTAACCATCGGGCATCATCTGCACATGATAATCCTTGGCTATTGCAATTGCCGAATCCTGCTTAAACCCAAACTCGTTTATTTTTGTTCAAAATCCACCATCGCAACCTCACCGGATATATTAGCCCATCCCATCGAATACCTGAAAGGTGTGGGACCGCAGCGTGCCGATCTTTTGAAAAAAGAGCTGGCTATTTTCACCTTCGGTGACCTTTTGCACCTCTTTCCTTACCGTCACCTCGATAAAACAAGGGTATCCAGGGTAGCTGAGCTTACGGCAGCCACCGAATATGCCCAGGTGCAGGGAAAGCTTTGGTACTACGAAATCCTGGGAGAAAAAAGTGCGAAAAGGCTGGTGGCCTATCTAAAGGACGATTCGGGTGTGATCGAGCTTACCTGGTTCAAAAGCTTTGCGTGGATAGAAAAAATACTCAACCAGGACGAGTCTTACCTCGCTTTTGGGCGGATCAGCTTTTTTATGGGCAAGCCGCAGATCGTGCATCCCGAGCTGGAGCCTTTAAAGCCCCTGGCCCCCGGAACCAAAAGCCATCTCGAGCCCGTATACCCTGCTACCGAAAAGCTCCGGGCGAGGGGATTGGGCGGCAGACAAATCGGCAAGCTTACTGCGGTGCTGCTTTCGCTGCTTTCGGAAAGAGACCTCCCTGAAAACCTGCCTCCAGGCATGATGGAAAAGCTAAAGCTGCTCCCGCGCTATGAAGCTTACAGGCAGATCCATTTTCCCGCTTCTCCCGTACATTATGAGCAGGCCTTGCGAAGGTTGAAATTCGAGGAGCTCTTCATCACTCAATTAAGACTGGCGATGGTGAGGGCAGAGCGGCACAGGAAATCAAGGGGAGTTGTATTTAGCCGCGTAGGAGACCTGTTTAATTCTTTCTACAAGCACAACCTGCCTTTCGAGCTTACCGGTGCACAAAAGCGGGTACTGAAAGAAATAAGGACCGATACAGGCGCCGGGCACCAGATGAACCGCCTCCTGCAGGGAGATGTGGGAAGCGGTAAGACCATCGTGGCCTTGCTGGCCATGCTGCTGGCCCTGGACAATGGCTTCCAGGCCTGCCTGATGGCGCCGACAGAGATCCTTGCCCAGCAGCATTTTGCCACCATTACAGGGCTTTTAAAAGAATTGCCGCTGCAAACTATCCTCCTTACCGGGTCGACCCCGGCCGCGGAAAGAAAAAAGAAATTGAGAATGCTGGCCGATGGGGAGATCGCCATTGTTATAGGTACCCATGCGCTGATCGAAGAAACTGTTCGCTTTCATAACCTCGGTCTGGCCATTATCGATGAACAGCACCGGTTTGGCGTGGCGCAGCGTGCAAGCCTATGGAAAAAGGGTAAGCTGCCTCCCCATATTCTGGTAATGACAGCCACCCCTATACCCCGTACCTTAGCCATGACGGCCTATGGGGATCTCGATTACAGCATCATGGATGAACTGCCACCAGGCCGTCAGCCGGTAACCACGGTGCACCGCTACGACAGCCGCAGAACACAGGTGATGGATTTCATCCGGTCCGAGATCGACGCAGGAAGGCAGGCCTATATCATCTTTCCGCTGATCGAAGAAAGCGCCAAGCTGGATTATGAGAACTTGATGGGGGGCTATGAGAATGTAAAGGCGTTTTTTCCCGAGCCTAAGTATTGGATCAGTATGGTTCATGGCCGGCAACCATCGGAGCAGAAAGAAACCAATATGCAGCGCTTTGTTTCGGGCGATACTCAGATTATGGTAAGCACAACCGTTATCGAGGTGGGCGTGAATGTTCCGAATGCCACGGTTATGGTGATAGAAAATGCGGAAAAATTCGGCCTCTCGCAATTACACCAGTTGAGGGGCAGGGTAGGAAGGGGAGCGGAAAAAAGCTATTGCATCCTTATAACCTCGCCTAAGTTAAGCAATGACGCACGCGAAAGGATTAAAACCATGACGGCCACGAACAATGGCTTCGAAATTGCAGAAAAGGATTTAGAGATCAGGGGCCCGGGAGAAATTGAAGGTACAAGACAGAGCGGCGCGATGAATTTCCGGTTGGCCGATCTCGTGAAGGATAAAAATATACTGGTCGCCGCCAAGAACCTGGCGGAAACCCTTATCGAGGCAGATCCGGAGCTTGAAACGGCAGAAAATTTGCGATTGAAGCAGTATTTGATGTCATTGCAGGGTAAAACCCCGTGGAGCAAGATTTCTTAACATTAGTTTGCACAACATTTTTCGCTATAATTAGTTAATTTCAGAAAAGTTTGAACTTCAAAAGCCATATACTCCTTGCACTATCCTGCCTTCTTGGAATAGTTGTTTTTGGGCAAAACATTGAATTTATTGAGAACAAGGGCCAGTGGGACAAAAGCGTAAGCTTTATGGGCCAGGTGACCAATGGGAACTTTTTTATTCACCCCAATGGTTACACGGTACTGCAATACAATGCCGAGGACTGGCATGAGATGAATGAGCAGATCCATGGCAAGTCGTCCAGCAAACCTGTTGTTTTGCGCTCCCATGCCTATCGTGTTGATTTCCAGGGGGCCAATACCAAGGCCTCTATCGTGGCCGATAAACCCGTTTTCAGCTACAACAATTATTTTATTGGCGACGACCCTTCAAAATGGGCGGCCAACTGCCGGATCTACCAGGGCATTACCATCAAGGACATCTATCCTAATATCGATCTTCGGTATTATACCGATAAAGGCACCCTAAAATATGATCTTGTGGTGCATCCGGGAGGTTCTGTAGCCGATATCGCTTTGAAATACACCGGTGTGGATGAGCTGAAGGTAAAGAACAAGGAGCTCGTGATAGGCACCTCTTTGGGTGAGCTAAAAGAGCGTTATCCCTATACCTATCAATATGGTGAAAAAGGCCGCACGGAGATCGGCGCCAAGTATTCGGTAAAGGGCAACACGGTGAAGTTCGATGTGAAGCAATACGATCCTTCGGCCATCCTGGTCATAGACCCGACGCTGGAGTTTTGCTCCTTTAGCGGAAGCAGTGCCGAGAACTGGGGATACACGGCTACCTATGGCCCTGATGGCAGTATGTTCGGAGGCGGTATAGTAAGAGGCTCGGGCTTCCCTGTAAATACGGGCGCTTTCCAGCAGACCTTCGCCGGTGGCGTAGAAGATATAGGAATCATCAAGCTGAGCCCGGATGGCTCTACCCGTCTTTATGCCACCTATATCGGGGGATCGGCCATCGAACAGCCACACAGCCTCGTCGTGGATGCCCAGGGCAACCTTGTGATAGCCGGCCGTTCTAATTCTGATAACTACCCGGTAGTAGGTCCTCAGCCAAACCGCGGCACAGCCTTCGATATTGTCGTTACCAAGCTGAATGCGGCAGGCAATGCCATCATAGGTTCACAGCGAATTGGTGGCCGCAGCGATGATGGCGCCAATATCCGCAACGATCATTCTGGCTCGGCCACCTCGCTGCTCCGTAACTATGGCGACGATGGCAGGAGTGAAGTAATTCTCGATGGTGCCGGTAATATCTACGTGGCCTCCTGTACACAATCCGATAATTTCCCCGTCAGGAACGGTTTTCAAGGCACTTTAGGGGGTGGCCAGGATGCCGTTGTGCTCAAGCTTTCCCCCGATGTTTCGAACCTGCTGTTCAGCACTTACCTGGGCGGCGGTGGCAATGATGCAGGTTATGTGCTTTCGCTGGCGCCCAATGGCAATATCTACGTGGCCGGCGGAACAGAAAGCAACAGCACCGGGGCCCAGCCTTTCCCCGGCAGCACGGCCGGTACCCTGGGACCTGTCAGCAATGGCGGAATAGACGGCTTCATTTCTATCATCAGCAATAACGGATCGGCCATACTCAGAACGACCTTTGTTGGTACCAGCGCCATCGACCAGATCTATGGTATCCAGTTCGACCGTCTTGGCTTTCCCTATATCATGGGCCAGACCACGGGCACTATGTCGGTTATCAATGCTACCTGGTCGCAGGCAAATGGCAAGCAGTTCATCGCCAAACTGCAGCCCGATCTATCCGCCTATGTATACAGAACGACTTTTGGAAAAGGCGAAACCGCGCCGGATATTTCCCCTGTTGCCTTCCTGGTGGACCGTTGCGAAAACGTATACGTTTCGGGATGGGGTGGCCGTGTGAGTGGCAACGGATTTCCAACCGCGGGCGTACAGGGCCTGCCCGTAACGCCTGATGCCATCAAATCCACACCGGACATCAATCCCACCACTGGGATCGGCGAAGATTTCTATTTTTTCGTTTTGCAAAAGAATGCGACCGCCATTTTGTATGGCAGCTTCTTTGGCCAGAACAGTGCGGTGCTTGGCGACCATGTCGACGGAGGTACCAGCCGCTTCAATAGTGAAGGTGTGATCTACCAGGCTATCTGCGCCAGCTGCAGCAATAACAATCCTTTCCCCACCACACCGGGTGCTTTCGCCGTTACCAAGCCAACCTCTGCCAACTGTAACCTGGCAATGGTCAAGATTGCTTTTAACCTGGCGGGAGTTGGATCGAGTGTTCAATCCCTGATCGGCGGCGTTCCCCGCGATACCGCAGGCTGCGTACCGCTTACTGTTGACTTCATAGATACAATCGGCCAGGCACAATTTTATGAGTGGGACTTTGGCGACAATACGGGGCAAATCGTTACCAATACGCCTAATACTTCCCATACTTACACAAGCGTGGGCGTGTTCCAGGTAATGCTGGTTGCAGTTGATTCTGCTTCCTGTAACATCAGGGATACATCCTATATGAATATCAAGGTAGGCGCGTCTCAGGCCCTGCCCGATTTTACTGCCAACAAGATCGGACCTTGCACCGAGTTCCAGTACCGCTTCGACAATACTTCGGTGGCGCCGGCGGGCTTCCCCTTCGGGCCGCAGTCCTTTATCTGGGATTTTGGCGATAATACACCCAGGGTGGTATCTGGCCCCGGAAGCATCACGCATACTTTTGCTTCGCCCGGCACCTATAACGTAAGGCTCATCCTGAACGACGATACTTATTGCAATTCTCCCGACAGCCTGGTGAAGCAGCTGCGCGTGGCTGCTTTTGTAAGTGCCGAGTTCGATACAGAGCCAACCGGCTGTGCGCCTTATAATGCCGTATTCACGAATAATTCTTCTGGTGGTTCTCAATTCATCTGGGATTTTGGTGATGGCAGCCAACCTTCCAACGAAGTGAACCCTACGCATCTTTACAATAATCCGGGTACCTATACGATCACACTGATCGCAATCGATTCGGCTACCTGCAACATCAGCGATACGGTGCGCTTTACGGTTAGTGTGCTGGGCAACCCGGTAGCAGATTTCACGGCTTCGCCACAGCCCCCGGTTGTCAATACGGCCATCTCGTTCACCAATTTGTCGAGCCCCGATGCGATCCGCTTCAAATGGCTGTTTGGTGATGGTGATTCGCTGATCACGACTTCGAGGAATGTGGTGCAGCATGAGTATAACTCGACTGGCACCTTCAATGTATGCCTCATCGCTACAAACCAGGCCGGCTGCCCCGATACGGTTTGCAAGGAAGTAAATACCATCATTGAACCAGCCGTGGATGTACCTACAGCCTTTACGCCCCTGAACGGTGGCATCAATAGCATCGTCTTTGTCCGTGGCTTTGGAATTGCAAGAATGAAGTTCACCGTATGGGCAAGATGGGGCGAAAAAGTTTTTGAGACCAATTCAAAAGATATAGGCTGGGATGGCCGCTACAAAGGAAAATTGCTGCCCATGGACGTATATGCATATACGCTGGACGTGGAATTTTCTGATGGAACCAAAACAACTAAAAAGGGCGATATAACGTTAATAAGATAGTTGTGATGAAACCTAATTCAAGTACTATACGGTTGTTGCTATTGGCCGCCGGTTTTCAGCTGTGCGCAGCTACCGGCTTTTCCCAAGATCTGCATTTTTCCCAATTCTTCAACTCCCCGCTCACGACCAACCCGGCAAATACAGGCTTTATACCTGATGGCGACTACCGGCTTGGCATCAATTACAGGAACCAGTGGTCCAATGTAATGACGGTTCCATATAAAACGATGAGCGTATTTGGCGATGTGCAGGTGCTCAGGGACAAGCTGCAGAATGGCTGGATGGGTGTTGGCGGCGTTATTCTTCGCGATGTGGCCGGCAGCGGCAATCTTACCTCTACAAAGCTCTATGGCTCGGTAGCGTACCACCAGATGCTGGGTTATTCCAGCCTGCTCAGTCTTGGCTTCAATGTAGGCTATGCCAATAAGCAGATCAATCTTGCTAACCTCAAATTTCCAGACCAGTTTGATGGCAAGTTTTTCGATAATAAGCTGCCCACAAGCGTTATGATCGACAGGAACAGCATCGGTTACCTAGATATGCAGGTGGGTATGAACTATGCCTATTTCCCAACGGAAAACATATATATCAATACCGGCTTTTCGGTGCACCATGTAAACAAGCCAAGAGAATCCTTTTTTGAATCCAACGAGGTGAGCAACCGGGTGCCTATGCGGTATATAGGTTTCCTGAACGGCAACTTCAAGCTCAATGAGCAGTTCATCATCAACCCGAATATTTATTACAGCAACCAGGCCAATGTGGCAGAGCTGGTTGGAGGCATCAATGCCAACTACAACCTCTCCGGTGATGGCACCTACCAGTTGATCGGTGGACTTTATTACAGGCATAGGGAGGCTGTCATTCCCATGGTAGGGCTGGCATATAATGATTATACCTTTACGTTCTCCTACGATGCCACCATCTCCTCGCTCAGGAATTACAATGGCTCCAGGGGCGCTTTTGAATTTTCGCTCATCAAGCAGGGTATGATAAGCCCGGGTGGCCCGAGGATCACGCCCTGCCCGTCTTTCCGGACGTATTGATTCTGCTGCTCGTCTCGTTCTTCTGCATTTGTTGTGCGGCAATGCCTGCCGGCCGCAGCCTAATTTTTGCTTTTGCAATTGGACCTTTTAGCCGATTTTTACGCTAAATATTGCTTTTCATGATTACTGCTGCGCAGAAACCGGCTGCCATAGGTCAGCTTGATGCCCTCAGGCATATTGTTGGTGAGGATTATGTTTCCATTGACGAAGAAATGCTCGACCGCTATGCCAGCGATGAAACCGAAGATCTTCATTTCCTCCCCGACGTAGTGGTAAGACCTGGTACGGCAGAAGAGATCAGTGCCATACTCAAATTGTGCAACCAGCATAAGATACCGGTAACACCACGTGGCGCCGGCACTGGCCTTAGCGGCGGCGCCCTGCCCCATCTCGGTGGCGTGCTGCTTTCGGTGGAGCGCCTCAACAGGATTATCGAAATAGATGAAAGAAACCTGCAGGTGATCACAGAGCCCGGTGTTATTACCGAAGTTTTGCAGGATGCTGTTAAGGCCCGCGGCTTGTTCTATCCTCCGGACCCAAGCAGCAGGGGCTCCTGTATGATCGGGGGCAATATTGCCGAAAACAGCGGGGGACCGAAGGCCGTTAAATACGGCGTGGTAAAGGATTATGTACTTAACCTTGAGGTTGTGCTGCCCACCGGCGAGATCGTGTGGACCGGCGCTAATGTGCTCAAGAATGCCACAGGCTATAACCTTACCCAGCTCGTTGTTGGCAGCGAAGGCACCCTTGGGATCGT
>DASTPZ010000255.1:0-26027 GCA_035761965.1 Flavisolibacter sp. | reverse complement strand
AAAAATCAAGGCAGTTGGTAAAATTATTCACATTGGTGGATTATGCTGCAACGGCCTCCAGCGGAATGTGGTGAATCCCGTAAAGACTTTCCCGGATCAGCCAAAGATCTGGTTCAACAGCCCGGCAAGGCGTACGCCTCCCTTCAGCAATTGTTCATTCAGGGTCTCATGGTGATCGAAGTCGTAGCGATAGCCAAGCCGAGGATTTTCCTCCTTGATCTCGTTGTGCAGGTCCTGCGCGATGCTATACGACTCAAAAAGCCATTGGCTGAGCGGCTGGCTTTGCCAGGTTTTTCTTTGTGCCGGTGTGGTATGGTTGATATGCTTCACATATTCCGTATAGCTCAGCTGCTGGTAGTCAATAAGCTGCGAATCCCACACCCGGTGGAGGTTCGATGGCGTGCTGAACCAGTTGACACGGATATCGTTACCTCCGGTTGAGCCTTCAGGACTTACGTGCAGGGGCTGGTGAATATCGCCTACGATATGGATGAGCAGCCTCAGGTACATGAGCTTTTTATCGGCCGGCAGGTTCTTTTTCTTCAGCTCTTTTACCAGAAAATTGATCCGGGTATGGGCATTCACGGCCGTATCGGTTTTCAGAAAGGCTTTGAGCTCTTCGTAGCTGAGGCCTTTTTTAAAGTTTACATAATGCCATTTATCGAGGTATTTGTAAGTGCTGTCAGACTTGATGAAATCGGCCCAATTGCTTGCCATGGCAACCGATTCTGTTCCCAGTATCTTTTGGATCTCGATCCTTGTCTTGGCGTTCAGGTATTTATCGGCGATCTCACCCACGATCCGGTGCCCGAGCATGCCCCAGGCCATTGAGCTCAGGGGCAGGTAAAAAAAGAGGCCTATCAGCAATAGTTTCTGTAATACGGTTTTTTGCATGGTAGATGCTTTGAGCAGGGTGTAAAAATAGGGCAACTGCAATTAGCGGCGTATAAAACGAAAAGGGACAACAGAAAAGATCTTCCATTGTCCCCTTGCACCATTCGGTAAATAAACTCATTCCATGATCTGCTCAAAATGCGTGAGCAGTCCGTTCTTGCTTATGCCTTCGACCACCACCCTGAACGACTGGCTTACATCGTTATTATAAAAGCTGAGTGTAACCGTTCGGTTGGCAGCCGTGGTTTTCACAACCGGGTTCCAGTAAAGAGTGGTACGCACATCTTTTTGTTCGTTGCGCGGGTCGAAGCTGTCGTAGTTGGGCGAAAAGAACTGGCGTATAGGTGTATAGCCCGAGATCTTATTGCTGGCCAGGCCTTCGCCAGGCCGGCTCTGGGCATCATTGCCTTTGCGGGTATATATCACGATGGCGCCGTTTGCCCCGTTGAAGCCACCCATAAAAGGCGGACGGAAAACCTTGATATAGGCTACATCGCTCATAGGTATGCCGGAAAGCATGCTGCCATCGGTAGGTATCTCGTCCAGGTAAAGCTGGGGTGCTCCGCCGCGCCAGCTGAGGGTTGGCTCGCTGCCGCCGGCATTGCTGATCTGCAGTCCGGCAACCCTGCCCTGGAGATAGTTAAATACGTTGAGCGTGCCGATGGCGGAAGGGTCGTTTACAAGGTCGAACTGGTAGCCATCACCACCCCTGAACATGGCCGAGGTGTATCTTTCATCCATGGCCTGCACGGGTGTTTTTTGCTTGGCTGTGACCGTTACCGCATCCAGCATTTTTCCTTTGAGGTTGCCCTGGAGCCGCAACGCTTCGGCTGCCAGCAATGCATGGCGGGCCGATCCTGTAGTGTCGCCACTGCTGCTACGCAAACCGAGGTTTTTTATAAATCCGCCGTAATTGGGTGGGGGCAGCCTGTCGGTCATGAACCGGGCTTCCGCCTGCTTCAGGAATTTCGATTTAAGGCTATAGTAAACCTGCAGGGTGTCGAAAAAGATCACATTAGGATCGCTGAAGCTTCCATCTGTATTAATCGGCAGCATAAGCATTTTGGTAGAAGTGTCTTTTTCCTTTACGAGCAGCACGATGGTTTCCTTTCCGCTAAGCTGGCTTTTGGAAACGCCATAAACCTGTCCTGACAGGGAGAGATAGTCGGTATCTTTCTGATAGGTGATGGCCGGCATCTTACCTTTTGTTACATCCTCCCATTTAAAGCGCCTCCAGCCATTTGTGAGCATAACAAGATCGAGATGCCTGGCCACCGAGTCGTGGTTGCTGGAGAAATAATAAGCCGGGTTGTAGACCTTGCCCTTTATATCGCTTGAAAGCAGGAAATGAGAAATGATGGTCTCTGTCGTATCTCTTTCGATGCCTGCATCCGTGACCGATACCGACAGGCTGGCGCCGGCAAGGCTGTCGGGCAGAACCAGCCTGATCTCGTTGCGCTTTCTTTTGCTGAGTCCCCAGCGCTCCACTTCCATCGAAGGCTGGAAGGCGTAATCGTTGTTGTTGACAAAGCTGATCCTTTCGGCAATTGCGTTCCAATCGGAGTCGAAAAGCGTCATAGTGAGTATGCCGCTGGGCAGGCCTTCAGTCGGAATGATCTTACGCACTGCGTTGCCTTCGGCGAAAGAAACCTCGGTTTTAAATACCATGTTCTGGTTCATAGTGCCAACCAGGTGAATGGTTTTAAGGTTACCGGGAATATTTCCGGCATTGCTGATGCTTACAATGCGCCTGGTGCCATTGAGCGATACCCTCATGGCCACACCGGCAGGCTTGGCTGCCGGCAGGGGGCTGGTACGTTCCGTGCCTTTATCATCTTTCCACTTAAGGGTATAGGTATTGCCCGCAGCAGGATTGAAGTAAAAAAAGCCCATGCCGTCATGAATGGTACGAACGCTGTCAACAATAGCGCCCTTGCTATCAAGCAGCAGCCCTTTTATTCGTACAGGCCTGCCCCATTGGTCATTGGCCTTGAAGGCCACGGTATTTACAAGGCCTGAGATAAGGTCACCGCCTTCGGGAAAAAAATTCAGCTGGGGCTGTGGCGCCGATGAACGCGACCCGTTAGCGGCGGGTGTCTTGGAAAGTATGCGCAGGTCCTTGCTGAAAAGAAAGGCGGTATCGAAGTTCAGCATCCACTTTGTATAGGCCCTTACGTGAATGAATTGCCCGGTGTAGTTTTCCGGAACCTCGAATTGGCCGCTGGAGGCGGATTCAACAAGCGGGCTTACTGAATGAGATAGCACCGTTCCATCATCGGCCACCCAGTCCACATAGATGGTTTTGCTTCCTTCCGATGGAAAGAGGGCCTCCATGAGATAAGCCTTGAACCAAACGGTTTCGCCCGGCGAATAGGCGGCCTTGTCAAAATGCAGGTAGGCTTTTTCGGGCTGGTAGCTGCTGGCATACCTGGCCAGTGTAGTGTCAATCGGTTGGGCCTTTGCAAAAACGCAGACGAAAATCGATAAGGCAGCGAGTAATTGTCTTTTCATGGGAAATGTTAAGATACGGTAAGATGGGGATTGGGTGCCTGCCGTTAACAGAATTTCAACAAATACAAACAGGCGATCCTTACCAGCCGAGAGGGCCTGGCAGAAGGACCGCCTGGACTGTTACATATTTCTGCGGTACTGTCCGCCAACCTCGTAAAGGGCATGGGTGATCTGTCCGAGCGAGCAATATTTCACTGTTTCCATCAGCTCCTCGAAGAGGTTGCCATTGCCGATGGCCACGGCCTTCAGCTTTTCGATGGCCTCTGCGCTCCTTGCGGCGTTCCTTTTCCAGAAGGCATGCAGGTTCTGGATCTGCTGCTCTTTTTCTTCGCGTGTGCTGCGGATCACTTCATTCGGAAGGATGGTGGGGCTACCCTGTTTGCTCAGGAAGGTATTCACACCGATCAACGGCAGTTCGCCGGTATGTTTTTGATGCTCATAATAAAGACTTTCTTCCTGAATCTTGTTGCGCTGATACATCCGCTCCATGGCACCGAGCACACCGCCTCTTTCGGTTATCCGGTCAAATTCGGAAAGCACGGCCTCTTCAACCAGGTTGGTAAGCTCTTCCACGGCGAATGAGCCCTGGATAAAGTTTTCCGTTTTGGCTGATCCCAGTTCGCGGTTGATGATAAGCTGTATGGCCATAGCCCTCCGGACGCTTTCCTCCGTAGGCGTGGTAATGGCCTCATCGTAAGCGTTGGTATGAAGGGAATTGCAGTTATCGTAGATAGCATACAGTGCCTGCAGCGTGGTTCGGATATCGTTGAAGTCGATTTCCTGGGCATGCAGGCTGCGACCCGAGGTCTGAATATGGTATTTCAGCTTTTGCGAGCGGTCGTTGCCACGGTATTTGTACTTCATGGCCTTTGCCCAGATGCGGCGTGCCACCCGGCCGATCACACTGTATTCGGGGTCCATGCCATTGGAAAAGAAGAACGAAAGGTTGGGTGCGAAATCGTCGATCTGCATGCCCCGGCTCAGGTAATACTCCACGTAGGTAAAGCCATTGGCAAGCGTAAAGGCCAGCTGGGTGATGGGATTTGCGCCTGCTTCGGCTATATGATAACCCGAAATGGAAACACTGTAAAAATTCCTGACCTTCTGGCCAATGAAATATTCCTGTACATCGCCCATCAGCTTGAGCGCAAATTCGGTGGAGAAGATACAGGTATTCTGTGCCTGGTCTTCCTTAAGGATATCTGCCTGCACGGTTCCCCTTACCTGCGATAGTGCCTGGGCCTTGATGGTCTCATATACTTCTCGCGGCAATACTTCATCACCGCTCAATCCAAGCAGCTTGAGGCCGAGACCATTATTGCCTTCGGGCAGTCTTTCAGGCGAGGAAGGATTGTAATACACAGGCTGTCCGAGCGAGCTGAATTTTTCCTTCCTTATCTTTTCCACTTCATCCCACAGTCCCTTTTCACTGATGTATTTTTCACACTGCTGATCAATGGCTGCATTCATGAAAAACGCCAGAAGCATGGGCGCCGGGCCATTGATGGTCATGGATACCGAGGTCTTTGGATCGCAAAGGTCAAAGCCGCTGTAGAGCTTTTTGGCATCGTCGACGGTTGCGATGCTTACACCCGAATTGCCGATCTTGCCATAGATGTCCGGGCGGTACGCCGGATCCTCGCCATAGAGGGTAACGCTGTCGAAAGCCGTGGACAGCCGTTTGGCCGGCTGGTCAACCGATACATAGTGAAAGCGCTTGTTGGTTCTTTCAGGACCACCTTCTCCGGCAAACATCCGGGTAGGATCCTCACCCTGGCGTTTCAGCTCAAAAACACCGGCAGTAAAGGGAAATTCGCCGGGAATGTTTTCCTGCAGCTGCCAGCGCAGGATGTCGCCCCAATCCTTGTAAGCAGGCAAGACCACTTTGGGTATCCTGGTTCCGCTCAGTGAGCGGGTGGTAAGGTCCTGTTTGATCACCTTATCTCTTACCTGGTACTCAAAAAAATCAGCCTTGTATTTTTCCTGCAGGCTGCCCCACTGGCTGATCAGCTTTTTGCATTCAGGGTGAAGCTTTTCTTCGAATTGTTTCTGTATGGCCTGGAGGCTTTCGTTGGCGGTGAAGCCTTCCAGCGATCTTACACCGTCTATCTGGTATAGTTTCGAAGCAAGCGTGCACTGCTCGTTCACCCAGTTGTCGTAGCTGCGGTTGTTCTCCGAAATCTCGGATAGGTAGCGTACCCGTTTTGGAGGTATGATCTGTGATTTGGTGGTAGTGCTCTCGCCTGCATCGCCGCCGGCCCTGCCTTCATCGTTGCTCAGGCTGAACCCTGTCTTTTTCTCCACAACTTCTATAAGCTTAAGAAAAAGGCTATTCACCCCGGCATCATTGAACTGTGCGGCAATAGTGCCAACAATAGGCAGGTCTTCATCGGCGGCCGTCCACAACTGGTGGTTGCGCTTATATTGCTTGCGCACATCATGCAGGGCATCGAGTGCGCCCGCCTTGTCGAATTTATTGATGGCCACGAGGTCGGCATAGTCAAGCATGTTGATCTTCTCAAGCTGCGAGGCCGCGCCATATTCTGGCGTCATCACATACATGCTTACATCGCAGTAATCGAGTATGGAGGCATCGCTCTGTCCCACACCTGCCGATTCGAGTATGATGAAATCAAAGCCTGCCGCTTTGCATACATCGATGGCTTCCTGCACATATTCGCTCAGTGCGCGGTCGCTTTCCCTTGTTGCAAGCGAGCGCATGTAGGCGCGGGGTGAGGAGATTGAGTTCATCCTGATTCGGTCGCCCAGCAGTGCGCCGCCGGTTTTTTTCTTCGAGGGATCTACTGATATAACGGCGATGGTCTTATCTGAGAAGCTATTGAGGTAACGTCTTACGATCTCGTCGGTGACCGAGGACTTGCCTGCCCCGCCCGTACCGGTAATGCCCAGCACAGGTGGTTTAACGGTGCTGTTCCCAGCAGCCGCCTTACCGGCAGCCGCGCCGGCGCCGTTCTCGGCATTGGTAATGAGCCTTGCAATCCTGCGGACGTCCTTTTTCTCGCCCAGCGTCATCGGCTTTTTATATTCGCCGTTGCCATTGAGGCTGAAATCACATTGCCTGATCACATCTTCTATCATGCCCTCCAACCCCATTTTGCGGCCGTCGTCGGGAGAATAGATCCGGGTGATGCCGTAATCGTGGAGCTCTTTTATTTCCTGCGGCAGGATGGTGCCGCCGCCGCCGCCGAATATCTTGATGTGCCCGCAGCCGTTCTCTTCGAGCAGGTCCTTCATGTACTTGAAAAATTCTACGTGTCCGCCCTGGTAGGAAGTGATGGCGATGCCCTGGGCATCTTCCTCTATGGCGCATTCTACAATTTCATGAACACTGCGGTTATGGCCGAGGTGAATGATCTCGGCACCCTTGCTCTGCAGTATGCGCCTCATAATATTGATAGCGGCATCATGGCCGTCGAATAGGGAGGCGGCTGTTACGATACGGACGTTGTGAACTGGTTGATAACTCATATGGCAAAATCGTATGCAAATGTATGCATAAGGAAATTTTCGAACCTGGATTTAAGGTTTCAGTTGCATGGCAAAAGGAAAGCGGCAGAAGCCGGGGGCTGCTGCGGAAACATGGGACGGTGCCGGAAACAGGAGGTGTTTCGCTGCAGCGCGACGGCTTTCTGAAGCTTAGACCAAAGGGTTCTTCCAGCCCTTTTCTTCCTGCACCACGTGGCAGAGATCGATGCTGACCTTATACTTGTTGCGGAGATGCCGCGCAAGGGCATCGGCTGCATAAACGCTGCGGTGCTGGCCGCCGGTACAGCCAAAGCTGACGCTGAGGTTGGAAAAGCCTCTTTGTATATAGGCTTCCACACTGATATCCACGATGTCGAATACGCTGTTTAGGAAATCCTGCATGCGGGTCTGGCGCTCAAGGTATTCCATAACCGGTTTGTCCCGGCCATGGATCTCCTTATACTGGTCATGACGGCCAGGGTTATCGATGCCCCGGCAGTCGAAAACGAAACCGCCGCCATTGCCGCTATCGTCCTGCGGAATGCCTTTGCGGTAAGAAAAGCTGCATATCCTCACCACCAGTGGTGTTTGCTCGTTCGCCTGGATTGGGGTAAAACGCTGGATGATCTCCTCGTCGATACAGATATTGAGCACCCGGCTGAATTCCGGTACAACGATGCCGAGACTATAGTTCTCGATAAAAAAGCGCAGGTTGTTGAGGGCAAGCGGAATGCTAGTGAGGAATTGTGCCTTTCTTTCAAACAGACCCCGGAAGCCGTAAGCTCCGAGCACCTGGAGCAGGCGGATAAGCACATAGCCGTTGTACTGGCTCCGGAATACGTCCTTATTGATGGTATTGCTGATGATGCTCTCGAAATCGTTCATATAGTCTTCGAGCAGGGCGTTTTTCCAGTCTTCCGGAAGATTGGCCCTTGCCTGCCAGATCATGCTGGCCACATCGTACTGGGGAGCGCCCTTCATGCCGCCCTGGAAGTCTATGAAATTGACCCTGTTTTCCCCGGATACAAGGATATTCCTGCTCTGGAAATCGCGGAACATGAAGTATTTGTATTCCGTATAAGTAAGATAAGTGCTGAGCGCTTCAAAATCATCGATTAGCTTTTGCTTGTCGTAAGGCTTGCGGATGGCATCCAGGAAATAGTATTTAAAATAAAGCAGATCGGCCATGATGGCCTGTTTGCCAAACTCCTGGTTTGTCAGGCATTTTTTATAATCGAGCCCTTCGTCTCCCAGCACCTGCAGCCTCGCAAGCTGGTGCAGGCTTTCTCTGAAAAGCGCGTATACCTCCGGGGTAAAGCCCTTTTCTTCCAGCACGTTGAGCAGGGAAATATCCCCGAAGTCTTTTTGCAGGTAAACGGTCCGGTCATCATTCATTGCCAGCACGGAAGGCACATTCAATCCTTTTTCCTCGAAATGACGGGCGAAATAAACAAAAGCATCGTTTTCGGGCACGTTGAGGCCATGTGTGCCGATTACCGTGCTCCCGTCTTCGCCGCGCAGGCGCAGGTAGCGCCGGTCGCTGCCCGATTGGGGAAGCACATCCACCTGTACTGGTGCCTTGCCCGACCATTGCTGGTATAAAAGAGATACTGCGTCGATCAATTGCTGCATGCGGCAAATGTAGGGAGAAAGGAGATAGCCGAATGCCCGGCGGAAGCGCTGCCTGTGCGAAAACCGGTTAGGCAGCAGAGGGCTTGCAAAGGTCGCTGAGCTCATCCGTGAATGGCTGTCGGCCTTTCCCTAACTTTACACAAAGCACTGACGATGAAAGCAATGATCTTTTCAGCCGGCCTGGGTACGCGGTTCAAACCCTGGACAGACAAGCATCCGAAAGCCCTGGCGATCGTGAATGGCAAAAGCCTGCTGCAGCGCAATATCGAGTACTTGCGGCAGTACGGTATAGAAGAAGTGGTGGTGAACGTACATCATTTTGCTGACCAGATAATTGAAGCAGTGGAGGCAAACAAGGGATGGGGAAGTAAGGTGATTATCAGCGATGAGAAGGATGAAGTGCTGGAAACCGGTGGCGGCCTGATGAAAGCACAGGAGCTGCTTGGCAATGAAACCTTTCTGACCATCAATGTCGATATCCTGACCGAGATCAACCTCAAATATTTTCTCGCCAATCACCAGCAGCAGAATGCACTCATCACACTTGCGGTAACAGAACGGGAAACATCGAGATACCTGCTATTCAATAAATACAACCGCCTCTGCGGATGGCGCAATGTAAAGACGGGTGAGGAAAGGATCGCTATCGAAGCAAAGGATTTTATCCAGAAGGCCTATAGCGGGCTGGCCATTTTCGAACCCGCGGTCTTTGAGCTCATCAGGCTTAGCGGTAAGTTCTCCCTCATCGATGCTTATCTTGCGTTGGCACCGGAGAACAAGATCGCAGGCTTCGATCATACGGGGGAGAAGCTGATCGATGTAGGCAAGCCCGAAAGCCTAAAGGTAGCAGAAAACATGTTTGCCTGAGACAGCCTGCCGCTTTGTTCGCACGGGCCTTTTACGGAGGAATGCTCTTCATCCTGTCCCGGCATTGCGTCCCGCCACCCAGGTCTAATTTTTTCCTAAATCACAACCCTTAAATGCCTGGTTTACTTTCAGCCTGCTCATTTGGCGTAATTTCCGGTCTAAAGTTTAAAGTGCACGAAAGATGAAGAAATTTTGTTTGCTGATTATCGCCAACTGCCTGCTGGCAGCCGGCTTCGCTCAATCCAAATACGACCATCGCAAGGCTTTCGAGCCGGGCTTTTATCCCCAGACAGGTAATGATTACAGGAGCGCCAGCGGGGAGCCGGGCCCAAAGTATTGGCAGAACCGGGCCGACTACCAGCTGGCCTGCACCCTTGATACGGCTGCACATGCTGTTAGCGGTACGGTCGATATCAATTATACCAATAACTCGCCCGATGAACTTCGTTTTATATGGTTGCAGCTCGACCAGAATATTTACAGGTCCGATTCCCGGGGTTCCGCCACCACAACGCAAGCCGGCGGCAGATGGGCCAATACCGGCTTTACGCAGGGCAGCGTAGTCAAATCAATTTCAGTGGAAGTAGATGGAAAGCAATACACACCAAAATATTCAGTGAGCGATACCCGAATGCAGGTATGGCTGCAGCAGTCCATGAAGCCAGGCGGCGGCAGGGCGAAGATCACTGTGAGCTACCAGTTCACCGTTCCTGAAAGAGGCACCGACAGGATGGGAAGGCTGCTTACACGCAATGGCTGGATCTACGAGGTGGCGCAATGGTTTCCGCGTATGGCTGTATACGATGATGTGCAGGGCTGGAACACGCTTCCTTATATCGGCGCAGGCGAATTTTATCTCGAGTATGGCGACGTGGAATACAGCATTACTGCGCCTGCCAACCTGGTGATCGTAGGTTCCGGTGAGCTGCTCAACGAAAAAGAAGTGCTCACGGCAGGCCAGCAGGCAAAGCTGGCGGCCGCCCGCAACAGCGATAAGACCGTGGTGCTGCGTTCGGAGAAAGAAGTGAATGATCCCAGGTCCAGGCCTTCCGGTGCCCAGCTTACATGGAAGTTCAGGATACAGAACACCCGGGATGTTGCCTGGGCTGCGTCAAGAGCCTTTGTTTGGGATGCGGCACGTATCAATCTGCCAAGCGGTAAAAAATCGCTGGCGATGAGTGTATACCCGGTTGAAAGCATACAAAAAGACGGCTGGCAGCGAAGCACCGAGTTTGTAAAAGCCAGCATCGAGCATTATTCGGAGAAATGGTTCGAATATCCTTACCCGGCTGCTATCAATGTGGCAGGAAGGGTAAGCGGAATGGAATACCCCGGTATTGTCTTTTGCGGGTATACCGATTCGGGCAGCGATCTCTGGGGCGTGACCGACCATGAGTTTGGCCATACCTGGTTCCCGATGATCGTCGGCAGCAATGAAAGAAAATATGCGTGGATGGATGAAGGCTTCAATACCTTCATCAATGACTTGTCCACTAAGGCATTCAACAAGGGCGAATACGCGAGTGCCTCTTTCTTTCCGCCGGAGGATATGACAAGGCTTGCCTTCAACGAAAAAATGGATCCGCTTTGGGCAACACCCGACGTGGTGCAGCAGGGGAACCTGGGTGTTGCTGCCTATCTCAAGCCCGCTATGATGCTTGGAACCCTGCGCGATGTGGTACTGGGTCCGGAGCGTTTTGATGCTGCCTTCCAGGAGTACATCCGCCGCTGGGCATTCAGGCATCCTACTCCCTGGGATTTTTTTCATACCATGGAGAACGTAAGCGGTGAAGACCTGAGCTGGTTCTGGAGAGGCTGGGTATTGAACAGCTGGAAGCTTGACCAATCAGTTAAGGGTGTTACCTATATCGACAATAAGCCGCAGAACGGAGCTTCCATTGTAGTGGAGAATCTCGATCAGATGGTAATGCCCGTTCCCGTGCTAGTAAAGGAATCCAATGGAAAGCAGCACCGCCTGGTACTGCCTGTGGAAGTATGGCAGCGAGGGGCAGCCTGGACCTTTGATGTGCCTACCACCTCCACGATCACAGATGTGATACTGGACCCCGATAAAAAGCTTCCTGACGTAAACAGGAGCAACAACAGCCTTAATTCAAAAGGATTTTAGAAAGGCAATTCAGGCAGGACTGCGAATGTTCTGCCTGAATTATTTTTGGAGGCATCCTCATTTCCGCATGGCCATCAACAGCTCGTCCATCGGTGCTTCTTCAAGGATGATCCTCTGCGGAGAGCCCTTGGATGCATTCCATTTTATCAGCCTGATGCAATCCTTCTCGATCTCGATGCCCGTGATATCGCCATCGCTATAGCAACAGCAGCCCGCATTAAAATAGGTAGGCTTCAGACCCAGGTAGTCGGGAGAAATGGTGGTGTACTCGAACTTCCGGGCCCTGATCTCTCCCTGCAGCGATTCCATCATTCCCTTGTCGTTTACCTGGCTGGCGAACAGGAGCTGCCGGTACAATCTTTCTATATGGGTGAGCGATTCAAATACAGGCTGGTGTGTATGCCCGGTAATAAGAAAAAGATTCTTCTGGGCAGCACTCCACTCGTACATGATGCTGTTATGAGCAGTCTTGAGCTGGGCATCGTAAGCCGGCGTATTTGGGTTAATGCGGAGCAGGGACTGCAAAGGCGCCCAGATCTTTGAGATGAAGAATTTGCTGAACCAGTTTCCATCGCTTACCGCATCGCCCTGGTGACCATGCGCACAGAGAATATTCACCGTTTCGTTCTTTACAAAGGTCTGCAGCAGCACGCCTTCATAAATAGGAATGTCGCAGCCATAGATCTCCTTGAGCTGGAGCGGTGCCAGCGGATCATTCTTCCAGTGCAGATCGTGGTTGCCAAAGATCTTGATGCCGCGGTTGGACAAAAAGAAGCGCTTTTCTCTTTCAAAGGCGGGTTGCTGGCTGTTCTTTATAGAGGAGAGGGTGTTTTCCCAGAGCTCCTCGCTGTCGCCGAGCGAAATGAAAAAATATTCCTTTTCGAAATAATAATCCATGGCGGCCAGGTAGTTGGGCTCGCAAAGCATGAAGTCGTCGGCACCGTTCTTCCTTCCTTTATGCTGGTCGGAGAAAATGATGAATTTCTGTCTTTCACTATCGAAGGAAAGAACCGGCCCTTTCTTTTTTTCCTGTTTTACGATACAGTCATGGAGAGAGGAGAGTGATTTGAAGATGCGCTGGCGGTCGGGCCTTGAGGAAAACTTGTTGGAGGCCCACATCACAGGTTTGAAAAGCAAGTTCCTTAGCCATTCCCGCATCTTAGTCGAGCTTGTATTTTTTGATGAGTGCCAGAAGAACACCATTTGTCCAGCCAAAGCCATCCTGCGAAGGATATTCCCCGCCGCCAGCTTCGAGTTCCAGGTCTACCACATTGTATTTTTCCATCAGCTTGCCTGTGGAGGCAAAGACTTTTTTGTTCAGCCTCACCCATCGCTCCGCTACTACTTTTGCAAGGGCCTGCTCACCATATTTTTCCAGTCCTATGATGCTGATCCATTGCAAAGGTGCCCAGCCATTGGGAGCATCCCATTGCTGGCCTGTGTTCTGGCTGGTTGTTACAAGACCACCGGGCTTTAAAAAAACCTTATCGAGCTGTCCCGCTGCAAAGACTATCCTGGCGGAGTCGGCCAGGGAAAGAAAGAAGGGAAACATGCCTGCGAGCGTCTTTGAACGTGAGGGCTTACCGGCGCCGAGGTCATAATCAGTGAACCATCCTTCGGCGGGCGACCAGCAATAGCGGTTGATGGCTTTTTTTCTTTTTTGGGCCACTTGTCTTAAATAAGAGGCTCTCACCCTGTTGCCGGTTTCCATGTAAGCCCTCGAAAGGGTTTTTTCCAGGTGGTAGAGAAGGCAGTTAAGATCCACGGGTACCAGCGAGATGGTCTGGATAGAGGAGAGGTCCCGGCCGTTTTTCATCCACCTGCTGCTAAAATCCCAGCCGCTTTCCGCTGCAGAACGAAGGTTGCGGAAGAGCAGGCCGCGTTTTTCGGGCGGAAGCCTGGCTGCTGTTTGCACATCTTCAAAATACGATTCCTGCCGCGGTATGTTGAGCTGATCGAAATAGCGGTTGAGAATGCTGCCATCGGGCATTTTGACCACATGTCTTGTTTTTGCCGATTTATCCATCCAATAGCTATACTCCTTTTCGAGGGCGGGAAGGTAAAGCGCGTATACCGATGGCCCCTTGATCTCCGCCAGCAGGTCGAGCATGAGACTGAAGAAAGGTGGTTGTGAGCGGCTGAGGTAATAGGTACGGTTGCCGTTAGGGATATGTCCGTACGTATTGATGAGGTAAGCAAAATTGCTGATCATGGATTCGATGAGCTCATGCTCCCCACTTTCTTTGAGCCCCAGCATGGTAAAGTAAGAATCCCAGTAATAGATCTCCCTGAACCTTCCACCAGGAACGATATAGGGATAGGGAAGCGGGAGAAGAGAACTGCCTTCGACAGCAGAATCTTTTTGCCTGCGAAGTACCGTCCACAGGCTGTTGATATGGGCAGCAACATCCTGGCTGCGTGTTTCATAGAGCGATTTGGACGAATCGGGTATGATGAAGTGCTCTTCTATAAAAAGCCTGAGGCTGAAACGGATGCCGGGATTGGCCTTTATGGCCCGGTAGGCTTTCAGGATCTCTTTGGGATCCCTGCGCGGTATGCAATCAGCAAAGGTCTTGTTGTCAGGAAAGATCCGGCCCATCTGCACATCCGTAAACAGCTCGCCATAGATCTTGTCGGGAGTGGAAAGTGTCTGCGCACCGGTAAAAGGTCCGAGCAGAAGCATAAGCAGGGAAACAGGGAACTGCCGCATACGTTCGATCAGGAATAAGGATTAAAGAATAGTGAATGATCATTTCACAGCGATCATGCTGATCTCCACGTTCACGAATTTCGGAAGCGCAGATACCTGCACTGTTTCCCTGGCAGGGAACTCGCCATCGAAATATTTTCCATAGATCTCGTTGATCTCGCCAAAGCGGTTCATATCGGTAATAAAGATGGTTGTCTTTACTGCATGGCTGAAGTTCATGCCGGCTTCTGACAATATCGATTTCAGGTTTTGCATTACCTGGTGGGTTTCTTCCTGTATATCGCGGTTCTTGAGGTTGCCTGTAGCCGCATCAATGCATATCTGTCCTGATATATAAGCAGTGCCATTCACCACTATTGCCTGGTTGTAAGGACCGATCGGGGCAGGTGCATTCTTTGTATTGATCACTCTTTTTTCCATAACACGAATTACAGTATTTCAACCGACTTATCAAATTTAATTTAGGTGTACAGCCGTCTTGCCGATTTGCTGGATTCGCGATAATTGAGGTATTTCGCGGCATGCAAATCGTAGTACTGGCCAATGATACTTCCAGGCAGGCATTTATGCCGAAACAGCCGGTCGAGGATACGGAAATCGTATGGATCGATGTTCCCGAGCAATTTTTGCAATACCCGGATGCAGCCGCCTGGATCGACCTGCTGTTCGAGTGCACGCCTGAGAGGTTGAGTCTGCTTGGCACACCGGATAAGCTTGTGCTTGTCAACAGTGTTGTCAACAGTTTGCAGGAAAGCAGCCCAGGCTTCGTTCGCTTCAATGGGTGGCCGGGACTGCTCGAGGGCTCTGTAGTGGAAGCAGCCATCATGGAAGAAGACAGGAAGCCTATGGCGGAAGCAGTGCTTTCCCTATTCGGCCGCCAGGTCGAATGGCTGCCAGACGAGCCCGGGTTTGTGACGCCGCGCGTGGTCAGCATGATCATCAACGAAGCCTACCTGGCCATCGAAGAAGGCGTAAGCACCAGGGCTGCTATCGATACAGCTATGAAGCTGGGAACCAACTATCCTTACGGACCTTTTGAATGGGCTGAGAAGATCGGCCTCAGAAATGTGTGGAAGCTCCTGGAGCAATTGTCCCGCCGGCAAGCGCATTACAAACCATCTGCCTTACTCACACAGGAAGCGGGTAACCGATGATTGGTACAGCTTTCTCAGCGGGGGAAAAACTAAATTTCAGTTTACTAAAAAATTTAGTAATTTGGTAGGGCCGATCATAACCAACCAAATGCTTTTTTATGCAACCCTTTACCTCGCCCATGCCGGGTTATAAAATCAACGAGTACTTGCTGGTGCTTGCACCGCACGAGGATCTCTGTATTCGCATCCTTAACATTAAAGAAGAATTTGCGAAGAATTACAAAGCTCCTTTTGCCAGGGCCAGGCCCCATCTTACCCTTGTGAACTTTGTCAATTGGAGCCTGATGGAAGAGCGGCTGATGCAAAGACTGCATTCGATCGCCATGGGTGTAACTCCTTTCAAAATAGAGCTGAAGGACTATGGCAGCTTTCCCTCTCACACGATCTTTATCAATGTAGCCACCAAGCTGCCGGTGCAGGGGCTAGTGGCTGAACTGCGCACGGCCCAGCGGCTGATGAAGCTGAACAGCGAGCACAAGCCGCATTTTATCGACGAGCCTCATCTTACGATCAGCAGAAAGCTCAAGCCCTGGCAGTATGAGCAGGGATGGCTTGAATATTCTCACCGCCAGTTCACCTCGCGTTTCATTGCAGACAGCATGCTCCTGCTCAAGCGCCCTGCCGGAGAAAAAGGAAAATACCAGATAGCAGGCCGTTTTGATTTTCAGAACCTGCCGGTTACGACTATACAGGGCAGTTTGTTCTGTTGAGATTCATGTTTTGTAAAAGCTATATACGATGGAAGAGCAAACCGGTGATCAAACTGCAGATACCTATAAGAAGGGCAGGGGCGCCCAGATAAACACAAAGAACCGCTTCCTGAAAAATGAAATTACCAGGGAGCATATAGAGGGAATCGACGAATGGGTTGAGGCAGACATACGCACTCAGCATATCCATGTGTTTCCAAAAAGCATTGTAAATAAAGTGGACAGTCCCGATGTAGGCATGTGGTATAGCATGAACCCTTACCAGGGTTGCGAGCATGGCTGCATCTACTGCTATGCCAGGAATTCATTTGAGTATTGGGGGTATAGCGCGGGTGTGGATTTCGAGACCAAGATACTCGTCAAGAACAACGCGCCGCAGCTGCTGCGTAAATTTTTGATGAATCCAAAATGGGAATGTGTGCCGATAGGGCTTAGCGGGAATACAGACTGCTATCAGCCGGCGGAAAAAAAGTTCAGGCTTACGCGTGGGTTGCTTGAAGTATGCAATGAGTTCAACCAGCCGGTTGGTATCATTACAAAGAACGCAGGCGTCCTGCGCGATAAGGACCTGTTGAGGGATATGGCTTCGAGGCGCCTGGTATCGGTGCTGGTGTCCATCACTTCTTTTAATGAAGACCTGCGCAGGGTGATGGAGCCCCGTACTACTACGGGAAAGCAGCGCCTGCGTACGATCGAGGAGATGAGTAATGCCGGTATCCCGATGGGTGTGATGCTTGGTCCAATGATACCGGGACTGAACGATCATGAGCTGCCTTCCATCATTAAAGCTGCCAGTGAGGCAGGTGCAAGCTTTTCCGCCTATACCTTCATCCGGCTGAACGGCGCTATCAAGCTTCTTTTCCACGATTGGCTTTATAAAAATTTTCCTGACCGTGCGGATAAGGTCTGGCATATGATCGAAGACAGTCACGACGGAAAGGTAAACGACAGCCGCTGGGGCGTAAGAATGCGTGGAGAGGGGAACCTGGCAAAGATGATAGGGCAGCAGTATCATACTTACACGAAGAAATACGGCTTGCAGCACGAAAGGCTGGGTCTCGACTGCAGCCGGTTCAGGCGCCCGGGTGAGCAGGGAAGGTTGTTCTGAATGCTATTGTAACAAAAGCTGCTGCTAGCGATAAGGACTCCATCATTTCATAGCAGACGGATAATCTATGTATATAAGAACATACCGGCATGAACTTGCTGTGAATGGCAAAGGCAAAGAGTCAATTTTAAGTAGGCTGTAGAAATCTTGTGCAATGGACTCAATACTTCATATGCGATATCTGTTTTGCAGTATTGCTGCAAAAATATTTATGAGGATTTTTTTGATCCGATGCAATCGGTATCACTATATTTGCAACGCAAAATATTTGAACTCATGCCAAAGTTTAATCTACATACGGAAAGCAAAATAAGCACAGGCTTTATTGGCTGTGTTGTTTGCGGGGCGTGGGTTCTATCGAAATAGTTTTCAAACCAAAACTTAATATGCAGGCCCCGCTTCGAAGCGGGGCTTTTTATTTTTGTTGGTCAGGTCACGGAAGAACAGCGAGGCTCTGTATAGGCTTTGAGGATCGGTAAAGCTCGCGGGTTCACTCGATTGGAATTTCGGTAATGGTCATCAATACGTGTTGTGAAAAAGCACAGAAAGGAACAAACGGGTAAGCATATGCGAGTTGGGAGTAATGATGCGGGTGTGTAAAAAGGTTGTTGACTGCGGAGGAGATATTGCTCGTGAGTGTTTTGGCGTGGAATGTGAAGTGCCAAGGAGGTGAGCTTTTCAAAGGTGAGGGGGTGGATTTGAGGGAAAGCATGTTTTTGAGACTTTGAAGCTGGCCCATTCCCCTGCGGGGCCCTCCCTCCCCCGCCTTCCAACCACCATTGTTTCCTGTTGCGTACGCCTATATGGGGTAAAGCCTGCCAATGAACACTCAGTAACATGCCTTCTCCCTTTTAAGCAACAGCCAGACCGTGCAGCTAATTCTAATTCTCAGGCAGATGCCCGAAGGTCATCACATCGATATATCAATTACACAAAACTAGCTTTCCAAAAAGGCAAAGCCATGTGAAAAACATCAATAAAGAGGAAGAAAAACACTGATGTGCTAAGCCGCTTGCAGTTCAATAGTTAAATGCAAAACTTATCCAACTTGTATGGAGTCGCTGAAAGGAATAGATAATTTAAGTATAACGTCAATGATTAGCCTGAAAGGCCTGGGGGCGGCCAGTTTTACAGCTGCAGATCAGCTGTTTTGGAACAGTCGCTGTTCAGGGAGTGGCTTTGCCATAAGCAGTGGAGAACCAAATTCAGGCAACGAACCGGGTGATAGCTGATTTTGCATTTGATGCAAAAACAAGAAGCCCGGTCATATAGACCGGGCTTCTTGTTTTTGCCCGTCGATTTAAACAAAAAAAGTAAACAGTATGAAATTCTTATTGGTAATACTGCTTGTACGCTTTGTTTTTATGCAGCTGGATAAGCTCGTGTCCCCGCCCCGGAGCCAGGGTGAGAGGCAAGCATAGAACTGGTGGAAGCAGATGAACGCATAGCCGGCAGGTGGGCCGGCGAAAAAGCTTCCCTTACGGGAAGATGGGAAAGACCGGCAGCAAGGCAAACCAGGTTGGGGTTTCTGTACGGCCCTACAGTGCAGCGGCAGTAGCCGACTGTATGCTGTTGTTCTTTGATGTGGCTTTCCCACAACCCTGCGTGTTGAAGGTTCGAGTCCTTCTCCGCCAAATGGCGGATAGCTCAAGTGGTAGAGTAGCAGATCATCCGTGGGTTCGAATCCCACTCCGCTCAGGCGGATGGCAGAGTGGCTCAATGCAAAGCACTTAGGATGCTTGATCCGGAAGAGGCCCCTTCCTTAAAAGGTCGCAAAACGGCTTGTCCTGCCCGCGGGCTTACCGCCTGCAGTTCGTTGAATGCCAGCGAACAGCCATGAGCAGCACCGGCCGCATGCCACTTCGGTTGTTTATTTCCCTCGAGCAATAGACACGGTGAACTGGCATGACCAAGGCGCTGGCGTCCTGTTCCCGTATTCGGGGAATGGCAGGACAAAAACCGTTTTTAACTAAAGAACAAAACAAGGCAATATGAGAAAGGTAAGAATCAACAAAGACGAGGCAGGCCTTGTCTTTGAACATGGGCAGTACAAAAGGTTCCTGAACGAGGGAGTGTACTGGCTCTGGCCCGCATCAAAAGTTCATGTGTATAACCGGGCCTTCGGCTTTCCGGCACCTGCCGCGATGAGCCATATGCTGCAGGATGCAAGGCTGGCCGGCGAGATCTACCTGGTGGAAGCAGGTGCAACAGAGATCGTGCTCGTATATGCCGATGGGCTTTTAAGAGAGGTGGTGTCTGCGGGCAGGTACATCTTCTGGAAAGGACTTATCCGGTACGAATTCGTACGGGCCGATATCGGCAAGATCGATATAACCGAGCCGGTGGAAAAAGCCCTGCTCGAGGGTCCGGTATTGGCTCCATACGTGCGGAAGGTAATTGTGGAAAGCTATGAAAAGGCCCTGCTGTTCGTGGATGGCAGCTTTGCCGGTCCCCTGGGACCCGGTACCCACTACTGGTGGAAGAACAACATCCCCGTGCACGTTTCAAGGGTGGATACCCGGCAGCTGCAGGCCGAGATCAATGGCCAGGAAATACTGACGCGTGATAAGGCCGCACTCAGGGTGAACGCTTTTGCCAACTACCTGGTCGTTGATGCGGAAAAGGCCGTTCTCCGGAATAAGGATTACGAGCGGCAACTCTATACCAATTTTCAACTGGCGCTGAGGGAAAACATCGGCATGCTTACCCTCGATGAGTTGCTTGAGCGGAAGGAGACCATGGGTCCCCTGATCCTCCGGGCGGTCAATGAAAGGGCAAAGGACCTTGGTGTTGAAGTGCTCGGCTTTGGTATCAGGGACATCATCCTGCCCGGCGATGTTCGGGAGATTATGAACAGTGTGCTGGTGGCGGAGAAAAAGGCGCAGGCAAATTCCATCGCCAGGAGGGAAGAAACAGCAAGCACCAGGAGCCTGCTGAACACGGCAAAGTTGATGGAAGACAACCAGATGCTGTGGAAGCTCAAGGAAATGGAGTACGTGGAGAAGATCGCCGAAAAGATCAGCAGCATCAGCGTGAGCGGAAATGGGGTGCTTATAGACCAGCTGAGGCAGATTTTCGTTCCGCCTAGGTAAAAATCAAGACCGGGAATTCCCCCGGTCTTTTTCATGCCCGGCGGGTACCAGTCGCTATTTAAGGACTGTTAATATTGACCTTTCAAGGGCTTGTAGAGGCTAAGGATAGGCACTGTTTCTACTTTAAAGTATAAATACCAGTAATTTTGCAGTATGAAAACAGAATTGGCTCAGCCTGAAAATACTGTGGTCGACGATGATCTCAGTACGATTGAAAGGGCTGTACAAGGTGAGTATAAATATGGATTTGTTACCAATATCGAAGCCGATGAAGCACCCAAGGGCCTGAACGAGGACATCGTGAGGTTTATTTCCGCAAAGAAAAATGAGCCCGAATGGATGCTTGAATGGAGACTCAAAGCATATCGTCACTGGCTGAAGATGGAAGAGCCAAAATGGCCCAATGTCACGTATGGTCCTATTGATTACCAGGATATTATCTACTATTCTGCCCCAAAACAGAAACTGAGGCCGGAAAGCCTCGACCAGATCGATCCTGAGCTGCGCCGCACTTTTGAAAAGCTGGGTATATCGCTGGATGAGCAGAAGCGCCTTACCGGTGTAGCTGTGGATGCAGTAATCGACAGTGTATCTATAGGCACAACCTTCAAGGAACAATTGGCTGAGCTTGGCATCATCTTCTGCTCAATGAGCGAAGCGGTAAAGGAGCACCCAGAGCTGGTAAAAAAATACCTGGGATCGGTCGTGCCCATCACCGATAATTATTTTGCTGCTTTGAATGCTGCCGTTTTCAGCGACGGCTCGTTTTGTTATATACCCAAGGGAGTGAGAAGTCCCATGGAGCTTTCTACCTATTTCCGCATCAATGCTGAAAATACGGGGCAATTCGAGCGCACCCTCATCGTAGCCGAGGAAGGCAGTTATGTAAGCTATCTCGAAGGATGTACGGCGCCAATGCGCGATGAGAATCAGCTGCATGCGGCAGTGGTAGAGCTGGTAGCCCTGGATGATGCCGAGATCAAATACTCTACGGTTCAGAACTGGTATCCCGGCGATAAGGAAGGACGTGGCGGCATTTATAATTTCGTGACCAAGCGGGGAATCTGCAAGGGGGTCAATTCGAAGATATCCTGGACCCAGGTGGAAACAGGATCTTCCATCACCTGGAAATACCCTAGCGTCATCTTAAAGGGTGACAATTCAACCGGTGAGTTTTATTCGGTGGCGGTTACCAATAACCGCCAGCAGGCCGATACCGGTACCAAGATGATGCACATCGGCAAAAACACCAAAAGCCGTATCGTGTCCAAGGGAATTTCGGCTGGTCGCAGCAACAATAGCTACAGGGGACTGGTACAGGTAGCCAAAGGAGCTTCCAACGCAAGGAATTTTTCCCAGTGCGACTCCCTGTTGCTGGGCGACCAGTGCGGTGCCCACACCTTTCCCTATATCGAAGTAAAGAACAACACCGCAATCGTGGAGCATGAGGCCACTACTTCTAAAATAGGCGAAGACCAGATCTTTTATTGCAACCAGCGTGGCATTGATACAGAGACAGCCGTGGCGCTCATTATCAATGGCTTTGCCAAGGAAGTGATGAACCAGCTGCCTATGGAATTTGCCGTTGAAGCCCAAAAGCTCCTGGCCATCAGCCTGGAGGGAAGCGTGGGCTAATGCCCGCCGCGCCGACCGGCCAGGTGCAAAACAGGACATGATCAATACAAAAACAGAAAAGATGTTAACGATAACAGACCTGCAAGCAGGCATTGAAGGAAAGAAGATCTTAAAAGGCATCAACCTCGAGGTAAGACCAGGGGAGGTGCATGCTATTATGGGCCCCAACGGTTCTGGAAAAAGTACGCTAGCCTCTGTGCTCGCGGGCAGGGAAGATTATGAGGTGACCGGCGGGTCAGTTGATTTCTGGGGTAAGGACCTTCTCTCGCTTGCGCCCGAAAAAAGGGCTGGTGAAGGTTTGTTCCTGGCTTTCCAGTATCCGATCGAGATAGCCGGGCTTACCACCACCAATTTCATTAAGACCGCCGTGAACGAGGTAAGAAAATACCGCGGGCAGGAGCCCCTGGATGCTGTTCAGTTCCTCCGGCTTATGAAAGAAAAGATGGCACTGATGAGCATCGATCAATCGCTGCTGAGCCGTCCTTTGAACGAAGGTTTTTCCGGTGGTGAAAAAAAGCGGAACGAGATATTCCAGATGGCCATGCTGGAACCAAAGCTGGCTATCCTAGATGAAACGGATTCAGGGCTTGATATCGATGCGATCAGGATCGTGGCCAATGGTGTGAACAAGCTCAGGAACAAGGACAATGCAGTGCTGATGGTTACGCATTACCAGCGCCTGCTTGATTATATCGTTCCTGATTTTGTGCATGTGCTTTATAAGGGCAGGATCGTCAAATCCGGCACTAAGGAACTGGCACTGGAGCTCGAAGAAAGAGGCTATGATTTTATCAAGAACGAGGTGGATGAAGCCCTTGCATAGGGCGCATACCGCTGTTAAAGAGAATGCATGAACACAATAGATACGATCAGGGAGAGGTTTGACACACTGCAATCAGGCAGGAAGGCCGGTAAGCTCAGGCTTATAGAGCAGCAGGCGTTCCAGGAGTTCAGTGCCATGGGCATACCAACAACAAGAAATGAAGAGTGGAAATATACACGCATAGGCAGCCTGTTCAATGAAGGTCTCCAGCTTCCAGGTGATATTATGCTCTCCAGGGAGCACCTGGATGCTCACCGGCTTCCTGGCTGGGAGAAGGCGAGTGAGCTGGTGTTCATAAATGGTATTTATAACGCCTCGCTTTCGGTCATCAGGTCTTCTGGTATTGTTGTGCTTCCGCTGGAGGAAGCAGGTGAAGCCGGTTATGCTGATATAGTATCGACCCACCTGGGTTGCAGCGGCCGTTACATAAAGGATGGCATTCATGCACTCAATACTGCTTTCCTGCACCAGGGCGTTTTTCTTCATATCAAAAAAGCAGGTGCCGAAGAGAATCCTGTTTACATCTATCATGTTACAGGTCAGGGCCATGTGCTTGCGCAGCCCCGCAGTCTTATTTATGTTGAAGAGCGCGCTCAGGTGCAGTTCACCGAGACCCATATCAGTCTTGGCGAAGCGCCATCCCTGACCAACCAGGTAACCGAGGTCGTAGTGGAGAAGGATGCAGCCGTATGGTATTACAAAATCCAGAACGACGCACAGCAGGCAAGCCAGGTCAATACCACACATTTTCGCCAGGTGGGAAAGAGCTTTGTTCACACCGTGACGGTTTCATTGAACGGCGGTATCGTTCGGAACAACCTGAACATCTCTCTCGAGGCGGAGCATTGCGAGGCGCATCTCTATGGGCTTTACTTCATGAAGGGCGAAGGCCATGTCGACAATCATACCCTGGTGAGCCATGTAAAACCCAACTGTATGAGCAATGAACTCTACAAAGGAATTGCGGATGGTCACTCGGCTGCTGTTTTCAACGGCAAGATCTTTGTTCACCAGCAGGCGCAAAAGACAAATGCTTTCCAGTCGAATAAGAATATCCTGCTCTCTGAATCAGCTTCGGTAAATACAAAGCCACAGCTTGAGATCTTTGCCGACGATGTAAAATGCTCACACGGCTGTACGGTAGGCCAGCTGGATATGGAAGGTCTTTTTTACCTCCGTTCACGAGGCATTGATGAAAAGGTGGCGCGTGCCCTGCTGGTACAGGCTTTTGCAGGCGATATCCTGGAACGTATTGGGCAAGGGCCCATCAGGCAATATGTTGAGGCCCTCGTGGCTGAACAATTAGAATTTTAATTATGACAACGGTAAGCGCAGCTATAAAGAACAGCTTTGATGTGCAGGAGGTCCGCAGGCAATTCCCTGTGCTCCAGCGTGAGGTTAAGGGCTACCCGCTCGTCTATCTCGATAATGCCGCTACGGCTCAAAAGCCAAAAGCGGTGATCGATGCCCTGACGGATTATTACTCGGGTTACAATGCAAACATTCACCGCGGCATTCACACCCTTGCGGAAGAGGCTACCGCTGCTTTTGAAGCTACCCGTGACACGCTTGTACAATACATCAATGCGCCATCGAGGGAAGAGGTGGTCTTTACCCGTGGCACTACCGAAGGCATCAACTTGGTTGCCCAAACCTGGGGAAGGAAAAATATCGGGGAAGGCGATGAGATCATTATCTCTTCGCTCGAGCACCATTCCAATATTGTACCCTGGCATATGCTATGCAAGGAGAAAGGGGCAGTATTGAAAGTCATCCCTATCGACAGCGAGGGACGCCTTTTGATCGATGAGTTTGAACGGCTGCTAAGTAAGCGCACAAAGCTTGTTTCCATCTCACATGCTTCAAATGCCCTGGGTGTGATCAACCCGGTAAAAAAGATCATAACCCTGGCGCACGCTGCCGGCGCGGTGGTGATGGTCGACGGGGCCCAGTCTTCCGTTCACCTCGATATCGATGTACAGGACCTCGATTGCGATTTCTTCGCTTTTTCCGCCCACAAGCTCTATGGGCCTACCGGCATCGGTGTGCTTTATGGCAGGCGGTCACTGTTGGAGGATATGCCTCCTTACCAGGGAGGCGGAGAGATGATCAGGGAGGTTTGTTTTCAAACGTTCAGTTATAACGACCTGCCTTACAAATTTGAAGCGGGTACCCCGAATATTGCCGATGCCATCGCCTTCAAGGCAGCATTGGATTTTACGACGCAGCTTGGCAAGGATAAAATAAGACAGCACGAGAACGATCTGCTGGCTTATGCAACAGAGAGGTTGGAGCAGGTGCAGGGGTTGAAAATACTAGGCAGGGTAGAAGAAAAAGTGAGCCTCGTATCGTTTGTGATCGACAAGATCCATCCCCAGGACCTGGGCATCCTGCTCGACAACCGCGGCATTGCAGTGCGCACGGGACATCATTGCGCCCAGCCCCTGATGAATTGTTTTGGGGTGCCAGGTACGACCAGGGCCTCTTTTGCCGCTTATAATACAAGAGAAGAGATCGATGCATTGATGAAGGGTCTTGAAAGAGCCGTAAAAATCCTTTCATAAACCATGGGAACACATCCATCCATAGAAGAAATAGAAAAGGAGATCGTAGACGAGTTTTCATTGTTCGACGCCTGGGACGAAAAGTATGAATATATAATTGACCTCGGCAAAAAGCTTCCGCCGCTTGAAGAGGAGTTCAGGAAGGAAGAAAATAAAGTGAAGGGCTGTCAGTCTACCGTATGGCTGGTTGCAGACTACAGGGATGGCAAAGTATTCTACAAAGCAGAAAGCGATGCTGTGATCGTGAAGGGTCTGATCAGCATGCTGATCAGGGTGCTTTCAGGACAGTCGCCGGATGATATTGTAAACACCCGCCTTGATTTTATCAGGGATATAGGCATGATGACCCACTTGGCGCAGACCCGCTCCAATGGCCTGCTTTCCATGGTCAAGCAAATGAAAAACTATGCGCTTGCCTACAAAATAAAAAACGCTGGTTAATCAGATGAATACAGAAGCCTTGAAAGAAAAAGTGATCGCCTGTCTTCAAACCATTTATGACCCGGAGATACCCGTGAGCATTTACGAGCTGGGATTGATCTACGAGGTAGCGGTACTGCCTGTAAACAATGTGCAGATCGTTATGACACTCACCGCACCGGGCTGCCCGGCGGCACAGTCCCTTCCGGTCGAAGTGGATCAGAAGGTGAGGCTTATTGAAGGTGTGAACGATGTATATGTATCGGTTACATGGGATCCGCCATGGAATAAAT
>DASTPZ010000254.1:0-12875 GCA_035761965.1 Flavisolibacter sp. | reverse complement strand
GGAACAAGCGTGCGGAAGGTTTTGAAAGATCTCTGCCTGGGTAAGCGGATATTCGAAAAGATCAGCGTAGGAAAGTGCAGCCAGTATATCATGTTTTACATCCACGTCGGCATAGTTTCAGTTATAAACGAGACGGAGCAGGCTACGGTTGCCTGACTCTTTTTTTAAGTCAATGGCTGCTTCTGGAAAGCTCTGGCCTACTTTCCCGGAGATTTCGACCTCAATTCTTCAAGCTTCAGGTATTTTACAAAATGATAGCACGTATTAAGAACCGCCCAGGCAAAGCCCCTGTATCCATTGAGAAAATTCCTGTCGAGCACATAGTACCTGAAGAAATTGAAGGGTATGGCCAGGATCACCATCAGCCTGCTTTTCCTTGATCCGCGCTGCAGCAGCTTTCTGGCCGCCAGCGTAGAATAGAGATTGATCTTGTTCATGAACTGGCCATAGTCCTGGTAACTATAATGCAAAATCTTATTACGCAGTTTTTTTACCGGTCCGTCAACAACAACCGTTTCGTGCACTACCGCTCCATCCCAGTTGCCGAGTTTTTTGTTGAATAGCCTTACCACGTAAGAACCGGTTTCCTTGCCATAAGCAAAGGTTTTGTTCATGAACACCAGGTTCCTCGGGACCATAAAGGCGCCAAATTCAACCTTAGGCTGATTAAGCTCATTCCTGATCTCTTCTATGAGTTCGTCTGTCAGCACTTCGTCTGCATCGGGACAAAGGATCCAATCGTTTGCAGCCTTCGACACGCCATATTTTTTTTGTTCTCCAAAACCGGTAAAGGGATGTGTAAAAACCTTACAGCCGAATTCGCGGCAGATGGGCACTGTGGCATCAGAGCTGCCGCTGTCGATCACGATGATCTCGTCGCACCACCAGAGCTGGGAAAGAGTTTTGCCGATCCTCGCGGCTTCATTAAAGCAGATGAGCACCGCGCTCACCTTAATATGGCCAGGCCCTTTTCTGCGCCGGCTGCCCGGTCTGTTTTGCTCTACACCATCTTCCGGTTCATGATGCCTCGCAATCTTTGTTTTAGGAAGCCGGATAGCGTTGTCTTCACCATTCATTTGCATGCGCATGAGTTTTCAGCGGTTAAACTGTCTTTCAGGGCAACGGTTTTTGCATGAAAAGACCGCGCTTTCTCTATCCAGGCAGGATACCCAATATGGAAGTTAACAGGAAACAAGGAAAATAGCAGCAAAAAGGCGGTAAAAACTCGGTCAAAAGCCCATTTTTTTAAAAATTCCCCTGCCTGGTATAACCGAATCAATAGAAAAGCAGTAGGAGGGAATCCGGGAGGGCATCATATCATCATCGGTTAAGCAACGAGTATTTGTTCGGTATCCCGGTCTAGCCAAACTGCAGCATAAAAATGCTTCCCTTGCCCTCTACCGATTGCACCTGGATATTACCCTTGTGCAGCATAACGATCTGTTTGCAAAGGCTCAGGCCTATGCCGCTGCCGCTTTTCTTGGTGCTGAAGAACGGGATGAAGATCTTATCGAGCAGCTCCTCGGGCATGCCCGAGCCATTATCGGCCACTTTAAGCACCACCTTCCGGGGATGGGCGGCATCGGCCGAGAGCACGATGCGGGCGTTCTCCTGGTCTTTAACGGCTTCCATTGCATTTACAATAAGGTTGATGAGCACCTGTTCAATGAGGCTGGGATCGGCTTCAAAAGAAAGATCAGTATCACGGAGTATGATCTCGAGCTCGATTTTTTTCTGCTCAAAAGTTGGCTGCATCAGCTGGTGCAGGTTGGCGAAAAGCTCACGCACATAGAGCTTTTTCAGGTTCAGCGTGGTGATCTTATTAAGGTTGCGGTAGGTTTCTGCAAATTTTAAAAGACCCTCGCTTCGCCTTTTGATCGTTTCAATACCGATCTCCAGGTCTTCGATAGCTACGGCATCGCCGGGAGCAGCAACCGATTGCTGCAGCCTGTTCTTGAGCGTATCGGCCAGCGAAGAAATGGGCGCTACCGAGTTCATGATCTCATGGGTCATAACGCTCAGGAGCTTTTGCCAGGCCCTCGATTCGGTCTCGTCGAGCGCTTCGTTCACATTTTGAAAGGCGATGAGCTTGTATTTTTTTTCACCGGTATGAAAGGCTGTTGCCGATATGAGCACCTTAAAAAAAGAGCGCTCGAGGTGTGCGGTTGCCACCCGGTTCTCTCCGGGCTGCAGCAGGATGATCTCATCATATAAAGCCTTGTCTCTCCTCGACAGCGAGTGAATGGTCTTGAGATAAGGAAGCTGCATCATGCGTTTGAGCGATTCGTTCATCCATACCACCTCACCGCTGGTGATCTCATAAGAAAGGATGCCCGTATCGACCAGCTCCAGTATCTTCTGAAGGTATTGGTACTGGGTTTCCTTTTCCTTGCTGATGATCTTGAAAGTACTGTTGATCTCATTAAAACCTTTACGCAGCGGCTGTATATCGGCAGAGGCATGCTTTACATCGAAATACCTTGAAAAATCCCGGTAGTGCACCGATTCCACAAACTCGTTAAGCTCGTCGTGCGTTTTCTTCTGGAAGCGTACCAGCTCGATCAGCTGGTAAAAAATCAACGGGGAAAGCAGGGCCAGGTAAAGTGGCCATTGCTTTACCAGGAGAAAAGCAGAGACAGTGAGCGTTATGAACAGCAGTCCTGTTCTCAGGAGCAGCCGCCATTGAAAGTTTTTAAATATCATATTTGCTTAATCGCCTGTAAAGGGCTGTGCGGGTAATACCCAGCTCCTTGGCAGCCTTCGAAATATTTCCATTGTTCTTTTCTATCACCCGCAGGATGGTATTTTTTTCTACAGCACTGAGGTTGGTCTGATGCGTTTCCTCTGCCACCGGCGGCGCCGACTCGATCGGGGAGAAGATAATATCCCGAGCCGACAGCAAGCTGCCTTCGGACATGATCACTGCCCTTTCGATGGTATACTGCAACTCCCTTACATTGCCAGGATAATGGTAGGATTGCAGCTTGTCTATCGCAGATCTATCCAGCTCTGGCAGGGGCTTAAAATATTTATTGCTGTAAATATTGCAGTAATGCCTCGCAAGCAGCAGTATATCGGCCTCCCTTTTGCGGAGTGGCGGAACCACGATCTCCACCGTATTGATGCGGTAAATCAGATCTTTGCGAAACCTGCTTTCATTAGCCAGCTCCTGCAGGGGAATATTGGTGGCACAGATAAGCCTGATATCGATGGGAAAGGGCTCATTGGTGCCCAGCCTCGTTACCTGCCTGTTCTGCAGTACGCTCAGGAGCTTTGCTTGCTGGTGAAGGGAGATGTTGCCGATCTCGTCGAGAAAAAGCGTTCCTGTGTGCGCAGCTTCAAACCGGCCCGCCCTGTCTTCGCGGGCATCGGTAAAAGCCCCTTTTTTGTGCCCGAACAATTCGCTTTCAAAGAGCGATTCGGTGAGCGCGCCTACATCCACCTTCACAAAGGGTTTGGTCGCCCTGAGCGAGAAATGATGAATGGCCTTGGCGATAAGCTCCTTGCCGGTTCCGTTTTCGCCGAGAATGAGGATATTGGCATCGGTAGGAGCGATCTTTTGGATCTTATAGAAAATATCCTGCATCACTTCCGACCTGCCCAGCAATTCGGTTTCAAAAATGGTGGATCCCGGCAGTACCGGTGAACCCTTGTTCTCTTTGCGGCGGATTGCCTCCCGGATGGTGGTCAGCAGCTTTTCGTTATGCCAGGGCTTTACCACAAAATCGAAAGCCCCTTCCTTTAGCGAGCGGATGGCAAGATCGATATCGCCATAGGCTGTGATCATGATCACGCTCGCTTCCGATTTGAATTCACGGATCTTCTTCAGCCAGAATATGCCTTCATTGCCTGTATTGATAGAGCTGTTGAAATTCATGTCAAGCAGGATCACATCAAAATCCTGCTTCGAAAGAATGGACCTCAGGTTCTCCGGGTTCTTCTCCGTGAGAATCTCCTTTACCTCGGGCTTCAGCAGCAGGCGTACAGCAGTGAGCACGTCAACATCGTCATCGATCACCAGTATGGATGCATTTTTTAGAGACATAGTTTTTGGGGACTCTGTTAGCAAACGGCCGGCATTGACCGGCTTTCTCCTTCCCGGCGAATCTACAACTATGCCATCAATGCAAAGTTTTGAAAATGAACCCGCCACACTGACGCTTCTATTATAGTTGTATCAAAACCGGACAGTGTTTGTCCGTAATCGCGCATCCTGCGATTTGTTTGCCAACACAACTGTTTGATTTTCATGATGTGCAAATATTGGCACTGGATTTCATTGCAGAACGGAAGCTTCTGCATGTATACCGGGGCGCAGCAGGATTGCCAATGGGCCCTTCAAATTCAAAGACCGTGGATAGACAAATTGAAAAAAAGACCTGGAACAGGAAAAGACTGTTGACAATAGCCGGTGTGGCCGGGCTGGCGCTGCTGGTAGCGGGCAGTATTTATTTTACATCGGGAAAAGCCAAGCTGAACGTGGATGCCGAGCGTATTACCATCAGCGAGGTAAAAAAGGGCCCGTTCCAGGAATTCATTCCGGTGAATGGGGTGGTGCTGCCGGTAACCACCATTTACCTCGATGCTGTAGAAGGCGGAAGGGTAGAGGAGAAATTCGTCGAGGATGGCGCCATGGTAAGCAAGGGACAGCCCATACTGCGTCTCTCCAATACAGATATAGAGCTAAGCCTTGTTAACCAGCAGACCTCCGTCTACAACCTGCTCACGCAAATGCAGATTTCGCGCAATGCGGCACAGCAGAATACTGTCAATAAGCTGAACCAGATGACAGACGTGGAAAGCCAGCTCAAGGAAGCGAGGCGGATCTACGAGCTGAATAAAACGCTGTATGAGCAGAAGGCCATTGGCCTGCAGGAGTTCAGGCAGTCTGAAAACAACTACCAATATCAGCTCGAGAAGCAAAAGCTTACAGCGCAACTGCTCAGGCAGGATTCTTCTTCCAATGCCCAGCAGGTATCGCAGGCAAGACAGTCCTACCTCGGCTCGCAGAATGCGCTCGACGTGATGCGTAAGAAGGTGGGAGACCTCGTAGTGAGGGCGCCAATTGACGGGCAGCTTACTTCGCTTGACGCAGAAATAGGCCAGAGCAAGAACAAGGGCGAAAGGCTGGGACAGATCGATGTGATGAGCGGGTACAAGGTGAGGGTGGATATCGATGAGCATTATATCTCCCGCGTTTTTTCGGGCCTGATGGGTGAGGCAACCGTTGCCGGAAAGAACTATAAATTGAAGATACAGAAAGTATATACCCAGGTGAATGGCGGCCGGTTCCAGGTAGACATGCAGTTTACTGACGCGGTGCCCGAAAGTATCCGCCGCGGACAAACCCTCCAGATAAGGCTCGCGCTAAGCGACGAAACGAGGGCGTTGCTGCTGGCCAAGGGCGGCTTTTACCAGCAGACCGGCGGCAACTGGGTATTCAAGCTGAGTGGCGATGGACGAACAGCTTACAAGGTAGATGTGCAGCTGGGACGTCAAAATCCGGATTACTACGAGGTATTGCAGGGGCTTGAGCCAGGGGACAAAGTGGTTGTGTCGAGTTATGAGAATTATGGCAGCATGCAGGAGCTTGTGTTGAAGAAATAGAGCTGAATGGACAGTCCGGCCGGGTTCTTTTCGCCAGCCTGTTTACACGGATCAATCTATCTACAATTCAAAACAATGATAAAAATCAAAGACCTTGAAAAAATTTACAGGACCGAAGATGTTGAAACGGTTGCCCTGAACAAGCTTTCCATCGAAGTGAAGGAAGGGGAGTTTGTAGCTGTGATGGGGCCATCGGGATGCGGTAAATCCACCCTGCTCAACATACTTGGCCTGCTTGATGATCCTGACGACGGTAGCTTTCAGTTCAATGGCATTGAAGTGGCCGGGTTCAACGAACGCAAGAGGGCGGAGCTCAGGAAACGCAACATCGGCTTTGTCTTCCAGAGCTTTAACCTCATTGACGAGCTTACGGTTTTCGAAAACGTAGAGCTGCCATTGATCTACCTGGGCATCAAGCCTGCCGAACGCCGCCAGCGGGTGGAGGAAGTGCTCGACAAGATGCAGATCATGCACCGCCGGAACCATTATCCCCAGCAGCTTTCAGGCGGCCAGCAGCAGCGCGTGGCGGTAGCCAGGGCTGTTGTGAACAAGCCAAAGCTTATCCTTGCCGATGAGCCCACCGGCAACCTCGATTCCTCGAATGGCAACGAAGTAATGCAGCTGCTGACCGATCTGAACGAGCAGGGCACTACCATCGTGATGGTGACACATTCGGAGCACGATGCCCGGTACAGCCACCGTATCATCCGCATGCTCGACGGCCAGACTGTTCTGGAGAACATCATGGTATAAGGAGCTTCAGCACATAAGGAGAAGGCGATCCCAAAACCGATCATAAGCAATATATGTTAACAAACTACCTGACAATAGCCTGGAGGAATATCCGCAGGAACAAAGCATTTTCCATCACCAATCTTTTGGGGCTTGCCCTTGGCATGACCAGCACCATTTTTATTGTTCTATGGGTATGGGATGAGATGAACTGGAACCATTTTCACCAAAACCATGCGCAGGTTTACCAGGTCAGGGTCAACCGGGATTTTAACGGCGAGATCACGACCGAGGATGCCGTTCCCTTTCCATTGGCTGAAGCAATGAAGCGTGAACTGCCCGAGGTGAAGTATACCGCTACAGACGATTTTGGGCGCGAAAGGGTATTGAACCATAATGAAACCATTTTACGAAGCAGGGGCTATACTGTTGCACCGGGCTATTTTGATCTTTTCAGGTGGCAGTTCGTCAAAGGCAGGTCCGCTGCGGCCCTGGCAGCTCCTTCTTCCATCATCATTTCCGAAGCCACTGCCAAAGCGCTATTTGCCAATTCAGACCCTATTGGCAAGACCATCAAAATGGACAATGCCGTTAACATGACGGTTACTGGCGTTGTGAAAGACCCACCTCCTTCTTCTACCATACAGTTCGGTTTCATAGTGCCTTTCGATTATACCAATGCCGATACGAAACGGCTTTCATCGGATTGGGTAAACTGCTTTACGCAGGCCTTTATCGAAGTGCGGCCAGGAACCGATATCAAAAAGCTGCAACAGAAGATCGAAGCCATCTATGCGCGCAACAATGGCAACAAGGCCGAGTTCCTGCTGCACCCGATGGACAAATGGCGGCTGTACAGCGATTTCAGGAACGGAAAGAATGTTGGCGGAATGATCGCCTATGTAAAACTGTTCAGCATCGTAGCCATCATCATCCTGCTGATCGCCTGTGTGAACTTTATGAACCTGTCTACCGCCAAGTCGGAGAAAAGGGCTAAAGAGGTAGGCATACGCAAAACCCTGGGATCAGGGCGCAGGCAGCTGCTCCTGCAGTTTTTTGGTGAGTCGCTGATCTTCTCCCTGCTGGCATTCTTGCTGTCCGTTGCCGCTGTTTACATCCTGCTGCCTTCCTTTAACCAATTGATCGGAAAGCAGTTGAGCCTCAACTGGACGGACCCGTTTTTCCTGATGGTCTCTGCTGGCATTGTGGTGTTTACGGGGCTCGTTGCAGGCAGCTATCCTGCACTCTATCTATCTTCCTTCAGACCCGTAAAAGTGCTCAAGGGAAGCTTTCTTCCCGGAAGAAGGGCGGCCATTCCGCGCAAAGTGCTGGTGGTTCTGCAGTTTGCCATCTCGGTTCTGCTCATATCCGCAACCATACTGGTATACCAACAGCTGCAGCATGTAAAGAACAGGGACCTGGGCTATGACCAGGAGAACCTGATATCCATCCCTTCTTCCGACAATGCAAACCGGAATGCCGATGTTATAAAGAACGAGTTGGCGCAGAGCGGCTTCGTTGCTGCAGTAACCAGAACCTCTTCACCGCTTACACAGATATGGAACTTTACACCGGCGCCCGACTGGAAGGGCAAGCCGGCCGATAGCAAGATCATTATGGCAGCCATGCGGGCAGATGGAGGCTTTGCCGCAACGGTTGGTACAAAGCTCCTGGCGGGAAGGGATTTTACCGGCGGGCCTGCAGATTCTAATGCCATGCTGCTCAATAAGGCTGCGGTCGACCTGATGCAGCTCAAGGACCCTGTAGGGCAGGAAATGCGCTATGGACGAAGACTATACAGGGTGGTGGGCGTTACCGACAATCTCGTGATGAACTCTCCGTTTACACCCGTAATGCCGATGATGACGTTTTCCGACCGGTCGGGCGGTGGCTTTTTCATACTGCGACTGAAGCAGGGCGTTCAGCTAAGGGCGGCGCTTGACCGGGTGGAAGCCATCTTTAAAAAGCATAACCCGGGTTATCCGTTCGACTATGGCTTTATCGATGAACAGTTCAGCCAGAAATTCCAGACAGAGGATATGATGGGGAGACTGATCAATTTATTCGCAGGGCTGGCCATCTTTATCTGTTGTTTGGGGCTTTCAGGCCTTACAGCCTTTACCATCGAAAAAAGGTTCAAAGAGATCAGCATCCGCAAAGTGCTGGGTGCTTCTGCCCTTCAGCTGCTTTCCCTGATATCGAGGGAGTTTCTCCTGCTGGTGCTGCTGGCGGCAATCATCAGCATACCGGCTGCCTGGTGGCTGCTGCACAACTGGCTCCAGGATTATGAATACAGGATCAACATCAGCATATGGGTGTTTATTGCCAGCTGCGCGGGCGTAATGCTGCTTACGCTTGCCGTGGTCTGGATGAACGCAGCCCGTGCCGCTCTTTCCAAACCTGTCAAAAGCCTTCGAAGCGAGTAGGCACGATCATCCGTTTGCAGGTCAACCTAAAACAAGCTTATGCTAAAGAATTATCTCAAAATTGCTTTTCGCAACCTTTGGAAGAATAAGACCTTCTCGCTTATCAATATTGCGGGGCTGGCCATAGGGTTGTGCTGCTTTCTGCTGATCGCGATCTATGTGATGGATGAGCTGAGCTTTGATCGTCATAACAAGCACGCAGAACGCATTTACCGGGTGCATGCAGATATCCGGTTTGGCGGCAATGACCTTCGCCTTCCGCAAACCTCCGATATGATGGGTCCCATGCTGCGTAAGGATTATCCCCAGGTAGAGGAATATACGCGCATCTATTCCAACAGCGGGAGCAAGCTGTTAAAAAAAGGCAACGGCTATATCAAGGAAGATAAGCTTGCGCATGTAGACTCCACCTTCTTTGATGTATTTACTGCGGAACCTATTTCGGGCGATCTCAAGTATGCGCTTAACGAGCCCAATACGGTTGTGCTTACGGCCACTGCCGCCATCAAATATTTCGGCACAGTGGAATGTCTTGGCAAGTTTATAGAAACTAGGGAGTTTTCCGGTAAGCCATATAAAGTAACAGCCGTGATCAAGGATTTTCCTTCGAACTCACATTTTGACCTCCAGCTGCTATTCCCTATGAAGAATGTTCAATACGACTGGGGACAATTTGTGAGTCATAATTTCTTTACTTACCTGCTTCTGAAAGAAGGCGCTGATCCGGCGGCCCTGGAGGCCAAGTTTGGCGAGTATGTGGACAGGTATGTGCTGCCCCAGGCAAAACAGTTCATGCAGATCGGCAGCATGGCAGAATTTGAGAAGGCGGGCAATAAGCTAAAGTACTCCATGATGAAGCTTACCGATCTCCATCTGCGGTCGGATCGCTCTTTTGAGTTGAGCGCCCCGGGAAACATACAGTACATCTACATTTTTTCAGCGGTTGCCTTGGCCATCCTGCTGATAGCCTGTATCAACTTCATGAACCTTACAACCGCAAGGTCTGCAGGCAGGGCACGTGAGGTGGGTATCAGGAAAGTGCTGGGAACGGAGAGGAGAAACCTGGTGCTCCAGTTTCTTTCCGAATCCACGCTGATGACAGTTATCTCTTTCATCCTTGCCCTTGGGCTGCTGTATGCAGTAATGCCCTTCTTCAACGACCTGGCCGGCAAGACCATGAAGGTCGGGCAGCTTTCTTCTCCCTGGCTGCTCCTGATGCTGGTGCTGCTGCCTTTTGCAGTGGGCTTGCTTGCCGGCTGCTATCCTGCTTTTTATCTTTCTTCGTTCAAACCGATCGCTGTGCTCAAGGGTAAGTTCAGTGCGGGAAAGGCAGCTAGTGGATTTAGAAGCACACTGGTTGTGGTTCAGTTCTTTACTTCCATTATCCTGATCATTGCAACGATCGTTATTTACCGTCAGCTCGATTATATACGCAGCACCAACCCTGGCTTTGAGCGCGACCAGGTAATGGTGGTGAACGATACTTATTTACTGGGAAGCAAAGCCGAAACCTTCAGGAACGAGGTAAGGGCGCTGCCTGGCGTACTATCCGGCACCCTGAGCTCATTTCTGCCGGTATCCAATTCAGCCAGGAACGACAACAGCTATTCAAAAGAAGCGGTGATGGATGTGAACAGCGGTTTTAACATGCAGGCATGGTTCGTGGACCAGGACTACCTGTCTACCATGGGCATGAAGCTGCTGAAGGGCAGGAATTTTTCAAGCGCTTTCGGCTCCGACTCCACTGCCATCATCATCAACGAAACGGCTGCAAAATTTCTTGATTACAAGGACCCGGTCGGACAAAGGATATACAAGCACGAAGGTGATGGAACCGTCAGGTCTTTTACAATCGTGGGCGTCATCAGGGATTTCAACTACGAATCCATGAGGCAGCCGGTAAGGCCCCTGGCGCTGTTTTTTGGTGCAAGCACAGGGCTTGCCTCCTTCAAGGTGAAGACGGCCGACCTGCCGGCGCTGCTCAGGCAGGTAGAGGGCAAATGGCGCTCCATGACCACGGGGCTCCCCTTCAGCTACAGCTTTCTCGACGAGTCTTTTGATAGTATGTACCGGTCGGAGCGGAGAGTAGGCCGGATTGCCCTGGTGTTTTCTATGCTTGCCATCTTTATCGCCTGTCTGGGTTTATTTGGATTGGCTGCGTTCGTGGCTGAGCAGCGTACAAAGGAGATCGGTATCCGCAAGGTGCTCGGCGCAAACGTAAGAGGCATCGTGCAGCTTATTTCGAAGGATTTTATAAAGCTGGTGCTTATTTCTTTTGTATTTGCGGCGCCGCTTGCATGGTGGGCCATGCATAAATGGCTGGAAGATTTTGCTTTCCGGACATCCATCAGCTGGTGGATCTTCCTGCTGGCGGGTGCTATAGCTCTTCTGATTGCACTCGCTACAGTAAGCGTTCAATCGGTACGAGCTGCATTTGCCAACCCCGTAGATAACCTTAGAAACGAGTAGCATTCGGCAAGCAGCAGTGCAGCTGACAGGTCGAAGTAACGGCTTTAGGCTGCACCGCCCGGCGAATTCAGGCTTTGCAGAACAAACAGGTTTCATCAAACAGCCCAAACACTACAACCATGATAAGAAATTATTTTGTTACTGCCTGGCGTCACCTGTTCAAGAACAGGCTTTATGCCGGCATAAACCTGCTGGGCCTTACCATAGGGCTGGCAAGCTGTATTTTGATCGGTATTTATGTATGGAATGAGCTTAGCTATGACAGGTTTCACGCCAATGCAGACAGGATCGCCAGAACCACCTGGGAGTACAGGTTCCAGGGGGATGTACAGAAGGTGGCGGTAACCGGTACCAAGGTAGGACCCGAATATAAGCGCACCTTCCCGCAGGTTGAGGCCTTTGTTCGATTGATGAAGTATCCAAGGGTAATTACGCTGGGCGATAAGATGTTTGATGAGAAAAATTTCCTCTATGCTGATGAAACTTTTTTCAATGTATTTTCTTTCCGGCTGCTTAGCGGGGATCCGAAAACAGTTCTTGATGCTCCCGATAAGCTCGTCATCACCGAGAGCATGGCAAAGAAATACTTTGGCGGCCAGGACCCAGTGGGTAAAACCGTCAAGGTAGGAGAGAAGAAACAGTTCCAGATCACCGGGGTTGCGGAGGATGCGCCACGAAACTCACAGATCCGTTTTGATTTTGTTGGAAGCTTCAGCTCTTTAAATGCTTCCAAAACCGAAAAATATAACGAAGCCAACTACACTACTTACCTGCTGCTCAAGGACAGGAGCCATATGGATTTCATGCAGACAAAGGGAAGGGATCAGATGGCTGAACGGGTAAAAAAGGAAATGAGCCTGCAGGGATCCGATTACTCGATGTATAATCTCGAGCCATTGACCAGCGTACACCTGCACTCCGAGCTCGACGGCCTTGAACCCAACAGCAATATTTTATACGTTTATGTGCTCTCGGCTGTAGCCATACTCATTTTGCTGATAGCCTGCGTGAATTACACGAACCTCAGTACAGCCCAATCGGCCGGGCGGTCAACCGAGATTGGTATACGCAAGGTACTGGGTGCTGCAAAAAAGCAGGTTTTTTTGCAGTTCATCTGTGAATCTTTTCTTCTTAGTCTTGTAGCCTTGCTGCTGGCACTTGCCCTCAGCGCACTCGTGCTTCCTTATTTCAGCAGGGTGGCCGGCAGGGAGCTCAGTTTTGCATGGCTGGCAACGCCGCAGGCTATTGCAGTGCTTCTGGGCCTGGTTATTCTTGTAGCCCTTACTTCCGGCGCTTATCCTTCGATTGTTCTGTCCAATGGGAGGATTATCGGCATACTCAAATCCGGTCTTCGCCTTACAGGCTCGGGCACGCTCAGGCGGTCCCTGATCATTTTCCAGTTCGTGATCTCAGCCTTTCTCATTGCATCGACCATCATCATTCTTCAGCAGCTCAACTTTATCCAGAACAAGGATCTCGGTTACAACAAGGACCAGGTGATCGTGCTGCCGGTGGATTATACCATGCTGACGAAATATGATGAGATCAAGCAGGTCATGTCGGCGCATCCATCGATTATATCGGTCGGCGGCGCTTATGAAGAGCCAACGCATATAGGCTGGGCCGATGGACTCAATAAAG